>JALYVD010000393.1 GCA_030853405.1 Acidobacteriota bacterium | reverse complement strand
TGATTCGCGAGTTGAAGAAGAGGGTCCGGGACCGTTTCGGATTCGACTTGGAAGAAGAAGTGCAGTATGTTGGGTTCGAATGCGAAGCTGGCATACAAAGCACGCAGTAATCGCGCTTACGTTTTTCACGGCGCTTGTCAACGCCCAGCCTCCGCCGACGTTGATCTTTACAAACGCCAAAATCTGGATCGGCAATCCTGAGCAAAAAGAAGCCGCGGCGGTGGCGATCAGCGGCAATCGCATTGTGGCGGTCGGGACCACGTCTGAAATCCTCAAACTGAAGCAAAGCGGCTCGACCGTAATCGACCTTCACGGCAGGCGCGTACTGCCGGGCTTCAACGATGCGCATGTGCATTTCTACGATGGCGGTGCGGCTCTGGCAGGACCACAACTGCGGTATTCGAAGAGCGCCGCCGAGTTTCGCAATACTCTTGCGGAGTTCGCACAACATGTGCCGCGCGGCCAATGGATAACAGGCGGAGAGTGGGATCACGAGAACTGGTCGCCGGCCCAATTGCCCACCCATGAACTGATCGATGGCGTGACGCAAGACTGGCCGGTGTTCATCGAGCGGCTGGATGGACATATGTCGCTCGCTAACTCCGTTGCGTTGAAACTGGCCGGTGTCGATAAGAACACGAAGGATGTTCCGGGCGGCGTGATCGTCCGTGACGCTCACGGGAATCCGACTGGCATCTTAAAAGACGGCGCGCAGGATCTGGTCTATAAAGTCATGCCGCCGCCCAACCAGGATCAGATCGTCGCGGCTATTCGTGCGGCGCAGACCTATGCCAATGCGCAGGGCGTGACCAGTGTTCAGGACATGTCCGCTTCTCCCGATGTTCTGCGTGCGTATGAAACGATGCTTCATAACGGGCAGTTGAGAGTCCGTATCTCCGGGCATCAACCGCTTATGTCATGGAGGAATCTTGCGCAAGTAGGAGTAATAGCGGATTTTGGAAACGAATATCTGCACATCGGCGGAGTGAAGGGTTTTGCGGACGGGTCGCTTGGTTCCACCACCGCGCTGTTTTTCCAGCCTTATCTGGATGCGCCCAAAACGTCTGGTATCGCGAGCGCGGAACTGGCCGATCCGGCGCAGATGTGGATGAACCTTGAGAATGCCGACGCGGCAGGTCTTCAGATCGCAATTCACGCGATTGGCGACCGCGCGAATGCAACGATTCTCGACATGTACGAGCGTCTTGAGCGGGAACATGGGCCGCGAGATCGCCGCTTGCGAATTGAACATGCTCAACACCTGCGCGAGTCCGATATTCCGCGGTTCAGCCGGATGCATGTGATCGCTTCGATGCAGCCGTATCACGCGATTGACGATGGGCGCTGGGCGGAGAAGCGTATCGGCCCGGAGCGTGCGAAGACGAGTTATGCGTGGAGATCCCTGCTTGATTCAGGAGCAACGTTGGCGTTTGGCTCCGACTGGCCAGTTGCTCCAATGACTCCGTTGATGGGCATCTATGCGGCAGTCACACGCCGAACTCTAGACGGCAAGCATCCAGAGGGCTGGGTGCCAGAGCAGAAGATCTCAGTCGAAGAAGCCGTGCGGGCCTATACCGTGGGTTCAGCCTACGCGAGTTTCGATGACAAGATCAAGGGCACTATTGAACCGGGGAAGCTCGCGGATATGGTCGTGCTGTCTGATGACATTTTTGCGATCGATCCAGTTAAGATTGCCAATACAAAGGTGTACATGGCGATTTTTGACGGACGTTTCATCGTTCAACCTGTGTGGAGTCCGTACGAAAAGCCTCCAAGTGGATTGATTCTGCAGCCATAGTTTCGCGGACGCGAGGCGACACCAGCGCTTCTAATTCGATTACGCGCGACTCCTTTAACCGGGTTGCCGCACTCTTCAAATCAGCGCCGAGATAACCGGGATGACACATGAACTCCGTCGTACCCTCGCGCAGCAGCCTAAGGGCCGCGGCGAAGGTTGCTTCGTTCAACGAACCCGTCATCCGAAATCCGATGAAATGGTCCGTCATGCGCACGTTATATTCGCGGGCGAGCCGGGCGTAGTAGCGCCGCAGCAGACGGCGCGAAATATCTGGCACCGGAAGCGCGGTATCGAGCGGCAGCCGGATATTCGGAATTCCGAATTCGTGCGCTAGCCTGACGACGGCCCGGAACACCTTCGGAACAACGTGAGTGTGCTTATGCGAATCGAGATGCGTGGGCAGCAGACCGGCCGCAAGGATCTTCTCTATCTGGGCGCGTAGTTCGTGATATACGTCGATTTCACCTTTGGCGAGCGCGATGTATACGTCTTGCAAGCGCTCCGGGAAAGCGCGGCCACTGACGACAGACCGGCCCTGGACCAGAACCAGATGACATCCAATATCGAGCGTGGGAGTGTCATGCGCCAATCGGACGGCGTCCTCGAATGCGTCGCCATTCGCCATCAGCGTGGTGGCGGTGAGAACGCCATTGCGATGTGCATCAACGATTCCGGCGTTCACATCTGTTGTGAAGCCGAAATCGTCGGCATTGATAATCAGTCGTTTCAACTAGAAAATATGCAGTTTGATACTGAGGTATTTCTTCGGGTTCTCGCGAAAAGCCTTGAGCAGATCCTGAAGGTCGCGAGTTGAGCCGTTCAGGGAGTCATACAACTGCGGATTCACAAGCAACTGCCCGATTGTCCCCTGGCCGGAATTGACCTTGTCGATGGTTACGTCGATTTTCTGGAGTGTCGCCGAAAGCTGGTTCGCGAGTTTGTCGCTATGCAAGAGTTGGCCGGCAGTGCCCTTGCCAGCGTTAAGGTTTGCCAGCAGCGTATTCAGTTGCTGCATCGAGGTATCAAGATCGTTGTACATCTTGGGATTTTTAAGCAGCTGCCCAGCGGTTCCCTGACCCTTCTGCAGATCCTGAGTAATGGTATCGATGCGAGTGATCAACCCGGCGGCTTGGTTGTAAAGCGTGGGGTCGTTAATCAAATGACCGATGGTGCCGCTGCGAGAGTTCAAAGTAGTAGCAAGTTGCTGCACCTGCGAAACGGTATTTTGCAGACTGTTGTAAAGTGTGGGATCGACAAGAAATTTTCCAATGGTTCCCTTACCGTCCTCCACCTGCCCAACAATATCCTGGATCTTCACCAAAATTCCCTGCGCTGAATCGAGGACGCCGAAGCCTTGCTTCACCAGTTGATCGAATTGCTGCGTTGCCTCGGCCTTCATCGTGGCGCCGGCCTGGACGGTGTCCGGCTTCGACCCTTTATCGATCTCTAGAAATTTCGTACTGCCGAGTAGATTGTCGGAACCAACAGAGGCGACGGAATCGACCGGAATCTGCTTCAGCATCTCCTCGTCCACCTGGAAATCCACTCTGATTATGCGTTGCGGATTTGTTTCTCCGGAAAGCTGAACCTGATTCACTTTGCCCGCCTGAATGCCGTTAATGCGCACTGGTGCACCGGCGCCAAGTCCGGCGGCATCCGAGAGATAGACATGCAGCTGACTCTGATGTCTGAACCAGTTCATGCTGCCGGTGAGCAGGAAAATCATCAGGATGACAAAAAACAGCGCGACCATTCCTAAAATGCCGACTCGAAACTGCGCCCATCCTACTTTTTCTTTGTTCGCCATCCTAAACCTCGTGTCTTACAAACCTCTTCACGTACTCATCTTCTGACGCTTCCAATTCGTGGCGAGTGCCAAAAAAGACAATCTGGCCTTCTTTCATGACCACGAACCTGGTTCCGCGAGCGCCATCTTTCTGCTCATCCTCGCTCAACGGTACAAGCTCCTGCCGCCGCGGGTCGTAGTGGAAATTTGCCATCAACTCGCCATCCTGGTAGCGATGAGTGACAATCAGCGACGCGGTGTTCTGGACGTCGCGCTGCTTAACGATGAGCGCCATGATGGTGTTGGCAGTGATCGGATCGAGCCCGGCGGTAGGCGAATCGTAAAGAACGAGCGGTGGATTGGTTACGATCGCGCGCGCAATTCCCACTCTGCGGCGCATACCGCCTGAGAGTTCGCTGGGGAATTTCTCGAAAGTCTGCTCCAGTTCCACGAAGCGTAGAGCCTCTTTTACCCGCTGCTCCGTATCACCTTGCGTCTTGTCTGTGGCGCCGGAGGTCTGCTGGTTTATCAGAGGATATTCGACGTTTTCTCCTACCAGCAGGGAATCGAAAAGGCCGCCTTCCTGAAACAGCATCCCGGCCCGGCTGCGCAGTTTGAAAAGCCCATGTTCATCCATCCGGGTCACATCCTCCCCAAACAGCTTAATTTCTCCGCTGTCCACCTGAACCAGTCCGATTACGGCCTTAAGCAGAGTTGTCTTACCGCTGCCCGCCGCCCCAAAGATGATGTAAGTTTCGCCCGAAGACAGCTTGAGCGAAAGATCGTGCAGCCCCCAAGTCTCACCAAATTTGACGCTGACATCGTTGAACTCCAGAATCGGATCGGCATTGTCCCCCATGGTGATCTATAGGTTCACGAAGATCTTGTCAATCAGAAACGCCACGAAGAAGATCCAAATGGACGCCGACACAACCGCGCTGGTAGTGGCTCGCCCGACTCCCTGCGTCCCACCGGAAGTGCGCAGACCATAGAAGCATCCGACCAAGGCGATCAACATGCCGAAAACAAATGGCTTGATGAGACCTTGCGCCATATCGTTCATGACAAGAGCACGCCACGAAGTAGACCAATACTGAGCGGCCGGGATGATTCGCAAAAGCGGCACGGCCACTAAATAAGCCCCGAAGAGGCCTACGGCGTCGGCCACAACGGTCAGGCACGGAAGCATAATGGCGGTCGCGAGGAGCCGCGGTGTTACGAGCTTTTGAATGGGGTCGGTGCCGAGCGCGCGCATGGCGTCGATCTGCTCGGTTACCTTCATCGAACCTAGTTCGCTCGCAATACCAGAAGCATTGCGGCCTGTTACGACGATGGCGGTCAATAAAGGGCCAAGTTCGCGAACTACCGTGAGTGCGACGATGGAGCCGACCTGGCTGCTGGCCCCATAGGAGTTCAGGGCGCGAGCCATTTGCAAAGTGATGATTGCGCCGCTGAAAGCGCCCGTCAGGAGGACAATGGGTATGCTGCCGAACCCGATGATGTCCATTTGAACGAGGACGTCGTCGTAGTAGTGGGGACGGCGGAGGATGTTAGCGTATGCGCGCTTTGAAAGAAGTAGAAATTCCTGGAAGGACGCTATCCACGTCGTCAGGAAGCTGTGCAAGCAGGAGCTCCCAGCAAAAACCTCGCCCTCATATGGCAAATGCTACCACAGACAGCCTCGCTAACTCTTAAAAACGGGTCAAAAACGGGTCAGCCTGAACTTTCCCCTTTTTAAATGGCTGATACAGAGGCAGTCCACTCCGTCCCCGTTATCGAGCCAACCGGTTTACGTGGTCGGCCCGGTGTGCGCCACTTCCGTCCGAAACGCTTCTCCATTTCGAGCACAAACTCTGCCGTTCCGTAGGGCTTGCCCGCGTAGGTGCATCTCCTAAACGCAACGACTTCCGTCATCGTCTCCTCCCATCCGAGAAGTTCACGCCAACCACTCACCTCGCCAAACTCCCGCCAAATAGACCAATCGAGGCCCGGCAAGGCTCCGCCGCTATCTGGTCCGCCCAGGTGCTGCCGTGCGCTTGACCATCGATAGGACGCAGGTTCGGCGGCAATTCCGGCGCGCACGGGATTCATTTCGATGTAGCGCAGCGCGTTCCCGCAATGTCCACCCTCCACCGCACAGGCAAAATAACGGTTTTGCCACAGATGCCCACTCCGCCCGCGCCGCGCATTCAGATATTGCGCGTAGCGACCGTGAACACGCCGGAACAGCACGGCCAACGAATCCTCTCGCTCCGGCTTCACCATCCAGTGCACATGGTTATTCATCAGGCGCCAAGCCTGGACGCTGACGCTGGCATCCGCCAGATTGGCCCTGATCAGAGCCAGATACGCCTTCCGGTCTCCATCGCTAAAAGAACACTCGCTGCCGGTCCACGCCCCGCTGAGTGACGTGATAAAGAACACCGGGTTGGACCGACCGCAATTGCCTTGGCATGATTGCCTGGTGTTTAGCGGCAAGCGGTGATCTCAAAAAATTTGGCAAAGCGCCCTGCCTCCGTTTTCGAGTTTTGAAACGGGAAAAGTTCAGGCCGACCCGCTTTCCTACCCGACCCCCTTTCCTACCCTTCTACCGTTCCGGCGCGGGCTTCAGCCGCCACGCAACCACCTCCGGCAAAATCGCTCCACCCACAAAATTATTCGACCGAATCAGTATCTCGAAATAATGCGGCGGTCCGCTAGAGTTTAGACCGATCAAACGCAGGACTTGGGACATTCGCTCCCGGTCAACCACCAGTTCTCCGGCCGCTTGCGTCGATTGAGCGGTTGTACCGGCTATCAGCAACGTCGAAGCGGCATCGGAGATCCGCGGCACGAAAACCAGGCGCGCGTACGTGCGATTGTGCTGAATATCGTTTGCGCTTGGGTATAGTCCAATCCCGTTCCCCAGTGCCGATCTATCGCGAAAACTGATTCGCCCTCCCTCGTCCATCTCGCACCGGAAATTTAATTTGTCCTCGTAAAGCTGAGCCCACGGATTACTAACCGGGCTCCCGATCAGAATCGTATTGTGATCCTTGAAATCCTCGAGCTGCACTTCGTGGCCCGATCGCAAGGCGATGTGTTGCGCGTATTGCGCATTGCTACTCATGATCAACCCCGCAGTCGCCATCTCGCGCCCGTCGGTAAACTCGTATAAATTCCAGTTCCGGATCAAATCGCGCAGTTCGGTTTGAGGAACGACCGGATAAGTCCGGGCCATATACTCATCAAGCGTGATACGCCGGTGCACGAGAGAAGAAATTTGTAACAGCCCGGTATCGCTTGTGATGATGAAGGTATCCTGGTCATCGTTAAACAAGGCCGAAAACGGCAGGGTAGGCGTGCCAGTCCGGAACCGGTTCTGAAGCCGCGAAGCGTTGCCGTGCCAGTAAACCGCAAGCCCCACGGCCGCAACGGTTACTAGGCTAAGTGCCACGCATAACATCCGGAGCCGCCCAGTCATTAGTACGGCGTTAAGTGTCGGGTCGTGAATCCGTGAGAGTACGTTCGGTGGCAGTAATCGGCGCGTCTCGATCCCCGCTTCCAGGGAGGGCGGGAGCGTAGAAGACTCTATCTCCGGCGACCGCCGCTCAAATTCCAGCCAGTATCCACCCTTTGGCATCAGGATGACCACCTGTTCCTCTTTGCCCTCTGTCTCGAAGAAGGTGTCCAGACGCTTACGAAGGTTGCGCGCCTCAGCCCGGACGATACTGTCCTCCGCCGTCTGGAATTCTGGTTTACGTCCAAAAACCCGCTCCGCGATAGCCTGCTCTCGCACGTCCGTCGGCCTGTTGCTGAGAGTACAATCCGCTACATATAACAAAAACTCCCGGAGGCGGTGAGCCTTCTGGAAGAGTTCACTGGAGGCAACCCGATCCACCAGCGCACGCCGGGATTGGACATCCGCAGTTTCTAAAGCGTTTTGTAGCGCGATGTCGGGAAGCATGGTATTTCTAGCGGGTCAAAGCTGGCGGCTTACGGTGAAAAAACCAGCCTATCAGACCGTTACCAGGCAGTCCTGCAGCATGGATT
>JALYVD010000387.1 GCA_030853405.1 Acidobacteriota bacterium | reverse complement strand
AGCTAGCATTGGACGCGCGCGGTTCTGTTTGCAATAGTTTACTTTGTTAGCAATACCAGGAGGCTGGCTAGAACAAGCAGAAGCAGCAGAATGAGCGTCCAGCGGGAACGCAGCCGAAAGGCCGCGCGGTCCCAGGGCAGAGACCGGCGGCTAGCGTGTACCTGGCCGTTGCGGCGGCTCTCGATGATTGCCGCGATTCGCACTTCATCCGGGATGGGAAGGAAGCGCAGCGCATCGATCATCACTTGGGCCACATCGTCGGCTTTGACATAGTTGCCAAGTCCTCCCGCATCCAGCAGAGTGCGCCCCATACCAAGTAAGGCGCCTGGCGGCGTATCCCAATCCAGCAGTTTCATCGCCGAGTGCCTATCGACGAGTTCCGCAGCCTGCCCGAGCTTCTCTTCCGCGCTGAATTTCGCTACAGAGGAGAGCCGGTCGAGGAGTTGATATATTTCCGGGCGGACGGCATTGAGACCAGGATATGAACGCAAGCTATCTGCAAGCTGCGGATTCTGCGACGCCATTTCCTGCACTGTGGACAGCACGGCGGCGATGTCGTGCTCAGAGACAGCCTGCAGGATCGTTGCGAGAAGCGCGCTGGATTCAAGCCGAACCGGGGGCTCCAGAATTTGCAGCAGTTTCAGGATGTCCGGTGGCGAAAGTTCTTTCAGGAGTAAAGAAATCGAGTCGCCGGCCGCGAGTGGCAGCGCTGCGGGCTGAACAGCGGCAGGCTTTGTAATCGAGGAAACTCGGGCGGCGGCGGAATTAACATTTGCCGCTGCCGCAGGATCGGTTCCCGCAGGCCGCACGTCCATGTTCTATTGGAGCACGTTACCTCACGAACAATTCGGCTCAGTTGAGCTTGGAATTGGTATACAATGAGCTTGTGACGATACCGGCGCATAATATTGCCAGCATTCTCGGCATCAAAGCCGACACGATTGGCGAGTTGGATGAACTAGTCCGGAAGGGGTTGCCGAAGCAGTCGCTGGAACGCACTCTGCACACAGTGTACGCGGAGAAGCGCGACGGCAAAGAGTTACAGGCTCAGGTGATTCCCATCGCCACGTTTAAACGGCGTAAGACGCGGCTTTCGGCGAGCGAGAGTGAGCGCACGGAACGCCTGGCGCGGGTAGCGGCGATGGCGCAGCAAATCTGGAACGCGGATGAAGATGCAACTCGCAAATGGCTAAAGACACCGCATCGGGAACTCTCGAATGTCGCACCCATTGAAGCCGCACTGACCGAAATTGGCGCACGCCGGGTGGAGGCGATTCTCAGCAAGATCTTCTATGGCCTTCCGGCCTGAGAAAGCGTTTCGCATTGCCGATTCCCGGCACGCTATCTTCGATGGAACGGGCGCATTCCTGGTTGGAGCGCGGTGGAATTCAGCAGGCAGACGGGTAATCTATGCAGCCGACAGCTTTGCCGCCGCAATGCTCGAGATGCTGGTGCATACGGCCACAGGAAGAATCCCGTCCTCTCACAAGTGGATCGATATCACAATTCCGGATACGGTATCCGTGGAGCTGCTGGACAGCACGGCGTTGAGTAGATGGAACGACGAAGATTCCGATTCGGCACGGGTGTTTGGAGACGCGTGGCTCGATTCCAAGCGGTCTCTCGTATTGGTGGTTCCATCCATTGTGACGGGCGGATTGAGCAGCAATGTTGTGCTCAATCAGGACCATCCCGAGTTTTCCGAGCTGAGAACGTCGATGCCCCGCGATGTGATTTGGAATACCCGTTTGTTCGGCTCGCATTAGATGAAGCCGGACGGGGGGCGTCCCGACGCTAATTCTCCAGTTTTGAGGTTAGTGTGATTTCCGTATCGTAGAGCTTCGAAACCGGGCAGCCTTCTTTGGCATTTTGCGCGGCACGTTCAAAAGCCTCGGCATTCGCGCCGGGTATTTTGGCTACGAGATCCAAATGGCTCTTCTTGATCGCAAAGCCGTCGCCTTCTTTGTCGAGAGTGATAGTGCAGGTGGTTTCGATGCTGTCCGCTTTGAGACCTTCAGCCTGAAGAGTCATCGATAGCGCCATCGAGAAGCAACTGGCGTGGGCCGCCGCGAGAAGTTCCTCCGGGTTAGTGCCGGCGCCCTGTTCGAAGCGGTCTTTAAACGAATAGGGAGTGCTCGACAGAACACCGCTGGCGGAAGAAATGATTCCTTGCCCTGATTTTAAGTCGCCCTTCCACTGGGCTTTAGCCGTACGGTTCATTAGTTCTCCTTCGGTTTCATAGTACCGAGAAGAGAAAATTGCGTCAGGCGAGGCGGGTGATGGAAGCCAGCATGCGTCCCGGATTTTCCGGCTCGCGGCGGTAGGAGAAGAACTGCCCGCCGTCACAAGTGGTGCAGAGGCCTGAATCGAAGATGCGATCGTCTTCCACGCCCGCCGATTTCAAGTGACGGCGATTGGCTTCCACCAGATCGAGGCGCACCTTCATGCCTTCGTTCTCAATGCCCCATTCAGGAAACAGCGCCGAGAACTTCGCCGCGACATCCTCGCCGACTTCGTAGCAGCAGGGCCGGATGGAAGGACCCATCGCCGCATAGATGTCGGCGGGTTCGCTTCGAAACCGCTCATTCATGGCCACGACAACCGTCTTGACAATTTCCGAAGCCGTGCCACGCCAGCCCGCATGAACAGCGGCAATCGCGCGATTCTTCGAATCAAGGAGCAAGATCGGGACGCAATCGGCGGTTCGAATGCCGATGCTTTGCCCGGTGTGATCCGTAATGAGCGCGTCGCCTTCTTCTTCGCGGTCGTGGAGCCCGTTTGCATACACTACGCGATTCGAATGAACCTGGCGAAGTGTTATGTCCACCTTGGGATTGGCCTCGCGTGTGCCGAACCCGTGCTCCTGCCAAACGAACTGCTGAAAAGCGTCGCATCGATAGATGCCGTCAGTACCGAGCCGGAATGAGTTCGTCACGAGAGTGTCACCAACTCGTCTCGTGTTTGTTCGACTGGCTGTGCGACTTGCGCGACCATAACTCGTTTCTTAAACTCTTCCAGCATGTTTTCGTTGAGGCGGACATAAGTGGGCTTGCGTACCAGATTGGGGGTCTGCTGGATCTTCTCCTGCAGCTTCAATAGCGCGTAAAAGAGATTTTCGGGACGCGGCGGACAGCCTGTTACGTAAACATCGACGGGTACTATTTTATCGACACCCTGCAAGACCGAGTAGGTGTTAAACGGGCCGCCAACGCTCGAGCAAGCGCCCATGGAGATGACCCATTTCGGTTCGGGCATCTGGTCATAGATCCGCTTCAGCACGGGAGCCATCTTAAGCGTCACGGTGCCCGCCACAATCATCAAGTCCGATTGACGGGGGCTGGGGCGAAACACTTCCGCGCCGAAGCGGGCAATATCAAAGCGCGAGGTAGCGGAGGCAATCATTTCGATGGCACAACAGGCCAAGCCGAAGCTGAGCGGCCAGAGCGAGGATTTACGCGCCCAGTTGAAAACGTAATCGACTGAGGTAGTTAGGAAATTGCGTTCGAATCGATTTTCGAGAAACGGCATCGGCCGGGGACGGAATCCTCTCGAGACTATGACACCAGTTTAGCGCCCGCTTCGGCAAGCTGGCCTTTGCTCTTAAGATCGGCCCGGTACCAGTCGAGCGTCAGGCGGAGCCCTTCTTCGAAGGAAAATTGTGGATCGTGACCAAGTTCTCGCACCGCCGCCGCTATGTCCGCTTGCGAATGAAGGACATCGCCTGCCCGGGGTGGACCGTAGCGCGGGGGCAAGTCAACACCTTCGATCTTTTGCAGAAGACGCCAAGTCTCATTCAGCGTGTACCGATTGCCATTTCCAGCATTGAAGACCCGTCCGGAAACGCCCGGCGCTTCCGAGGCCTTTAGCAGCAACGCGGCGACGTCTTCTACATAAGTGAAGTCACGGGATTGCTCGCCATCGCCGTACATTGTCGGACTGCGGCGCTCAATCAGGCACGTAAGGAAGATGGAAAGGACGCCGGAGTAGACGCTGGTCGGGTCCTGGCGCGGTCCGAACACGTTGAAGAAGCGAAGGGAAACGGTATCGAGCCCGAAGCACTGAGAAAAGACACCTGCGTAGTACTCGCCCATCAGCTTCTGGGCCGCATAAGGCGACATCGGATGGGGCGCCATGGATTCCACTTTTGGCAAAACTTCGGTGTTGCCGTAAGCGGAGGAGGAAGCTGCATAGATCAGACGTCCGACACGGCCCTCAGCAGCGGCACGGAGTACGTTGAACGTGCCGTTGATATTCACATCGTGGCTCGGCACAGGCTCCAGGATCGACTTAGGAACGGAAGGCAGAGCAGCTAAGTGGAAGACACGCTCAGCGCCGGCGATCACGGGGGCTATGCGGTCATAGTCTCGAATGTCCAGTTCGTGAACTGTGATCTTATCCGCGACCTCTTCGAGGTTGTCGAGATTGCCAGTGGCGAGATTATCGATAACGTGGACGCGACGGCCCTGGGCGAGTAAAGCTCTGACGACGGCCGAACCGATAAAGCCCGCGCCGCCGGTAACGATGTAACGATTCATGATGATATTTGCGTTCTCTCGGATGCTGTTAGATGACTGATGGCACGCTGCGCGATATCGAGCGGCGGACGGCTGAAATCGAAGGCCTCGACGGAGACCCAGCCTGAGTATTGCAAGTCCGACAAAGTGCTGAGAATGGAACCGAAGTCGTAGTCGCGCCTACCTGGTTCCTGGCCATCGGTCTCATTCACGTGTATGTGCCGGATATAGGGGAAAAATCTCCGAATAAGCGCCGGGTGGGATTCCTGCTCATCTACGGCGTTGTGAACGTCGAACATGGTCCGGACGGCCGGGCTGCCGATCTGTTTCACGATGGCGACGGCATCGGCCAAACAAGTGATAACGTCGGTTTGCGACGCGGGGATCGCCTCAACCAACAAGGTGACGCCTCGGGACTCGGCGTGGGGGGCCGTGTGGGCAAGTTCGTGAGTAAATATATCGATAGCTTGGCGGGGCTGCATTGCGCCTTCGGTGGAACGCTGTTTCGGAGATCCAAAGACGATCACTCCGTTGCCCTTCTCTTTTGAGCCGGCGAGATCGGCACAGAGATCGATGGCGCGATGAACAAAATCCCAACTGCGGCGGAGGGTCGTCTGGTCAGGAGAGGTGATGTGCAGTCCGGGCGGCGACATTAGAAGCCAGTGAAGGCCAACGAATTCCAAGCTAGCGTCCGCCATGTGCGTGCGAAGCTCAGTGCGCTCGGAGACGCCTAAGAGGGTTGCATCTTCAGCCAGCGTGTACGGAGCCAACTCAATGCCCTGGTAACCGAGAGACTGGACCTGTTTGCAAACGTCGGGAAACGGTGCTCCCTGGAAGATTTCATTACAAATAGCGAAGCGATAGGCGGGGGCTGCCATTGCCTCTATTGTAGCGATTGACCTATTAGACTAGAGGCGGTCCAGCCGGAACCGGACCGCCTCTTTTCACGTCGGGAAGAACTTAACTTAACGACGGGCTGCGCCGCCGCTCGGACCGTGGGACATACCACCGCCGCCGGACATACCACCGCCCCGGGACATATTACCGCTGGGTGCGCTCGAGGCGCCACCCCCGCGATAGCCGCCTGAACCGGCTGAACTGCGGGAAGAACCGGCCGAAGGACCACCCGAATAGGAAGCACGGGCCGCTCCGGCGATACTGCTTCCACTTACGTGAGTGGCGGGAGCTCCACCCATAACAACGGGACCGCTTCGATAAGCCGCTCCTGTAGTTGTATAGATGGCAGGACGGGAAGGCCGTACGCCCGCCGAATTACCCGGGAGACCTGCGATGACGGGTGGCTTCTGTGGGTTGACCGGTACCGCTATCGTTCTTCCACCGCCGCCGCCTGGCAAGTAAGCTACAGGCGCGTAGGCAACCACCCCTGGAGCAAAGAACCCGTATCCGAATGGGCTGAAGAAAGCGCCGTCCGCGGGAAGCCATCCCCAGGAATTAAACCCGGCATTCCAGGCCCAGCCTGGACCATAGCCCGACCCAAAACCGTTACCGCCGTAGTAGCCGTTGCCGGTGTAGCCGTTATTCCCTAGCCCGCCGTTGAAGCTGCTCGCATAGGCCGTCCGTGCGCTGGCGAAACTGGAGGCCGCCTCATATTGATCGCGCACCTCGCTCCAGGCATAAAGATCGTCCGCGTTGTCTTCCTTCTTGGAATCG
>JALYVD010000377.1 GCA_030853405.1 Acidobacteriota bacterium | reverse complement strand
ACCAGTTTGGATTTCTGAATTTTAGTAGACTATGGCAAGCTATGCAGAATCGCTTGCCGACGCGCGCGGACTGGTTTCGAGTTTTGAGCCTCTTTGGACTGCTTACGCTGCTGTTTCCGGCACCGGCGTTTTGCGGGCAGGATTACGTGGGCCAGTTCGATGTTTATAACGGCTTCGCTTACTTCAACAGTCCGGATATCAATCTGAGTCAACGGGGTTATCACCTGCAGCTTGGTTACAACGCCAAGACTTGGCTGGCGCTGGGATTCGATTATTCCGTGGTTGTCGGCACTCTGCCGTTGACCGCGAACTTGTTGAAACCGTCGCTGCAATCCGCCATACAAGCCCAATTGATGCCGCTGGTTCTGGCAGGCGTGATTCCTCCGACTTATCAGCTTTCGGTTCCGACTAACTCAACGACCCAAACCTTTGCCGCCGGGCCGCAGTACGAGTACCGGCATTTCTCGCGAGTGACTTTGTTCGCGCGGCCGTCCATCGGAGCTATCTATGAGGTGGCGACGCCCCATGCGACCGATGCCATTGCTACCGCCGTTGTGCGTGGATTGGCTCCCTCGGGCCAGAAGACCCAGTGGACCGGATTCTACGGGGTGGGAGGCGGATTGGAAGTGAACGTGACGAAGCACTTTGCGTTGCGTATGCAGGCCGATTACGTTCACAATACGCTCTTCACCGACCTACTGAAGAGCGCGCGGAATACGACCCGTTTGTCTATTGGGCCGGCATTCCATTTGGGAAAGAACGTCGCGCAATAGGAGGCTTTAAGTGAAGGCAACCCCAGACTGCGCAGCCACCTTCTGGATGTACTGTTTGCCTTCCTCATACTCTTCCGGCCTGGTTAGATGTTCGAGCATTAGAGGAGCTTCCGGCGCATACCTTGCGATTGCGTGCAGGTAGGCCGCGTAGTCGATTCCGCCGCGGCCTGGAATGGTTTCGGCGAGGTGCGTCCGATAACCCCATAGATCTTTGGCGTGACACGACATCACCCACCGGCCGAGTTTTTGGAAACATTCGGTAGTCACCGCGCCGTTCCGGTAGAATTTGTCCACGCTGTTCATGATGTTACACACGTCGATATGTACCGCGAATCCGGGGCGGTCAACTGCGCGGATTAAACGCAGATAGGAATCTGGTCCATCCGGGGGCGCCCAGCCCATCATCTCGATCGAGAACTTGGCACGAACAGGCTTCACGCCGTCCAGAATTGTGCGGATGTTCTCGACAGTGGCATCGAAGAACTCCCGAGAGTAGTTGCGAGGATCGGGCCCGTCCCATTGCGTTTGGTTCATGGAACCGGCGATATTTACGCAGTTCCGAGCGCCAACGGCTTCAGCAAGGCGAAGTCTGTCGGTTACGTAAGCAAGATTCTTTTTGCGAAGCTCCGGATTGGAATCCATCATGTTCACCCAGGCTCCGACTTCCGCGATGAGAACATTTTGGGCTGCGAAGGCTTTGCGGACAGCTTCGATCTTGTCCCGCTGGTTCAAAGTTAACGCGGGACAGTATGCCGCACTGTAGCCGAGCCGGCGATGTTCGCGCGCGAGTTCGACGGGATCGTCGCTCTTCAGAAAAATCGGACCGCCAAGCCGAAGCGTTGGGAGTGCCGCGCCATAAGCCAACCCGGCGCTTGCGACGGCAACGAAGGTTCGTCTGTTCATTTATTAGGGCCTCCCCATCAGTTTAGGCGTGTGGACCCGCTTCGAGAGCTCGATCGAGTTTTCGCGTTGTAATGGAACCGCGCCGTTGTCGAAATTAACTCGGCATCCTTTTGAAAGGTCACCGACAAAGCGCGACTAGATAAAAGGAAGAGCGTTAGCTTACTGAACGAGGTTCTTGCTTTATTAAGCCGATGGGCAGATCCGAGAACTTCGGCGGAAAGAAGAACGGTTGCTTGAAGCTCTGCTCGACGGCGATGTGCCTTTACCCGGCATGCGTGCCAAAGCCAAAGAGCTCGAAATAAATAGGCTGACCCTCGAGCGGAGCAGGGAACAGGTCCAGACTCAACTCGCCATGCAGCACGATCAACTCCGTGTCCGAGAAACCGTCCTTCGTTATTGCCAGATGCTAGGCCGCAGTCTGCCGAGCCTGGATCTTGGAGCACGCCAGAAGCTGTTGCGGGCTCTCTTAGACGATGTCATTGTCAACGGGACCCAGGTGAGCTTAAAGGGAATTCTACCGACTTCTCTGGAGTTCCGAAACCGTCCACAATGTCCTCATGATCGGCCCTCCGGGTTCCGGCAAGACTATGCTTGCGAAACGGTTCGCTGGGATTCTGCCAAAACTGACTTTTCGGGAAGCCCTGGAGGCGACGCAAATCCACGGGGTAGTGGGTGTGCTGCCTGGCGGAATCGGAATCCTCCGTCACCGGCCCTTCCGTTGCCCACACCATACGATTTCGGATGCGGGACTCATCGGTGGTGGAAGCGGTACTGCGCGCCCCGGCGAGGTCAGTCTGGCCCATCAGGGAGTTCTATTTCTCGACGAATTGTCGGAGTTTCCGCGAGGAGTTCTGGAGCAGTTAAGGCAGCCGCTCGAAGAAGGTTCGGTGACACTGGCCCGCAGCAATGGCACACTCACGTTCCCTGCGCGCCTGTTGCTGGTGGCGGCCATGAATCCATGTCCGTGCGGCTTCTACGGCGATAGTACGCGTGAATGCCGTTGCACGCCCGGAATCATTCAGCGCTATCTTGCGAAAGTCAGCGGTCCTCTGCTCGACCGCATCGATATGCATATCGAAGTTCCGGCCGTGCCTTATAAAGAGCTTCGAGGCAAGACGGAAGGACAGTCCTCCGCGCAGATTCGCGAACGGGTCGAGCAGGCGCGGGATCAACAGCGGCAGCGCGGCTTTTACAATTCGCAAATACCACCATCTCAACTACGTGTTCTCTGTGCGCTCGATGACAATGGCGAGCGGACACTTGAGATGGCCGTACGCCGTATGAATCTGTCAGCGCGAGCGCATGACCGGATGCTCCGGGTGGCAAGAACGGTCGCCGATCTGGATCACGCGCCGAACGTTACGGCCAAGCATCTGGCGGAAGCCGTCCAGTTCCGGAATCTGGATCGAAACTACTGGAATTAGTTAGGACAGTGGGCTAGAGTTTCAATTCGAACAACAGAGTTCGGGAATGAAGGCTGGAGCTTGGAAAAAAATCAATGGTTCTGCAAAGCACTGCAGTGATCGGACCTCGCAACAGAGCCGCGACCGCAAGAACCTGCGAACAAATCAAAACGCCTTCGAAATCAGCAGTGTTTTGGGGGGATTACAAACCATCAACCACCAAGGTAAAATCGCTCATATCGCATTTAAACTTGCGTTTTTAGAGCTATGAGCGCAGCGATTGGAGGTTTGGCATTTTTTCACGGCCTCCAAGGGAGCGACCCGCGATTTTTCTTGACGCGGCATTAACGACGTACCCTGTACGCCCACTTGCCTCGAATTTTCTTACGCTCAAATTGTTCGGCGTGTCGTGGCCTGCCCTCGGTCCATTCCTTGCTATAAAAGGCTACGTAATCGCTGGCAAACCACGCAGCATCCCTCGCGTCGTCTTCACTTCGCTGCCTGAGAAGTGGGCCTCCATACTCTTGCTTTATAAGGGCGCCTGCAATGTCGTCGTGCGGAATGTAGTCCGTGGTCACTTCCGACTGCCTCTCGATGATCTCGGCAATGAACGAATACATCTCTTCCAGAATGCCGCCCTTCGTGGGTCGGTGCCAACCGTAGATTCCAGCTCGATTCCCAGGCGCACGAGGTGCTCGTATCTCGGTGATCATGTTGCGGTGAATAGTCGCCTTGATTCGGGCGTTGTTCCTCCCATTTGTACCGTCCGGTCGGACAAACTCGATATCTTCGCCATCCACAGCCGTTACGACGTACTCGCTTTCACGGTCGACGTAGGTCTCACCAATCACGAAAGGTGGTGGAAGTTTGTCAGCCATGTGGTTCCGTCTGATCACTTATCAATCGGAAACTCAAAATACAAAATCTCGCGCCCTGAGGGCGTATCCCGCAACCCATTCAAATAAAGACTATCCCCAGCTTCAGGTTTCGCCTCAAAGTAGAAAAATCCGCTTGCGGAATCGCCCGGCGGCAGCATCTTTGCGGAAAACGCGCGCGTCACGATTTCAGGGGAGTTCAAGGGATTCTTCTTTCCCGGAAGTGGAATAGGAAGAGGCACCGGAGACTTATGTGGATGGTGGCCAGCCGTCCCCAGGAAGGGAACGTCTTCGGGGTTTACGGACGAAACGTGCCTGCCATCGGCTGCGACAAGGTTCACCTCCACATCGCGGAGATCGAGCGTCTGCTGTCGCTTGTTCTCAATGACCACTAACACTGGGAGCACGCCATACTTTAGTAAATCGACTTTCTTCCCAAATACGTCCGCTACTTGACCGCCCGTACTCAACGATTTGGCGCCTATGGTGACTTGATCGGAGATCTGATGAGCGTACTGGCTGGCGGCTCCAGCGTGGAAAGGGCCGGCACTGCCCGCTGCGACCAGGGCAGTCAAAGCTATACTCGAAATCACGAACCGAAATTTCCGAATCACGCGCGCTCTTCTCCTCTATCGTCTAGCTCAGTTTTTTTGTTTCCCATTTATTGTCTTCTACTTCATCGCACGTCTGCTGACCGAACGCGCGTACCGGTCCCACTTCGGCGAGCGCCTTGGATTTCTACCACGAATGTTCACTCGGACGGAGCCGGGCTCCATCTGGTTGCACGCCGTCTCAGTGGGCGAGGTCGCTTCGGCAATTCCACTCTTGGGTGAACTCCGCGGCTCGAATCCGAAAATACCCATTTACGTTTCGACTTCCACGGTGGCTGGAAGGCGTGCGGCAGAGCAGCAACTTTCCGATCTGGTCAACGGGGTTTTTTACGCGCCGATTGATTACGTTTTCTCTGTGCGCAAAGCGCTTCGAGTGATCCGGCCCGCATTGGTGATCGTTTTCGAGACTGAGATCTGGCCCAATCTGTACAACGAATCCAAGCGTACCGGAGCCGCCCTCGCCATTGTCAACGGGCGTATTTCCGACCGGACTTGGCCAAGATACTCGCGAGCGGGATGGCTCTTCGGTCCGGTCCTGTCGCGGGCAAACGTGATCTTTGCGCAAAGCGAAACGGACTATCGCCGGTACCGGGAGCTTGGGGTGCCTGTCGAGAAGCTGGGACAGCCAGGGAACCTTAAATACGATGCGTCGTTAGTGCCGGGGCAATTGGAACTGCCGACCTTCGGAGCGCGGCAGATCTGGATTGCGGCGAGCACGGTGGGGCCGAACGAGCGGGGCAGTATCGAGCGTCACGAGACGGATGAGGACGACATCGTGATTCGCTCGTTTCTGTCGCTTGCGGCCGAATTTCCCGGCTTGCTGTTGATCCTGGCTCCGCGGCAGCCTGCAAGATTCGAAATTGTGAGCGTGAAGTTGAAGAACTCTGGCGTCCATTTTATGCGCCGCTCGGACCAACAGCGCGATCCGAAGAAAGATCTTGCGCTTCCAGGCGTGCTCCTGCTCGACAGTATCGGGGAGTTGTCGAGACTCTATAGCCTTGCGAACGTGGCTTTCGTGGGAGGATCGCTGGCGCCGCGCGGCGGCCATAATATTCTGGAGCCCGCCGCGGCCGGAGTGCCGGTGATCGTTGGGCCGCACATGCACAATTTTCAGGCGATTGCGCGCGATTTCATCGCAGCTTCGGCTATCGTGCAAATCAACGGTGCAGATGAATTGACCGGGACGCTGCGGCAACTGCTTTCGAAACAGGAATTCGCACGCCAATTGGGTGGACGCGCCCGTATAGTTGTCGGCCAGAAACAAGGCGTGGCAAAACGGATCGCCGATCAGCTTTGGAAGGCCTACTACGGCGCTTGTCCTTCCTCACCAACATCCTTCCTCTCGCGGTTAATTCTTGGCTGGCTTGCGTCGGCGTGGATTGCAGGCGGCCGTCTGAAGCGCCGGCAAGGAGAGCGCCGTGCAAGTTCGGTTGCTTCACTGTCCGTGCCTGTGATCAGCATTGGCGGCATTACGGTTGGCGGCTCTGGGAAAACTCCTTTCGCAAAGTATCTCGCGGATCGGTTGAAGGATCGCGGCTACGCTCCGGCCATTTTGACGCGCGGATATCGACGCCGCTCACCGGCCGAGAATCTGGTATTTGCTCCGGGTGCGAAGGTGCCACCGGCGTACACGGGCGACGAAGCGCAGATCTTTTTGCGCGCCGGCGTTGCGCCAATAGGCATCGGCGCCAATCGCTATGACACGGCGCGGCTTCTCCTTTCCAAATATCCCGAAACCGGCGTTCTCCTTTTGGACGACGGGTTCCAGCATGCCCGCCTTAAGCGAGATGTAGACCTGGTCGTCATTGATGGATTGGACCCATTCGGCAGCGACCATGCAGTGCCGCTGGGGAGGCTCAGAGAACCGCTGGACGCGCTCGCCCGGGCCGATATTTTTGTTGTGACACGGGCTCCCGATGATAGACGCTTCGACGCAATCCAATCACGATTGCATGAATACAATCCCACGGCTCCCGTGTTCCGCAGCCTTCTCAAGTCGCGCGGTTGGCGCGACAATGTCACGGGAGCGCGAATCGATAGTTTGGGAACGCAGCGTGTTGCTGCATTCTGCGGGCTGGGAAATCCTCAGAATTTCTGGGGCACGCTTGAATCCTTGGGTCTGGAGGTTGTTTTCCGCTGGGCTTTTCGCGACCATCATCAATACAAGGCTACCGACATACGGCGGGTAGCTCACCAGGCGCACGCCCATGGCGCCGGCATGCTAGTCACGACGGAAAAAGACCGGGTGAATTTGCCAACTAACCTGAATACTGCGTTGGGAGAAACGAATTTGGCCTGGCTGGAGATCGACCTGGAGCTGGACGACGAGAGGGCATTCTTCTCCGCCTTAGACCTTGTGCTTGAGCGCAAGCGGACGGCGAAAGCCGGCGAACGATCAAGCGGCGCTTCGTTTACTGAGAACGGCCGCTTCGTGCGCGAGTAGGCGCTTCTTCAAACCTATTCCACCGGTGAAACCGCCCAACTTACCGGCTGAGGCGATCACGCGATGGCACGGAATAAAGAGAGGAAGATTGTTCCGGCCATTAGCGCCGCCGACGGCCCTGAAGGCATTGGGATGGTCGATCGCCGCTGCCAAGTCACCATAGCTGCATGTTGTACCGAAAGGCACCTGTATCAGTTCGGTCCATACGCGAATTTGAAATGCCGTGCCGCGGAGTGAAAGCGGCAGATCGAATACTCGCCGGTAGCCTGCAAAATATTCAAGCGTCTGGGTGACGGCTGCGTTTAGCGCATCCGGTCCTGATCCTGGCTCGCGCCGTTCCCACCTGCCCTTTCCTATGCGCCATAGAAACTCGTCCTCGATACGAGGATGTTCGTCATCATGCATGGCTGCGGCATGAATTCTGCCATCGAGTTCAGCAAGAAAGATCCGCATCGGTAAATTGTCGGACAGACTGGATTCAAGGAGTGTCCAATTAGCCATTTCCTCACTGTAACGTTTTCGCAAGGTGCCGTGCGGGCTGCCGGGGTCGGAGAAGCCGGATTGTATCTGCTATCGTGACGGTTTTACGTCGCAATGCAATTCTCTAACCTCGATATCCCCTGTGAAGAATTTGTTCTGGAGAATGGCCTCAAGGTCGTTGTGCATCAGGACCCCAAGACTCCTATTGTCGCTGTGAACATCTGGTATCACGTGGGCTCAAAAAATGAGAGGACCGGAAAAACCGGGTTTGCGCATCTTTTTGAACATCTTATGTTTGGCGGCAGCGAACATTTGAATGGCAGCTATATCGAGTCCATGGAACGTGTGGGCGCGACGGATCTGAACGGCACGACTAGCGAGGATCGCACCAATTACTTCGAAAATGTCCCAACGTCGGCTCTCGATTACGCGCTGTTTGCGGAGTCGGATCGTATGGGGCACTTTTACAACACGATCAGCCAGGAAGTGCTCGACCTTCAGCGCGGCGTGGTCAAAAACGAGAAACAGCAAGGTGACAACCAGCCCTACGCAATCGTTGAAGACCTGGTCGTTGGAGCCACCTACCCGGCTGGCCATCCTTACGATCACACGGTAATCGGCTCGATGAAAGATTTGGATTCGGCATCCCTTGAGGATGTGCGCGAGTGGTTTAAGACATACTACACGCCGTCGAACGCCGTGCTCGTCATCGCAGGCGATATCACGCCTTCAGAAGCGCACGAAAAAGCGCGCCGCTACTTCAGCGATATTCAACCCGGTCCGCCGGTAGCTCATCAACGTTCCTGGATTGCCAAGAGGACGGGTGAGCATCGGGAAACGGTTCAGGACCGCGTACCCCAGGGGCGCATCTACAAGGTGTGGAATGTACCCGGGTATGGAACCGTTGCGGCAGACCGTCTGCGGCTTGCCGCCGGCGTGCTCTCCTCGGGTAAAACATCGCGGTTTTATAAGCGGTTGGTTTACGACGACCAAATTGCAACCCATGTAGCGGCTTACTTGGATGAGCGCGAGATCGGAAGCCAATTTGTGGTCGTGGCGACTGCCCGCAAAGACAAAGACCTTCGTGTTGTTGAGCGGACGCTAGATGAAGAAATGACGCGGTTTCTTCAAGACGGCCCAACAGAACGCGAACTGGCCCGGATCAAGACACAATCTTACGCGGGGTTCGTCCGAGGCGTGGAAAGAATTGGAGGGTTCGGCGGGAAGTCGGACATACTCGCCACCAATGTTACTTATCTAGGTTCGCCGCACGGCTACAAGCGGCGGCTTCAAAATTATCAGGAGGCGAGCGGGAGTGAGATTCTGGAAACCGCGCGCGAGTGGCTGACAGATGGTGTTTACGCCCTTGATGTATTGCCGTTCGAAGCGGGAAAACCTGCGTCCGTGCTTAGTCGGGCGAGCCTGCCCGGCCTCGGTTCCGCTCACGAACTGAAGCTTCCAGAAGTTCATGAAACTACTCTGAGCAACGGACTGAAAGTGTTGGTTGCGGAGCGGCATGATGTTCCCGTTGTGAATCTCTGGCTCGATGTGGATGCGGGGTACG
>JALYVD010000374.1 GCA_030853405.1 Acidobacteriota bacterium | reverse complement strand
GCCGTGGCGTAGCGTGTTTCGAATCCGGTTTTTAGATTGTGGGAGCCCCACGTCTTCGCGATTTTGGCCGTGAAATTGTAACTATGCGGCTCCTGGAAGTAGAGGTTGCCCACTCCGAAATTATTCGCCCGATGTTGACTGAAGGAAAATAGACATTCCCTCCATATTGGCCCAAGTAAGCTTGATACCAGTTGTTATTGGGCCATAGGCTGGCAAGTCCTTTCGCGCCGATTACGTTCTGCGGGGAATCCGCATTATCGTTGAAAGCCGAATAGCTGAAACGAAAGTCGGCCACCGTTGTCGGGTTAATCGTGTAAACCCCGTCCGCCGCCAGGTTACGGGAGAACATGACTCCGCCCTGACCGTTCGAGGCGGCCGGTGAGTTGATGCCCGTGTAATCCGGTAGGGCATTCGTCGCGTTGAACTCGCTATAGCGGCCGAAGATTCTCAGCTTATCGCTGGCGTTCCAATCCGTCCGGTCTGAAACATTCCAGTACTTTGTCGCCAGGCCGACCGTCTTGCGGAAATTGTTCGCTCCCGTAATATTCGACGGCGTGAAATTCGGCTGCCAGATGTACGACATCATTTTAAGGGCAGTCGGGTCGAGCCGGTTACTGGGAATCTTATTGCCTGGAAAAGCGGTCCGCGTCGCCACGCCGGTATTGGAATCGTATTGAGTGCTGTAGGGATCGTAGATGGTCCTCAGGCCGCCAGCTATATTCAGCGATTGAGAGTAATCCCCGGTCCGTTCGAGCGCCGTGGGCAGAGTAAGTACGGAAGTGTATGGGCTGGTGCTTCTCCATCCTTCGTAACTACCGAAGGTGAATAGCTTATTTTTCTTTATAGGACCGCCCATCGTGCCGCCCCAGATGTTATTCCGAACTACGCTCGGCGTGTGCGTGATCGCATTAGTAGCCGCGTTCAGGTCGGGATTGCGGCCGTAGTAATAGGCGTTCCCATGGACCTCCTTCGTACCCTCCCGGGTCGCGATATTGATGACCCCACCCGCCGTGTGACCGTACTCCGCGTCCACCGCTACTTGTTCCACCACCATATCCTGCGTGGCGTCGATGGTTGGCGTGTAGGATCCCTTGGGGCCGATCTGCACCGGGGCGCCGTCGATCAGCACGTCGTTCTGCCGTGAGGTCCGGCCGCCGAAATCCATCTCGGTTGCCTGCCACATGTGAAACGGGGTCGAAGAACCGGGGTAGTTGTTCTGGACGGCGGGATCCAGCAGCGCCAGCGCGAACGGACTGCGGTCTTGTACCGGGAGATTGGCTAACTGCTCATGGCTCAGCGTGAGACTCTTCGAACTCGTGTTCAATTGCAACTCAACCGGATTGGCCGTTACCACTACCGCCTGCGATACCGCCCCCGGCTCCAGAGTAAGGTTGATCGTGACGTCGCCCGATATCTCCACGCGCACGTTCTCCGCAATGACTTTGCTGAAGCCGCGCATTTCCGCCGTCACCTGATACGTACCCGGCTCAACCAGGCCGAAGCGGTATTCGCCCTGCCCGCTGGTCGGCTCGACTTTCGATACTGCGGTCTTCACGTTTAACAACGTGACCTGGGCGTTCGGTACCGACGCGCCACTGGAATCGGTGATCAGTCCTTGCACCGTGGCCCGGTAATCCTGCCCCAGGCAAACGATCGAACACGATACGAAAATGGTCCACGCAACAATCTTGTACATTGTTTATTTCCTCACGAATTGCATGGAGTATCGCAGGCTGCGACCTGTAATGCAAGAAAATTAACCGTAAGTAACGTGGTAAGCATGAGGTAAATGATGCGTTCGGCCCATAAGCTCAAGAATTGCAGGTCCAATTTCCCGTCGTGTGTTTTGGGACCTCTAAGAAGACGTGTGACTGCTAACTTCTGCAGCGCATCAATCCCCGGCTCATTACCTATTTTTCGTATCCATCGAGCACAGAGAACGCCGGAAATGCGGAGAACAGAAACTCTCCTCGTTGCTGGGATCTCCAATGCCGGAACTGCGGCCGCCGGTGAGTTTTTAGCCAATCCGGATAAGATGAATTCCGTTTACCGTGGAATCCGTGCCACAACTCGCGGTCGGGAATTCCCTCACGATTGGGAAATCCTCATCAAAATAGCTGTCCGCGACGGTCTCCCACTTGACCCTTCGGTAATTGCAATCCGTCCCGCGTTCCGATAACCGACGCGGTATTCCGGATCGCTTCCAGCTGTTCTGGCAAGAAGCTCAAGAGACCCTCGGACGCCAGCCGCCACGTCGCCAGGCTCCAGCGCGTTTGCATTAAGCCACCCTGTGAATGCTCGTTGGATCTAAGCAGAACGTGCCCAAGCTCGTGAGCAATTGCGTACCCCAGGACAACGTACCGCGCCGTGCTTGCTGTTCGCGCCATCGCCTCAACCCGGTCATAGAAGATGGACGCATGAGCCCCAGTGTGCGCCAACGGCAGAGCGAACCCAAGCGCGCCTGGACAGACGGTCTCCGGCGATCCAGTTATGAGGCTCAGAACGATGTATCGTCGATTATCGTTTTTCTGTGCCGAGGCGCTGCTCATGTCGATTCCCCGGTCCTCGGGTGACTCGACATCCAGTTGCCAAGTCATCCGTACTCCAGTTGGTTTGAATAGTCTCGTGGTCTCAAGCAAGGCACTGTTGAGTTCCGCCGTCCGCACAGGAGCACGGTTGTACACCCGGATACAAAGCGTTTGCGCCGAGGCTAGAGGTGTCGAAGACATTACGGCGATCAAGCACGAGACTGCTAACGAGCGGTTCACGGTGTGGCCCTCCTGGAGCCACGAACAGACTCGTTCAGGTCAGAGCCGGTCTCGATGAGCTAAGGCTTATTTGCCGCTGTGCTTTTCATGTCTTCGCAAGTCACTGGCAACACGCAACAAAGCGTTATATCTGTCCGCTATCCCGGCACGTTACATGCGAATTTCATTGCGGGGAGTCTCGAAAGGACAGGAAACAGGGATATGATTTAGGCTCGGGCGATAGAGTTGGCGCGGATCGATCAAGAGCGAACGACTTTTCACTTCGGCGTCTTCGAACTGGACTGCCGGTCGGGAGAACTGCGGAAACACGGAATCAGGCTGAAGCTGCAAGAGCAGCCACTCCAGGTCCTCATCCTTTTGTTGGAACGCGCCGGGCAAGTCGTTGCCCGCGAAGAGCTGCAGAAACGGCTATGGCCTCAAAACACCTATGTCGATTTCGACAACGCGATCAACAGCGCGATACGAAAGCTCCGGGAAGCTCTTGGCGACAGCGCCGAAAATCCCCGATTCGTGGAAACACTGGCCCGCCGTGGATACCGGTTTATAGCTCCGGTGAAAACGTCGGAACCGCCGCAACCCGGATCAGTTCCTGCCGTTTCTCCGCCATCGCTCGCCGCGAAACGCAAATTCGGATGGGTTTGGGTTGCGGCATTCGCTCTGTTGATAGCTTTAGGAATCGGTCTTCGTTACTCGCGCTCGGACCGAAGCGGCGCCCCGGGTGACACGCCCTCGGCCCCAGTGCCTCTCACCAGTTACCCGGGTTTTCAGGAATATCCAACGTTCTCTCCCGAAGGCGCTAGAGTCGCCTTCGCTTGGGATGAGCCGGGGAAGCGCCCGTCGAATATCTATGTGAAGCTGCTCAGCGCTCAGGAACCCATACGCATGACAAGCGGCGAGGATGGCGACATTGCGCCTGCCTGGTCGCCGGATGGCCGCTCTATAGCGTTTTTGCGAGCCCATGGACCCCTTAAAAGCGCTCTCATGCTCATGCCTGCGGTCGGTGGCCCGGCACGCGAGTTGGCGCGGCTGCAGTTTGACTCAATCCAGTCCCTCGAGCATTGGGGATGGACTGCCCCAACGCCTTACATCGCATGGTCGCCGGATAACAAATGGCTGCTTGCCCTTGATCAAAGTGGTCCTGAGCAGCCGGCCCAAATAGTGCGGATTTCCGTCGAGTCAGGAGAGAAAACTGTCCTGTTAACCTCGCCTCATGTGCTGTCGAGGCGCACGCGTACTCTTGCTATTGCAGCCGGCGACGGAGGGATTGCCATTTCCCCGGACGGCCGCAAGCTCGCATTTGTGCATGGCGTAGACGCACCACTCAGCGACCTGTACATGGGCGGGCTGTCGGGAGCAATGCTGCCGATTGGCCGGCCCGCGATGCTGAATTTTGGCGTCAGCATGATCGGCGGAATCGCCTGGGATCAAGACGGGCGTAGTCTCATCGTTTCCTCAAGCCGCCGAGGCATGCCTGAACTGTGGAGAGTACCCGTTGTGCCATCTGGTGAACCAGTCCGCCTGAACGTGGGAGGCGGTGGGGACGATCCTTCGGACATTGCTTTGTCAGCTACAGGCCGGCATTTAGCCTACTCGCATTTTGTCAATGATTGGAATATCTGGCGCGCTGGTCTGACCGGTGCACATCCCAAGCAGGCGGAAAGCTTCATAGCGTCCACAAGGAACGATTCGCGGCCTGCCTATTCACCCGATGGAACGCGAATCGCATTCGAATCCGGCCGTTCTGGAAGCGAAGAGATTTGGATGTCCACTGCCGATGGCCTGCAGACAGTTCAATTAACTTCGTTCGGTAAAGCATGGGCGGGCAGTCCAGCGTGGTCCCCGGACGGGAAACAGATAGCGTTCGACTGCAACGCCGCTGGAAACTGGGACGTGTACGTGGTCTCGTCCAGTGGCGGAAAGCCGGTTCGTCTGACCAGTCAAGCCGCACCGGAGATAAGGCCAAGCTGGTCGCATGACGGGAGGTGGATCTATTACTGCAGTTCCCAAACCGGCCGTACGCAGGTCTGGAAGAAGCCCCCGGCCGGCGGCAATGCGATTCAGGTCACAAAAAACGGCGGATGCCAGGCTCTGGAAGCGGCTGATGGACAGACCCTCATTACCTGAAAGACGAGACTGCTATGTGGAAGGTTCCCGTTGACGGCGGTGCAGAAGTCAAAGTTTCAGATTTCAACCGCGGGTATGGACTCCAATTCACGCTGACAACAACCGGGGCATATTTCATCGACACGCTCGATACTACAACTCTCAAATTCTTCGACTTCCGAACGCATTCAGTAAGAGTAGTCACTAAACTGCCTGGCCCAATAGCCGATGGGCTTGTGGTTTCGCCAGACGGCCAATGGCTCCTATACGGAAAAAGCGACGCGGCGGGAAGCCAGTTGATGCTAGTCGATAATTTTCAATAGGCGAGGAGTCTTTCGATTTGCAATTCCGTCAGATTGTTGACCAGAATGTCGGGCCGACAGGATCTCAGCTCCTCATACGGCATTAGCCCCGTTGCAACCGCAACTGCCTGAAACCCATTGCCCCTCGCTGCTTGGATATCGTTTGAATGATCGCCGATTAAGGAGACGCGTGCCTCTTCAACGGCATGCCCCGCTTTTCTCGCACGGCGGGCTGCCATCTGAGCTAAACGTGTCCTTGTCGCGCCATCTTCCGCGAATGCACCAAAGGAAAAATATGCTCGAGAGACTGTAACGGCAACTGTGTAAGTGGGTGGAGCAATAATGATCAGAGTGAATCGATCAGGTCGGGCCTGAGGCGATCACCGAACATCATGACCAACTGACTCATAACTGTATCCCAGCCTTGGCG
>JALYVD010000339.1 GCA_030853405.1 Acidobacteriota bacterium | reverse complement strand
AACCATTAATTACCTTCACAATGGGCAACTATCAACGTGGCAGACCCATCTTTACAGGTGGAGGCAGTTATGAAAACGATTTTCAAAACCGCAGCAATCAGTATCATTACCTTCGCCCTGTCCGCTACCACGTTGCCCGCTCAGAGCGCTTATTCTCACGATTCACGCCGGACTCAAGTCGCCGCAGAAGGGCACTATCAGACTGCCTCCTGGCGAGGAGATCATGATCGCGATCGCGGTCATGATCGCGACGATCACCGCAATTGGGACCGGGACCGTCACGAAGACCGCGGCCGCTACTACACCAACGGCTATGACAACGACGGCTACTATAGCCAGGGCTACTACGCTCCCGTATATCAGCAGCCCTATGTGGAAGGCGGTTACTACAACGGCTACGCCCGGCCCGGGAGAACCGCGGCTCTGACAGTCGGTGGAGCGGCAGCCGGCGCGGTGATTGGGGCCGCCGCCGGACACGGTCAAGGCGCCGCAATCGGTGCGGTCATTGGAGGCGTTGCCGGTCTGATCGCCGGTGAATCGATGCACCACGACCGCCGCTAAAGTTTTTTGTTGCAGAGTTCTGCCATATCCACTTCGTAAGATGAAGGTTGGATATGGCAGAACCCAACGACTTCCCGATTCCTCCCGCTAACTTTTCCTTCCTAATCGAATCCATCCTGATGCAGACCCAGATGCAACTCGGTCTGTTCAGCTTTGGTGCGAAAGATGAAGCTGAGGAGAACGAACCCAACCTTTCGCTCGCAAGGCACTCTATCGACATGCTCGCCATGTTGCAGGAGAAAACACGCGGCAACCTCTCGATTGAAGAGCAGCGGCTGCTTGAGAATGGGCTTACCGAACTCCGGTTCCGTTTCGTCCAGGTCTCGGACGAGTTGAAACGCAAAAACGAACCCAAGCCGGTCCCGGCCGATGACGCACCTCGCATCATCACGGCGGACGGGGGCAAGGGAACCAAAACCGAGTAGATGCTCGATCAATTCGAGCACGCGTCCATCCTTGTGCTCGGCTCTGGTACCAGCGTGGGAGTGCCCATGATTGGATGCCATTGCAAGGTCTGTACGTCCGAGGACCCGCGCGACAAGCGACTCCGTCCTTCCGTGCTGCTTTGCTTAGACGACTACCGCGTGCTGATCGACACTTCGCCCGATTTTCGCTGCCAGGCGCTCCGTTGTGGGATCGAGCATCTGGACGCCATCCTCTATACGCACGCCCACGCCGATCACATCCTCGGACTGGACGACGTGCGTCCTTTCAACTTCATGCAAAAGCGGGAGATCCCGATCTACGCCTCCGCCGACACGCTCGAAGCCATTGAGCGGACCTTCCGTTACGTCTTCGACAAAGGGCCGAGCCAGTCCAGCCGCCCGCGGCTCGCACCCCACATATTTCCAAACGAACCCATTTCAGTCGCTGGCATGGTGATCGAACCGGTACTGGCCGTCCACGGAAATAACGCGGTTCACGGCTTCCGCTTTGGCGATTGCGCCTATCTGACGGACCATAGCGAGATCCCGCCTCAGAGCATGGAAAAGCTGACCGGGCTCGATGTGCTGTTTTTGGATGCACTGCGGCATAATCCGCATCCCACTCATTCGACGGTAGAAGAATCTTTGAAAACCGTTGAAACGCTGAAACCGAAGCGCGCCTATTTCACCCACATCTCGCATGACCTGATGCATTCGGTGGTCGAAGGGCAGTTGCCTCCGCGCGTCCACGTCGCCTACGACGGCCTTGAGATCCCCATTGGCCGGGCGGCCCGGATATGAAGAACGAACCCAGAGTCTTCCGGAGCCTCGAAGAGGCAGAAGGAAGCTTTGGCCCATGCGCTCTGGCGATCGGCAACTTCGACGGGGTCCATACCGGGCATCAAGCTCTAATCCGAGCCACGGTCGCTTACGCGGCTGAACATGGCTTCGTTCCCTCAATTTTGACCTTCCACCCTCATCCGATCGCCGTATTGGCGCCGGATAGGAAGCCGGAACGCCTGTGCAGCCTGGACGAGAAGATCCGGCTTCTATTCTCTTTCGGCATTCGCCACATCATGGTGCTGCCCTTCACGGAAGCGCTGTCCCAGCTCTCGCCGAGGGACTTCGTTTCGAAGATTCTGGTTAACACGTTGCAAACTAAGGCGGTGTTCGTTGGCGAGAACTTCCGTTTTGGCCACAAGCAAGCGGGTAACGCGGAAACCCTGCGGACGCTCGGAGCGGAATTTGGGTTCGTTCCGCAATTTGTGGAGCCGGTCGTCGTACGCGGCGAAGTAGTCTCTAGTTCCGTCATCCGGCGGTACCTCTGTTCCGGCAATGTATCGCGAGCCGCCCGTCTTCTCGGACGCTGCTTCTCGGTGACCGGTCCGGTGGTGTCGGGTCACGGAGTAGGCTCCAAGCAAACCGTACCGACACTGAATCTGCGTCCGGTGGCCGGACAAGTTCTCCCGCGCGGAGTTTTTGTCACCGAGACGCTCGACCTCGACACTGCCCGCCGCTGGCAATCCATTACCAACGTCGGAGTGCGCCCTACGTTTGGCGGCGAGGAACTGACCATCGAAACCTATCTCCTCCATCCGCTAAACGGAAATCCACCCGAGCGCATCGAAGTGCAATTCCGCCAGTTCGTTCGGCAGGAGCGTCAATTTGCCAATCCCGAGGCGTTGAAGCGGCAAATATTGAAGGATGTTGGGCGCGCCCAAGCCTACTGGCGTCGGCTGTTTCGATATACTAGCTCTTCAGACGTGCTGCGGCCTTAGCTGGCTCGGCGTCCGTTTGTATTTACCCCACCCGAACAGTTGGAGAAGAAATTTCGTGGAGCTTTCCCAAGGCAAGATTAAGCACCTGAAGACGTTGTCTAACAAGAACGGCGTTATCGCCGCGGCTGCAATGGACCAGCGTGGCAGTTTGCGGAAGTCAATCGGCGCCGCCAAAGGTGTACCGCAAGAGCAAATCACCGACGGCATGATGTCGGATTTCAAAGTCGCCGTCTCGAAAGTACTCACGCCCCATGCCAGCGCCATTCTGCTGGATCCTGAATTCGGCATTCCGGCGGCGCATGCCCGCGCCAATAATGCGGGGCTGCTCCTTGCCTATGAGGAGAGCGGGTACGACAACACCAAGCCGGGCCGGTTGCCCGATCTGCTCCCGCACCTGTCCGTCAAACGCATCAAAGATCTGGGTGGCGATGCCGTTAAGGTTCTCCTCTATTACTCGCCGTTCGAAGACCAGGATGTAAACGACATCAAACACGCGTTCATCGAGCGCGTCGGCGCGGAGTGCGAGACCTACGAGGTTCCGTTCTTCTGTGAATTCGTGGGCTACGATCCGAAAGGCGGCGACGAAAAGGGTTTAGAGTACGCCAAGAAGAAGCCCGACGTCGTCATGAGCACCATGCAGGAATTCGGCCAGCCGCAGTATAAGGTAGATGTCCTGAAGGTCGAAGTGCCGGTCAACGCCGAGTTTGTGGAAGGCAGCAGCGTGTTCAAAGGACAAGCCGCCTACACCCGCAAAGAGGCGCTGGAATTTTATCGCAGAGCTTCCGAAATAGCCGAGAAGCCCTTCATTTATCTGAGCGCCGGCGTGAGCAATGCCCAATTCGTCGAGTCGTTGAACATGGCCGCCGAAGCGGGAACCGACTATTCCGGCGTCCTATGCGGGCGCGCCACCTGGAAGGAAGGCATTCCGGTTTTCGCCAAGCAGGGAGTGAAGGCTCTCGAAGACTGGCTGGCAAAGGAGGGCGTAAAGAATATCAACGCCGTTAACGCCGCCATCAAGCCCGCCAAGCCGTGGTACGCGAAGTACGGCGTGCCTGCGAACGCTTAAGTCCGGCACATGCCGTTTGCCACCATCCCGGAGGCGATCGAAGATTTCCGCCAGGGCAAGATCCTCATCGTCGTGGATGATGAGGATCGCGAAAACGAAGGCGACTTGACGATCGCCGCCGAGAGAATTACTCCTGAAGCCATCAACTTCATGGCTACGCACGGACGCGGCCTGATTTGTTTATCCCTCGATTCGGAACTCTGTAACAGGCTGGATCTTCAGCCGATGTCTTCCGTCAATACGGCCCGTTTCGGCACGGCCTTCTGCGAGGCCATCGATGCGGCGGAGGGCGTGACAACTGGTATCTCCGCGTATGACCGGGCCCACACGATTCGCGTTGCCATGGAACCCGGCACGCGGCCCAAAGACTTAGCACGCCCAGGTCACATTTTTCCGTTGCGCGCGCGTCCAGGCGGGGTACTGGTTCGCTCGGGCCAAACCGAAGCCGCAGTCGATTTAGCCCGCCTCGCGGGGCTTTCGCCCGGCGGTGTGATCTGCGAAATCATGAACGAAGACGGAACCATGGCGCGGGTTCCGGAACTGCTCGAATTCTGCGAACGCTACTCGCTAAAGATGATCTCGGTAGCGGACCTGATCCGCTATCGCATCCAGACTGAGAAATTCATCCGGCGCGAAGCCGAAGGCCAGATTCGTACGCCTTACGGTGAGTTTCAAACCATACGCTACGTGAGCCATCTCGACAACGAAGCGCATCTCGCGCTGGTACATGGCGATTTGACCGGGAAGCACGACGTACTTGTGAGAGTCCATTCAAGATGCGTGTACGGTGATACGTTTCATTCGCTCGACTGCGATTGTCGTCAGTTGATTGCGTCCGCCATGCAGGCCATCGCTAAGGAAGACTGTGGGGTGTTGATTTATCTGCACCAGACCGGCGCCGGTGTGCAAACCGCCTGGAACGACGGCCAGCATCGGATATTGACTCACGGCCGAACGCGTTCGAATCTTATCCCGACGGAGCGGCAGCAGCCACTGCAACATGAGACGGGCATTGGCGCTCAGATTCTTTCAGACCTAGGCCTCTCCACTATCCGGCTGCTGACCAATCATCCGCGAAAAGTTGTGGGGCTCGAGGGATTCGGCATTCAGATTACGACTCAGATCCCTTTGCCACCCGCTGATGCCAGTTCCGTTTAAGCTTCCCCGCTTTTATCCGATTCTCGACACCTCCGTGTTAATGGCGCGGGGATGTACGATTCTCGATACTGCTAAATCCCTCATCGAAGCTGGCGTAAGGATTCTGCAATACCGGCACAAGGACAATTGGACACAGGCGCATTATGATGAGGCTGCCGCTCTCCGCACGCTCTGTCATGATACGGGCGTATTGTTTGTGTTGAACGATCGGGCTGACTTCGCCCATCTGCTGGGAGCGGCGCTGCACATTGGGCAGAACGATTTGAATCCCGTGGCCGCGCGCAAAATCATGAGCGATGAAGTGATGGGGTTTTCCACTCACAATCGCCGTCAACTCGCTCGCGCGGATGAGGAACCGGTCGAGTATCTTTCTCTTGGTCCGATCTTCCCGACGACATCGAAGTTGAAGCCGGACCCGGTGTTAGGTATTGACGCTTTCCGTGCACTCCGGCCACTGACGACGAAGCCGCTGGTAGCAATCGGCGGCGTCACACTTGACAACGCGAAACAGGTCTTCGATGCAGGGGCGGATTCGGTCGCCATCATCTCGGGTATTCTGCCGGAGGGCGGAGACCGGCATGCGATTAAGAGGCGCGCCGAAGAGTGGCTGAAGCTTTAGCCCTTTTACGCCAGATCGTTTTAAGACTTGTCGTTTGCAAGCGCAACAAACACGAAAGTAAAGAGTGCGCCGAGGAAGACTGCGCCGAAAATTAAGCTCCTCTTCGGATCGACGCGCCGGCCGCCAACGCCTTTGCCGCCATAATTCTTACCTACCCGGTCGGCTTCGCTGTACGGAATAGTCACTGTCCTTTTTAGATCGACCTCGTTAATCGAAAACATTTGAGGCTCGATAGCCTGCAGGTGGCCGTGGTATTCCGTTCCATCCGTCATTCGGACGGTGAGTTTGCCGCCAATTGATATAGAGTTAACTTGATCCTTAATCGTCTGAGCGGTTTGACTCAAGGACGGAGCGGGGACGTTTTGCCTCGCAGCGAGAGGATACGCCTGAAGAAACGCGAGCAAGATGGCCAGCGCTCGCCAGCAATTACCGCCCACGCCATTGTTTGGCTTCTCACCGCCTTTGGGGCGGCGTATATCTGGGCACGGCAGACTCCTGGGATCTTTCACTTAAAACCGTCTACTCGAGTCAGAATCATAATTTAGACTTTCAAAATATAGCAGTGCCATGGGCCGCTTATTTGAACTCGTGCAGATAGATAGCAGGCATTGCCCTTCCGTTCGAAATGGCTCGTCCGATAGTCTAAAGGGAGTGGCCGCACGCTACGCTTGATGTCCCGCCTACTTCCGGTTGTTCTTTTATTCATTGCCCTGACTATTCCGTCCGCCACCGCACATTACGGGGGCGAAGAGCCGGTCTTCGCGCAAATTAATTCGATTGTCAAAAGCCTGTCCGAGATTACAGGCTGGCCGGAGAAGCATCCTGTACTGTATGGCCGGATGTCGAAACGGCAGCTCCGGCAATTTCTCGTGAAACGGATTAAGAAGACTCTGCGGCCCGAAGAAATCCACGCGGACGAACTGGCTTTAAAAATGTTCGGCTTGGTACCGCAGGAATTCGATCTAAAGACATCGACCATCGATTTGTTAACGGAGCAGGCTGCGGCATTCTACGATTACGACGAAAAAAAGCTGTTCCTTCTGGAGAATTCGTCGTTGGATGCGGAGGTAACTACCCTTGCGCACGAGCTTTCGCACGCCTTAGCCGATCAATATTACGATCTGGACAAGTTTATGGATCAAGACCCCGCCAATGACGACGAAAACCTGGCGCGCACAGCGGTAGTAGAAGGGCAGGCGTCCTGGCTCATGCTCGCCTACGATTTGAAATTGACGGGTAGGCCCGCTGTGCCCACTCCGGAGGCGCTGGCTGCGGTTGTGGATTCAAGCGACACGACGTCGGCGGATTATCCAGTGCTCAAAGCTTCGCCGCTATACATTCAGCAATCGCTGCTGTTCCCTTACACGGACGGCACAATGTTTTTCGACGCCGTCTATAAGCGCGACGGCAAGAAGGCCTTCTCTGAAGTGTTTACGGATGCGCCCAAGGACTCCGCCCAGATCATTCACCCAGCGCGCTATTTCGCTCACGAAACAGAAATCACTCCCGCGCTGCCCAAGATTGCCTCGCGAGACAAGGAAGAAGAGGTAAGCGAAGGCTCGGTGGGGGAGTTCGACCACGAAATGCTGCTTTGGCAATATGACAGCCGGGCGAAGGCGAAAGAACTGGCTCCGCACTTACGCGGCGGCAGCTTCAAAATCGTGACGGAGGGCAGGGAACACAAACCGGTTTTGACATATGCCTCCGAATGGGATTCGCACGAACGGGCGCAGGAGTTCTTCGGCCTTTACAAGAAGGTGTTGCGAACCAAATGGAAGTACTGTGACGTGCGCACCGATAGAGACGCAGTTTTCGCGGGGCAGAGCGATAGTGGATACTTCGTCGCCAAACTATCCGGCAACACCATTACGAGCGTCGAAGGTTTGGGCGATGCCGGGGAATGGGAACGATTGAAAGACGAGAAAGTGGCGACGGCGTTACGATTATCGTTCTCGCCCCGAGCTAAACTTAAAAGTTGGAGCACAATCCATTGAAGAAACCCGTGTTTCGAGCGGCCGCAGCCGCCATTGCCGCTTGCTTCCTGGTTGCCGCCGACGCGCCGTCATTGAGAAAAGCGCCTGAACTTGCATTCACAGTTCCGGGTCAGGGAGACCAACTCCTCAGTCAATATCGCGGCAAAGTTGTCGCTACGGAATTTATCCTGACTACGTGTCCGCATTGCCAGGCTGCATCGCGGCTGATGTCGAACTTCCAACGTGAGTTCGGCAACCGTGGCTTCCAGGCGCTGGATGTAGCGATCAATGGACTAGATGAAGGCCGCACGCCGCAGCAGGCCAGTGAGCTTGTGCAGAATTTTTACAACCAATTCCAGGTCGCTTTCCCTGTCGGCTTTACGCCACGCGACGCGATGACCACCTTTATGGGTTTTAGTCTGGCGGACCGGTTTGTCGTCCCGCAGCTTGTTCTTATCGACCGCAAGGGGATCATACATTATCAAACTCCGCCGCTAGGCGACGAGCATTCCATGGACGAGGCGGTTATCCGGCAGCGGATTGAAGAACTGCTATCCTTGTCTAACTCCGCTTCCGCTCACACTTCCGGAAAATCCAGAGTGGCGGTAGCCAAAAAGAGTTCCTGATTTCCTCACGCGCCCGTAGCTCAGCTGGATAGAGCGTTTGCCTCCGAAGCAAAAGGCCGTAAGTTCGAATCTTACCGGGCGCACCAAAGAATCAACAAGTTACCGTCTATCGATATCGGGTCCCGTTGCAATACGTGACTACTTATCCTCCCTTCTGTGTATCGTTTTCCATCAATTCATCATCCCAATTTTCAGCCATAGCGCGCACTGATTTGGGAATTTCCTGCTGATAGATGCCCATTGTGGTCGCTGCATCGGAGTGCCGCATCAGCGCCTGAGCGTCTTTAATCGATCCATGCTTCTGGGACAGCGTTGAGAAACTTCGCCGGATTATCCGGAAGTCAACGTGCGGAACGCCAGCCTTCGTTGCAATTCGCTGCAGATTCCGCTTCCGCCAGTTGTTATGAGAGATGGGCCGTCCAGAAGCTGTCGCAAACAGAAAGTCGTCCTGCCGCTTCTCGTTGATCTGAGCGAACCGATCGATGCGCCGAGCGAACGCGGGTGTGATTGGACTTCTCTCTTTAGTCGTCGGAGTGTGGCCTTTGATCGATTCCGATTTCGTTTCTTTGCGTGGTGCCTCCCTCGGCATGGCGACTTCGTCGATCTGAATGTAGTTGGGGCCAATATCATTGGCTCGCAGTCCGAAAGTTTCCGAAGGGCGCAGGCCAGATGTAATCAGGATGCGCAGGATTAGATAATCTTCTTCGTTGGTTGCGTGTTCCAACAACGCCCGCAGATGCCCGACCTCAAGCGTGGCCTTGTCGACCGGCCTAGTCTTTGGCCGACGTACAGTCGCAGATTTGGCCGCATTCCTGTTTAGGGTTTCGTCTTCCACCAGCATCTCCAGGATGGAACCGATATGGGTTCGTGCCTTCTTGACCAGAGACTGGCTTTCGGTTTTTGCAAGCTCGTTCAATGCGTTTTGCACGTGAGTGGGCTTGATGTCGCATACTCGCATCGCTCCCAGTTTTGGCAAGACGTGATTCTTGATGACGCTTGCCACAGTGGACCGTTGATTGCGACCCCAACCGCCGCTGCGGACCTGCTGATAGGTCTCGGCGGCGGCGCTGAACCGCATCTCGGAACTGGGCTTGTTGTCACGAATGTGTCTTGCCAGTTCCTGGCGGGCCTTTCTTTCCGTAAACTGGTCGATAGGCCCAATCTTGTGTTGCCGGATGCGCGGGGGCCCCATTGTGTAATCGCGCCATCGCCCCACCCATTTGCCAGCTTCCTTGCGAACCCACCCGAGTCCGCTGCCTCTTTCCCTCGGCATCTGCCGCGCCCTCCGGTGCAGGAGCGATTTTATATCAGTGCTCATACCGTCGCATCCTTCCTCTCAAGATCTTTCACCCATGCCCGCACAGCGTCCGGATCGTAGCGCCAGATGCCGCCGAGCCGCACGCAAGGAATACGCAGCCTGGCGTTGTGCTTACTATGAACTCGAACCCAGGTCGAGGAGACGCCGAGCATCTTGGCAACGTCTGTGGCCGCCATCAATTCCCAGGTGTTTGTTTTGGCTCGTGTCATACGACTCTCGGAAATGGTCCTTCGCTTCGGAGGCGCTTGCGCTCATAAGGGACACCGTCCCACCCCTTGTCAGGGTCTTTCCACAGATATTTGCGCAAGCGCCCTCTCATTAAGGCTTCCCTTCTGTGGTCGAGGACAACCTTCGAAATTCGAGTAGGGGAAAATCTGCCCCTCACTATATAGCGGAGTAAAATCGCAAAAACGTTAGGTTAAAAAACATCAATCTTTGCCTCTGGTGCTCCGCCGCAGGGAATCAATTCGTTCACCGCTGCAACGAATTCGCATTTCCGCTAATACTTTGCGTTTTAGCCTACGATTTGCGTTTCAGCGTGATGTACGATAATCGGTAGACTTTTTCGCTGCTGGTTTTTTCAAAATCGTGCCATACGAACCGCTCAAAACAAGACTTTTAGATCGGGCCGGACATCAGGTTTCGGAATCGATCCAGAGAACAGTAGTGCGCGCCTTCGAAAGTGCCGTCGCGGTACCTGATGCCGATATCGACGCCTTGATTTCCGGGGCTGCTAGAGTCGCAAGAGTTATCGCTGACGGGAACGCAGAAAAGCCAGAAGAATATGCTTCCTGCGTTCTGGGGAGAATCGCCTGGTCGAGCCAACGAGCCTTTATCACTCAGCCGCAGACTACGTCGCTCCTTGACGCAGAAGTTCACCGACTTGAATCGGATACTGAACGTTCATTGGCCATATTGGCCGGCATAGAGATTCGTCAGCTCCTAAATAGTATTGATGCGCGTGACCGGACGATTGTGACGATGCGCAGCCGCGGATTTAAATATGAAGAGATAGCGCGGGCATTGGGGATGCGCGTGATGTCGGTACGGTCCCGGTACTGCATCGCAAAGAGCCAGCTTCGAATAGCCACCATCAACAGGCGATAATACCGAGGGTGGCAAAGGATCGAATAGACGAACTTAGGCGAACCGCATACCCGAACACAGACAGGTTCGGCTGTCCGCCCGTGTCTACCTTTGAGGCACTAAAACGCCGTGAAATTGCGTTTCAAGATCCGGTATGGGAGCATATCGAGCACTGCTCACCCTGTTACTGCCAGTTCGCTGATATTCGGGAAGGGCTTTTCAAGCAAGATCGGATTAATGGCGTGCGCACGACCGCGCGAAACCTGTTGATCGTTGCGGTGCTGGCGCTTGGCGCGGTCGCGAGCATCTACCTTTGGCGCCATCACGATGAGAGTGTTAATAGGACCGCAATCGGGTCGACTCATGCTGAAGCGGCTGTCTTGAACTTCGAGGACGGGTCGGAATTACGAGGTCCAGGTGCCCAGCAAGGCACTGGGGCCAATCCGAATTCGAGCGTGCAGCATTTGCCGCGGAATGAGTTGAACCTCACTGTCTATTTGCCGCTCGGTAGTCCCGGTGGTGAGTATGAGCTGGAAATTTCAAGGGTGCCTTCGGAAACTGTCTGGAGCGCGCGCGGTCTCGCGAAGATAAAGGATGGGCTGACATCGATTCCGGTCAATGGAGATCTGCGAGATGTGCAGCCGGGTGAGTATCGATTTAAATTTCGTAGGCCCGGCGAGACATGGCATGAGAAGAATATCTTGGTGAGGTAGGGCTCCGCACCACGATTTCAAGTGCTCACAACTTTTCGAGTGTTGATTGCCACAAGGGCGTTTGAACGAAGCCGCTAAGCGGCAGACGCTTCGCGTGCGCATTTCCGGAGAGCGCAACCGGCTCGATGCGCTCGCAGTAATGT
>JALYVD010000398.1 GCA_030853405.1 Acidobacteriota bacterium | reverse complement strand
AATACGTGGTCTGAAATCATGAAAATTCCGCTAACACCAGTGCGGTTTCTATACCGTGCCATAGATCTCTATGAAGAGAAAATCGGCGTAGTCTGTGGCGGCCATCGCGATACCTATTCGGAATTTGGAGAGCGTTGCGAAAAGCTCGCCGGCGGACTCGCCGCCGAAGGCGTACGTCCGGGTGACCGCGTCGCCTATTTGAGCCTGAACAATCGTCAGTTGCTGGAAGGCTACTACGGCGTACCGTTGAACCGAGCGATTCTCGCGCCGCTAAACGTGCGTCTGACGACGGCCGAGCTAATTGAGATTCTCAATCACTGCGAGCCGCGCATCCTGGTGTTCGAGACCGACTTTGCTCCCCATATAGATGCGTTTCGAAGGAGTTGCCCGGCAATCAAAAGATATATCTCGATTGACAATATTGTTCCGCAGGCCGATTTTACCTACGAAGAGTTGCTCTCCAAAGGCCGGATCGACCGTCCCGATCTCTTTTCCTTCGATGAAGACGCAATCGCCGAGTTGTTTTACACGAGCGGTAGCACCGGCAGTCCAAAGGGTGTCATGTTGGGGCATCGGACTTTGTACTTGCACGCGCTTTCCGTGCTGCCCTTCTTCAACGAACGCGACACCGGGGTTGAACTGCACACTATTCCTCTCTTTCATGCGAACGGCTGGGGACGGCCGCATACGTCAACCATGAACGGCTTGAAACAGGTGATGGTGCGGCGTTTCGAACCCGAGAACGTGTTGCGTCTGATTCAGGAAGAGCGCGCGACCTCCATGTCGCTCGTTCCCACGATGGCGAATGCGCTACTGAATTGCGTTCATCTCGGCAAGTTCGACGTCTCCAGCATGTTGCAGATCACGATTGGCGGGGCGGCGTCTTCACCGGAACTCATCATGCGCATGGAACGGGCATTTGGACGTCTCGTGCACGCCGGGTATGGTCTCACCGAGACGGCGCCCGCGGTCAGCACGTCGATTAAGAAGAGCACTCTCGAATACGCGAGCGACGACGACCGGGTGCACCGGCAAACGATGGCCGGATGGCCCTTTATCGGCACGGAAATCCGAGTGGTTGATACGGAAATGAAGGACGTATCGCGCGACATGCAGACCATCGGAGAAGTCGTCGTGCGCAGTGACAACGTCATGGACGGGTATTTCAAAGACCCCGCCGCAACGGCTGCGGTAATGAGTGGGGCATGGTTTCACACGGGCGATATGGCTGTATGGGACAACGAGAACTACATCCATATCGTTGACCGGAAGAAGGACATCATTATCAGTGGAGGAGAAAACATCTCCTCAATTGAGGTGGAGAAGGCGATCTTTGCGCATCCCGCTGTGCTGGAATGCGCGGTTGTCTCAGCGCCTGATTCGAAGTGGGGAGAGATTCCCGCAGCGCTTATCGTTCTGAAACCGGATCAGCAACTCTCGGAAGAAGAACTGCTGGTATTCCTGGAAGGGCGCCTGGCGAAATTCAAATTGCCAAGGATCGTGCGTTTCGAGAACGAACCGCTGCCGAAAACAGGTACCGGCAAGATTCTCAAAAGGGAACTGCGTGAGCCTTTCTGGGCGGGGAAAGAAAAGCGCGTCCAGGGCGTGTGAATTAAGCGAAAGTTCCACCGCTCTCGGCCAAACTTTTCAACAATGGCGCGGGTTCCCAAAGTTCGTTGCCGTGTTCGGATTTGAACTGCGCAATCCGGCTCAAAATGCTTTTCAGGCCAATCGTGTTCGCGTAAAACATCGGGCCGCCGCGCCAAGCAGGGAAGCCATAACCGAAGATGTACACGATATCGATATCTACGGCGCGAAGGGCAATCCCTTCTTCGAGAACTTTCGCTCCTTCGTTAATCAGCGCGTAGACGCAACGCTCGACGATCTCCGCGTTTGATATCTCGCGGCGCTTGATGCCCGCGGTTCGCGCGGTAGCTTCAATCAAAGCGGAGACTTCGGGATCTGCTTGCGGTCTGCGCTGCTCGTCATAGCGGGACCAACCTTTACCGGTCTTTTGTCCGTAGCGCCCCATCTGATAAAGCAGATCAGGCAGTAATGGACGGCGCACGCCTTCTTTCTCCAGATGCTTTGCTTCCCGCCGGATGTGGTGAGTGACATCCAAGCCCGCCAGATCGTCCATCGCAAGTGGGCCCATTGGCATGCCGAAGTCATAAAGCGCGTCGTTGACTTGCTCGACGGACGCGCCTTCCTCGACTAGGAACTGTGCCTCTCGAATATAGGGAACCACCATGCGATTTCCTATAAATCCGAATCCGTTTCGCGCGAGAACGGCCACTTTACCCAATTTCTTTCCGAGCCCCATCGCAGTAGCAATTACGCGATCGCTGGTCGAAGCGCCGCGCACGACTTCAAGAAGGCGCATGACGTTTGCGGGGCTGAAGAAATGAGTGCCGATCACCATCTCTGGACGCCCGGTGACGGAAGCGATTTCATCTACATCGAGTGTCGATGTATTGGTCGCAAGGATGCAATCCGAGCTTGCTACCCTAGCAATCTCTGAGAAGACCGTCTTCTTCACTGCCATGGACTCGAACACGGCTTCGACGATGATGTCGGCTTGTTCGAAGCCGTCGTAAGTTAATTGTGGTTGAATGAGCGATAGACGTTGTTCAAGCGCCTCCTGCGCAAGCTTTCGTTTACGAACCGTGTTCGCATAGTTGTTGCGAATTGTTGCTATGCCCCGATCCAGTGCTTCTTGAGCGACCTCTTTTAAGATCACCGGAATCCCGGCATTTGCATAAGTCATAGCGATGCCGCCGCCCATTGTGCCGGCGCCAATTACCGCCGCTCGTTTGATGTTGTACGGCTGAGTGTCTTTGGATAATCCGGGGATCTTACCGACCGTCCTTTCACCGAAAAACACGTGTATCAACGCTTTCGATTCAGTAGAGGCGAGACACTCGATGAACAGCTCTCTTTCCCGTCGGGAGGCCTCCTCAAATGGCAATCTCGTTGCAGCTTCTACGGCTTCAATCGCCGCATGGGGAGCACGTTGCAGGCGCTTCATCTTATTTGCCTGCTCGTGAGCTTGCGAGAAAACAACGGGATCGACATCGGCTAGTTTTTCGTCGCGTAACCGGGTCTTTGGAGTCGGCTTACCGGCGTGTTCGCGCGCAAACGCGACCGCTCCTTCGAGGAGATTGCCTTCGATCACTCGATCAACCAGCCCCAACTGCAGAGCTTCGCCGGCCTTCAGAGACTCGCCAAACGCGCACATCTCGACGGCTTTCGGAACCCCTACCAATCGCGGAAGGCGCTGCGTGCCGCCCATTCCCGGAATCAGCCCGAGCTTTACTTCTGGCTGCCCGACTTGCGCAGTCGGCGCGATCACGCGATAGTGTCCGGCCATCGCGGTTTCCAAGCCGCCGCCAAAGGCCGCTCCATGAATCGCCATCACGATGGGCTTGGGCGAGTCCTCGATAACGGCAATGAAGGGCAGAAGACCGAGCATGAGTTTCTCGATGTCCTTGATCTTGCCGAATTCGCGGATGTCCGCTCCCGCGATAAATGTCTGCCCTGCGGCGATCATTACAATCGCGCGGATTGCTTCGTCCGCAACTGCTTCGTTCACCGCGTCGATGATGCCCTCGGGCACGCCCGGACTTAGTGCGTTTACCGGCGGGTTGTCTATTGTAATGACGGCTACATCGGTTTCACGAGTTAATTGCACGAGATTGTTCATGGCGTCCCCTTTAGGTATATACTCATTCGGGTCAGGATGAGAGAAGCCGTTAT
>JALYVD010000396.1 GCA_030853405.1 Acidobacteriota bacterium | reverse complement strand
CGTTGCGGCATGGCGCTGCTGTTGAAGGCAGTGAATTATCTCGCGATCTATCGAGACCTCGCGCTGGCAGATGGTTCTCCCGAATACCAGGAGGCTAAAGGCATTTCCGCTCCGGTGACTCATTGCGCGTCATCGCAGCTAGCCTTGTGTAGCCCCCTATACTCTTTGCTGTGTATTCTTGACTGTGCTCAGCCTCATCGAACAGACCAGTTCCCGGAAAGCGTCAGTTACCTTAGCTAGACCGCAGCTAATCTCGGCTGACATGTTGCGCAAGATATGATTGGACACAAACATTAGGGGCCATTCGTTTATCCAAAGAGATAGCCGGACCGGTTATGCGTTCACATGATTTGGGAATGAACTAGGCAGTTTGCTCCATCTACGCGATCTCCCTCTGCAGCACAAACTTTCGTTGTGTTGGCCAAGCACATGCTTCAGATAAAACCAAGGGCGATTAACTGGCAAGAATGCGCCGTTCGGAGAGGAGCGGAGGGTAAGCTCTTTCCATGCATTTTTTGGAGGTGAAATATGGCTGATCTTTCGAAGTACAAAGGCACGCTGCCCTACGACAGCGAGTTATTCGGGGTGTACCAACCTTTGCTCGGATGGCAATCCCGCCTCGGGCAGACCCGCCTCGACGAAGCCCGCATGACTGCCCTGAACAGTCTCATTCAGCAGATCGGCACAGATTCCCGAGTGCTTCCCACTCCCACCGGAACTCCTGGAGTCGCCGGCTTGGGAGGGTTTGTGCGGCGGCAAGGCATAGCGGCCCCGATCCTCTCCATGGGGCCGTCCAAGCTTACCGACCTAGAGCTTCTTCCCGTTCAGCCGCCAAAGGGTGGTCTTGGGTCGACTGTCAGCAACCAGTTGACAGATCAGATCAATCAACACCTAGCCCAGACCGGCAAACTTCCGACGACCGACGAGCTGCGCACCCAGTTCCTGACCAAAGACAACCTGCAATCCATACTGGCGACAGCCTCTCCCTCGACGAACGAGTTCGATCCGGGCGCAGTGGGTTCCATGCTGCTCTTGCTTGCGAAAAACGCGCCTGCCGCGCTTCCCAGCTTGTTGACCAATCATCCCGCGGCGTGGGAGTCAATGAAAAATTACGTCGACCCGGTTGCGGTTTTTGGCAACGTCGCAGGAATATATGGTTTGGCCAACAGCGTTTTGGCTGCTCTCTCGCCGGTCGGCCTCGTCCACCTGTATCGCGAGTATTTTTTTGAACTGGACACCTTTCTTGGAGTTCCGGTGGGTCACATTTGGATTTCTCCGGGAGGCACGGTGGAAGTGATCGAGGTAAGCACGCGCAAGACGACCGTTGAGCAAACGACCGAGCAATCCACGCAGACTACTAAGTCCAGTGAGTTGTCGACCACTCAGCAAGAGGACCTCTCAGACGCGGTCAAGGAAGAGAACTCAACCGACATCAAGCTCGGAGTGGGTGTGAGCGGAGGTGTAAAAACTCCCGTCTACCAGGCACAGGCTAACGCGAACCTCAATTACGATTCGGCTCGCAAACAATCCCAGGAAGACACGCACAAGCAGATGCGGCAGCAGAGCGAGAAGCTGTCGAGTGAGATTAAACAGAACTTCAAGACCACCTTCCGCACGGTCACCGAAAGCACTGACGTCACGAGTCGCCGCTACGTCGTGCAAAACACTACGCAGGATCTGGTCAACTACGAACTGCGGCGAAAGATGCGCAAATTGGGCGTTCAGGTGCAGCACATCGGAACGCAACTCTGCTGGCAGATGTACATCGACAATCCTGGAGACAGCCTCCAGCTTGGGGAACTGGTGCATTTTGCCAAACCCGATCCCTCGAGCATTCAGCCTCCGAATCTGACGCCGGTTCCGCAGAACCTCGTAAACACATCAAGCGTCGTCATGAACTACCGGCCCCAGCCCGGTCAGGACCTTTCTCCACACGAAAACTACATTGAAGATGGACCTTTCTCCGACGAAGCGCACAAGAACGGGGACAAAGGAGACTACGGCTGCTTCGTGAATCAGACGTACACAGTGGCGGCTCCCCAATCAGATTACGTGCTGTCTCAAATCGGGCAAATTACCGTCACGAACAATTCCGCAGCCAATCCCGTCGCGCAAGTGACGGATCCGGCCGGTAGCTTCCTTGTCCACCTGAAGACTGTGAACTGGCCCGATCCGCCGCAGACCAATCTGGACATCACGCTGATCTGGTCCCCCACGCCGGCGCTTGTTCAATCAGTAACTACCTCGAATGCCAAGGCTATAGCTGCCTATACGAACGCCCTGGCACTCGAAACTCACAACAACTATGTGCAAGCGGTCCGAGACCGCGTGGAAGCCGCGGGCAAGGTGCAGGTTCGCCCAGTCGACGACCTGCGTGAAGAAGAGCGCGACACGGTGTATCGCACAGCGATCAATCGTCTGATGCAAAACGGCTACACGCACGTCAATAGCGGCAATTCTCAAACCGACAAGCATGTGCTGAGCGAGTTGATTCGCGCTTACTTTGACGTCGACAGCCTGCTTTATTTTGTGGCGCAAGACTGGTGGTCGCCGCGCGCTGACCGCAATACCATCAGCACGCCCTCCCCCGATGATTTCGGGACCCAGCCGCTTAGCCAGTCAGATACAGTTACCTGGGGCGGCGCGAACCGTGATAATTACCTGGTTACGGAAAATTCCCGCCCTGCGCCGATGGGCGCTTCTCTCGGCTGGTTGATTCAGCTCGATGGCGATGAATTCCGCAATGCGTTCTTAAATACGCCGTGGGTCAAAGTCGTCGTGCCAATTCTGCCCGGACGCGAGATGGAAGCGATCCAGTGGCTTCAGGATGCCAACGTCGAAGGCGTCGAGGGCTTAAACGCGCAATATCAGGGAGGCGCGGGTGTTCCCCAAGGTGAGACTGTGCTCCAGGCAATCGAGGCGTTGGCGCAGACGATTCAAAGTCTCAATACGGACATGACCAACTATCTTCAGACGGAGACAGTTTTTGAGAATGGCTTCGATCCATTGGCAAGCGGCTTTGTGGACGGTGCCGGATCCTTTCAGGTTTGCAGCCAGTGGGTTGAAGTTTTGCCGACGGATCAGATCGTAGCACTTCCCTACGATCCGACACAGCATCTCTAACTCCCGCGGCTTACTCTCGCCATCCAATGCCCCGTACTTACGATGACAATGCCTGGTGGCCCGAAGAAGCCGGTTCGCTGATATCCGGCAGTACCCTGTTCGAAAACAAGTTCAAGAAGCCCTCGTCCGGAACGGTGAACTGGCACGACAATCTCAAGAACTTCCTCGATCCCGCCCTGCGACCGCAGCGGCAGCCCCAGACTATGCCGCCCGGGAGCCACGCGCCCTCGCGCTACGATCTCTTCGCCGGGTCGCAAGTAGCCCGACGCATAGATTCCGCGCTTGCATCGGGGGGAACGCTACCCGAGTTAAAAGTGACATTGCTGTTCGGCGTGGGCCAGGACCTCGATAATCTTGGCCTGCGTTTCTTCTTTGAGCAGGTAAACGACACGATTCTGATCAATATACCGGGCTCTGAGTCCCCGCGCTGGAATTTAGGTATTAGCGGCCTCAAAGACACCACCCGCGGAATAGACGAGGATCAGGTTAGCCGGCTCATTGCGGCAAACTACTTTGGCACGATACCACACAAAATCACCACGCTTGCGGCTTACAGCACGGGCTATGGGAGTCTGAATCAAACGGTCAACGAAGGACTTATACCACTGTCCGAGATCCGGACCGTCGTCTACTACGATTGCACGTATCGGACCGATCGTCCTGCCCCGGCAAGCGACGATGGCCCGGTCACCCTGACCCCTTATGAGCAAAATTCCGGTCCTGATGAAGTCGATGCTGGTCACGCCGGTTCTGCCTTCAACATGCAACGCGCTCATGCGCGCATCGTCGCTGCAACGGGAGGAGCGGCTCGCTACGCCGGCTATATCGCGACTTCCGGTGGTAGCCCAAAATATCTTCATCCGTCGACCGGCGACAACTGGCAATACTCGGTTGATTTCGCGACTAAGATTGACCTTCGCCGCCCGGCCCCGGGGGTTCCCGTTTCCTTCGCTCAGTGCTTATTTGCGCTGATCCTGACGCGTGTGCTGAGCTTCGCGCGGACTGATGGCCAGATTAACACCCTGCCTTCTGCTTTTGACGCGCTCGCCAGGGTTCTTCCTGCTCGCGGAACAGTCGCATCCAGCACGGCTACTCTTGTGGGCAAGTCCGGCTTTTCCCCCACCACTACGCTCTTGTCCTGGGGAGCCGCAAACAAGACCCTCGTGCTGCAAGCACAGTCGCAAATCCCGGCGGCCATTAGACTGGTCAGCGACAAGGGTTTGATGTATATCGCCGGTGCAGTTGGCCAGGGCGCCTACCCAGACCCGAGCAATGCTGCCGGAGCTTTGCACGCGGCTTTGCTTCCGGAGTTCGGCTGGGAGTTTCTCCTCTGAGGAGAAGACACGAAAAGGAAATCCATGCACGCCAAGCTTTTATAGATCAACCAAATCAGGATGTTGCGAGCGGAGAGGAATGCGTGAATGGCGGCTTCAGTGCCGTGGTGCCAACCGGTAAGTCATTGTTTTGATAGATGCCGATTTCCAAACGTGCGTAAACTCGCGAATCGTGTCTTCTCCTCTTATTTGGCGTAAGGTTTTCGGGGCTAACGGGGTAGTAGCCACATCCAACCGGTATTCCGTTAACGGCATATCGGTTGATATTCCGAGTTCCTGAATATTCCGAGACTTGGGGCCGATTGTCTCCGGCAGCCGTAAACAAGGAGGTCTGAACGTACACTACTCGGAATATTCGGGACACCCGGGCGATCAAACCTGCTCGCACTCAGTCTAGCGCGGAGTTGGCTCGCACTCAGTCTAGCGCGGAGTTGACGAGCTCCACTGTACCCCACTCTGTTCCGGAATCGAAAGGGCCGGCTATAGAATATTCCGAGTACAATTCAACGGAAGCCGCAGCCAGCAGTAGTTCGGCGCGATCAGTCGGAATATTCGGAAACTCGGAATATAAACGAAAAACCTCCGTTTGTATATTTGACCTTGGTGGTAGACCGAACCTCCGTTGGTACACGAAACCGTCCTTAGCAGAGGGTCGCCACCGACGCCCGTTGCCTAACTCGAACAGATGCCTGGGACTTTAGATCCCGAATCCGGCAAGCGCGAGCGGTCGGGATCGCATTCGATACCAGGAGACGTTTATGGAAGAGCTTTGGGTTGGCGTGGACATTTCGAAAGAGCTTAGTGGCAGTGCATATCAGGCCAACTAACGAGTCGTTCTCATGCAAGAACGATGTTTCGGGTGCTGAGTTTATCGTCGTAAGACTTCAACAACTGGCGCCCAAGCTGATCGTGCTCGAGGCCACGGGAGGTCATGAAGTCCTCCTAGCGAACGAATTAGTGTTGGCGAAACTCCCTTGCGTTTGGCAACTGAACTTGGTCCAGTTCGGCAGTTTGATTTGGCCCACCCTGTTGGCTGCGGTTTTTCGGGCTGTCAGGCCCGGATGTTCGTTCTGTCTTATTTCGCGCAAGCGTATAAGGAATCGTCGCGGAAGCTGTGGGAATGTGGAAAGCCCGCTGTTTTTGCGGGGTTTCCAAGGACGGTGGAAAGGGTGGGAAAGCCTGATTTTGGCTTTCCATGCTTTCCACGGGCCGGCATTTCCATAGCTATTTCTTGGCTTGCGGTTGCTCTCCTCTCGTTCGTTTGTCGATGGTTCGCCGGAAACGATACGACTCCGTTCCGGTCTCCAGAATGTGCGCTCGATCCGTGATTCGATCCAGCACCGCCTTGCATAATCGGGCATTCGGAATGACTTGCGTCCACTCTGAAAACGGCAGATTCGTCGTAATCACAACCGCTGTTCGCTCCGCGCGTTCGGCGATCACCTGGAACAGGAACTCCGCGCCGACTTCCGCCAGCGGTACGTATCCAACCTCGTCAATCGCGATCACGTCATAGCGGCTCCAACGCGCCATAACTCGTCGCAACTGCAACTGGTGCTTGGCTTCGACCAGTTCGTTCACCAGCGCGGCGGCCGTGGTGAATCGCACCCGCCGCTTCTGCCGGCAGGCGGCGACGCAGAGCCCGCTGAGAAGGTGGGTCTTGCCAGTTCCGCACGAGCCAGAAACATAATGCCCATGGGCCGGAGATCATCAAGGTCCACTATCAGTTTCATCCGCTGTATGGACAAAGTCTCGTGGTTCAGAGAAGGGTGAAGTTTCCCCACGGGGAGTACATTTTCTGCGAGTTACCGGACGGGACCATCGGTGGGTTTCCATCTTGGATCGCCGACTCCGCAGAGTCCTCTGACGTCACTGTTGGCACACCGTTAGCTTCGGCCGCAGCACTCGCCGAGCTAGCCGCATTGCTGGGCAGATTGCATTCGGACCTCAAACTCGATAAAGCATCACTGAAACCGGTGCTACAGGAGCGCACGAATGACACCCAAGGGAACGCCATCGACGATGCAGATGAACCTGCAGTTTCTTAACAGCGAGCCGATGAGATTGCCGCAGGACAAACAACGGGAACTCGCCATAGCCCTGGCCGACCTGCTGTTGAACGCAGCAGTTGTTGAGGGTTTTGTTGCGAAGTTAGGAGAGGGGTTTGGTAGGGTGGGGAGCCGTGCCGATCACCGAAGCCAATCCGTTCAAAGGTCGCCAATATCCGGGCCAGGTGATCGTGACAGCGGTTCGTTGGTACTTGCGCTATCCGTTGGCCTATGAGCACGTGTCCGAGCTGCTGAGTGAGCGAGGACTCCCGGTAGACGCCAGCTGTATTTGGCGCTGGGTACAAGCCTTCGCACCAGAGTTGAGTAAGCGGTGTCGGCAGCATTTAAAGCCAACCAACAAAAGCTACCGTGTGGATGAAACGTACATCAAGGTGAAAGGGCAAGAGAAGTATCTCTATCGCGCGGTGGATTTTACCGGTCAAACAATCGATTTCCTGCTCACGGCTAAGCGTGATGCAAGTGCGGCGAAACGCTTCTTTGAGAAGGTATTCAGTCTTCCTGCTAATCCGATCCCGCACGTGATCAACGTCGACAAGAACCCTGCCTATCCAGCAGCCATTCGCGTTCTTAAGCAGCAAGGCGTGCTGCCGCCACGAGTCAGGGTGCGTCAATGCAAATACCTCAATAACGTGATTGAGCAAGATCACCGCAATGTGAAAAAGCGCACTTGGCTTGCCAAGGGCTACAAGACTTTCCAGAGTGCTTGGCGAACGCTCGAGGGGATTGAAACGGTAACAATGATTCGTAAGGGACGAGTTCGATGGATAGCGAAGAAGGACGTAGTCGCAGAAGCCAGATTCGTCGCGAAGCTCTTCGGTCTCGCCGTCTGACTCGTCACGGCTCCATCCTCCAGCTCGTCCAATTCTCTTCATCTTCTAAACTTCGCAATGGAATCTTGCGCGTGTATTCGTAGAGCGAACCGTGAAGAGAATTTGTTCCAGACTTCGTGATGAGAGCCACCTGTGCGCCGGAACTGCGCCCGACGTCGGCTTGGCCATTTGTGGTGGTGGTGCGAAATTCCTGCACGGAATCGAGCGTGGTTCTTAAGACGCTGGTAAACGCCGACCGGAATTGTTGATCGTTGACATCGACGCCATCGAGGGTTACGTTGCCTTGGTCGCTCTTACCGCCATTTACCGAGCCACTGCGGTAATCGTCACGCTGGCTTGGATCGCCGAAGAAAGTGACGCCAGGTTGTATGGACAGCAGCCCGACCACGTTGCGGGCGTCGAATGGCAGCTCGAGAATGGGACGAGTGCCTACCGCATTTCCCAGTGTTGCGTCCTGGGTGTTGATTTGCGCGGCGTCTTCGCTCACGGCGCCGACTCGCCGGCAAACTTCTTCACCGCCGCTTGCAGGGCCTTGCCGCCATCGAGCACATAGAGCCGCGGCTGGCTGAAATCGAGTCCGCGCTCGAGTAGATCGCCCAGTAATTCGCCCACC
>JALYVD010000309.1 GCA_030853405.1 Acidobacteriota bacterium | reverse complement strand
CTGAATCGCTGCTGGCGCTAATGCCGCCCATGGTAATTGCCGATCTCGGAGCTGGCGAGGGGACGTTTTCCCAGCTTCTCGCCCGGCGCGCTAAACAGGTTATCGCGGTCGATAGTTCCGAGAAAATGGTCCAATTCGGCGCGGATCTGGCCGCCAAGCATGGCCTGCCAAATCTAGAGTACCGACTCGGCGATATCGAAGCCGTTCCCCTTCCGGACGGCCAGGTAGACCTCGCATTTTTCAGTCAATCGCTGCACCACGCTCCTCATCCGGAGATCGCGATCTCCGAGGCATGGCGCATTCTGAAGCCAGGTGGCCGAATCGCCATCCTTGACCTGCTGCGGCATCAGTTTGAAGAAGCCCGCGAAATGTACGCCGACGTCTGGCTCGGTTTCACCGAGGTCGAACTCAGACGCTTCCTCCAAGAACGCGGCTTCCGGCAGATCTATTCATCCGTAGTGCACCGTGAACCGGAACCCCCGCATTTCGAAACCATCCTCGCCGTCGCGGAAAAGCCCACCTGACAAGCCAATATGATGGTTCTTGATCCGCCTACGTCTTGTTTTGTCCTTCTTGTTCTCCGCTTTAATCGCATCCAGCCAGATCACTGTTACCGCCGATCTCACCGATGCGCCCCGTAAGCTGCTGCACTCCGAACTGACATTTCCAGTTCGCCCCGGCCCGTTGACGCTCTACTATCCGCAATGGATTCCCGGCGAGCATGCCCCTTCCGGCCCAATCGACAATCTCGCGCGCCTGGTGTTTACGGCGAACGGTAAGGTGATCGCGTGGCAGCGCGACGACGTGAACATGTTCACCATCCGGCTCACCGTGCCAGAGGGGGCCACTAAGCTGAATGCCAGACTGGACTTTTTGGCCACCGCTCCGGCCACTGGCTTCTCTTCCGGCGCTTCGACCAGCGCCAATCTTGCGGTATTAAGTTGGAATGAACTGCTCCTGTACCCGGCTGGACTGCCGCCCTCTCAGATAATTTTCAAGCCTTCGGTGAAAGTGCCTGAGGGTTGGAAGTTCGGAACAGCTCTAAGTTCCGCTTCTGAGCAAGGAACGACGACTCACTTCCGGTCTGTGCCCCTGAATACGTTGATCGATTCGCCGCTCCTCGCAGGCCGTTTTTTCAAGGAAATCCCTCTCGCCCCGGAGATTACGCCGAAGCACTACCTGGACATGGCGGCGGACGGTCCCGAAGACCTGGAGATTACCGCCGAACAGACCCGGACCTTCAGCAACCTGGTACGGGAAGCAAGCGCTCTCTACGCCTCGCATCACTATGAGAGCTATCATTTCCTGCTGACGTTGAGCGATCAGGTAGCCCACTTCGGGCTTGAACATCACCAGTCGAGCGACGACCGAGTGGAAGCGCGCGCGCTGATTGACGAGGAACTGAGTCTGTTGAATTCCGACCTCCTTCCGCACGAGTTCACTCATTCCTGGAACGGCAAGTACCGCAGGCCCGCCGGACTGGTCACGGAAGACTACCAGCATCCGATGAAAGCCGATCTTTTGTGGGTCTACGAAGGACTAACCCAATATTTGGGAGACGTACTGGCCTGCCGGAGTGGCATTTGGAATGCGGACCAGTTTCGCTCCTACCTGGCTGCGTCCGCCGCCGAACTGGACCATCGTCCCGGCCGTACCTGGCGTGATTTGCAGGACACCGCCACCGCTGCCCGGATTCTGTACAGTACGCCGAAGGCATGGGACAACTGGCGCCGTTCGACGGATTTTTATGCCGAAGGCGAACTGATCTGGCTCGAAGCCGACACGACCATACGTCAGTTGTCGAACGGGAGTAAGTCCCTCAACAATTTTCTGGCGAGCTTCCTCGGGCTTGGAGGCGACACGCCGCCCAAGCTAGTACCGTACACATTCGAAGATCTCGTGGCCGCTCTGAATGCGATTCAGCCGTACGACTGGACTGGCTTCTTTCGCGCGCGCCTCGATTCGAAATCTCCGCACGCGCCCTTAACAGGTATCAAAAAAGGCGGCTATGAAATCCAGTACACCGCGCAAGCAAACGCATATGTAGGCGCTGAAGAATACCGGGATCACGGCGTGAATGCCTGGTATTCGGTCGGTTTCAACACCATAACCGATAACGCCATCGACGATGTCCTGTTGAACTCGCCTGCTTACCGGGCTGGACTTGGACCTGGGATGAAGATTGTTGCCGTCGATGGCCGCCGTGCCACCGAGGATCTCCTGCATCAGGCCATTCAGAATTCTAAAAAAGATCCGAAACCCATCGAACTGATCGTCGAAAACGATGGATTTTTTAAAGTCGTGAAGGTTGACTATCACAGAGGCGAACGTTACCCTCATCTCGTGAAACAATCGGCAGCCAACCCTTTACTGGACGAAATCCTCAAACCTCTGAGCGCGAAGACCCCATAGCTTTGATATCGTACGAGTTGCGCGGAGCGTCTTTGGAATCGCAGGTATACATTCTTATCGTTGAAGACAACCCGGGCGACATTCGCCTGATGCGCGAAGCGCTTCGCGACTGTCAGCCGCCCGTCTCTATACAGGTGGCGATGGATGCCGAGCAAGCTCTAGAATGTCTGCAGCGCACCGGGCAATATGCCAACGCACAGCGGCCCACCCTCATTTTCCTGGATTTCAATCTTCCCAAAACGAGTTCCCGGGAGTTGCTGAAAATCTTGAAGGACGATCACGATTTGCGGCTCATCCCCGTTGCCGTGTTGACCACTTCCGATGCGGAGGCCGACGTGCGCGATGCCTACGATCTGCACGCGAATTGCTATCTGCGGAAACCCGTCGACCTCGATGGATTCTTCGCCACGATCCGAACCGCCGCCAATTTTTGGCTTAATGTAGCTTACACAGCGAACGCCAAACGCTCAACCAGATGGGAGTAACTCGTCTGCTATGATTCTGACGCAGTGAGCGCATATTCAATCGGCGTCGATCTTGGCGGCACTAATTTACGTGTAGCCGCCGTTAACGAAAATGGACAAATTTTAGACAAGGTTTCAGCCTCTACCAGCTTCGATAAAGGAGCGGAAGGCGTCGTCGGCGATATCGTCGAAGTCATCCGCGGCGTCGCCAACCGTATCGGCTTTTCCGGTTTATGCGGCATCGGAATCGGCGTGCCCGGATTCATCGACATGGACGCCGGAGTAATCATCGGCTCGGCGAATTTGCCGGGCTTCCAAGGCTTCCCGGTCCGCGATTCCATTCAGCGGCACCTGGGGACACGCATCATTCTGGAGAACGACGCCAACGCCGCTGCTCTGGGTGAGAAGTGGATTGGGGCTGGCAAGGACGTCAAAGACCTGATCCTGATTACACTGGGCACTGGCATTGGCGGCGGCATCATCATCGACGGAAAAATCCTCCACGGATTCCGCGGCATGGCGGGTGAGATAGGTCACATGACGGTTTTCCCGGACGGTAATCCATGCGGCTGCGGGAACCATGGGTGTCTTGAAAAGCACGCTTCCGCGTCGGCCATCGCGGCCATGGCGGGCATGATGGGGATTGCGACACAGCGTTTCAGCGCGCGTGAAGTTTACGAACTGGCCGTGGCGGGTAACACGCGCGCAAAGCTGGTTTTTGAATCCATGGGCCGCTCCCTTGGAATCGCCATCGCCAATCTGATCAACCTCTTCAATTTCCCTCTGTACTTGCTCAGCGGCGGCCCGCTCCCGGCATGGGATTTGTTCGCACCTAGTATGTTCGGTGAGATCGAGAGCCGCGCTTTCACATTCGCTCGTTCGGGCATCCGGGTGGAAAAGGCGGTGTTGGGTGGCGACGCCGGGTTATACGGCGCCGCGTATCTGCCCTTTCAGGAACAGGCCACTGCTGGAGTGTGCGTGTTACCTTCCGCTGTATGAGTTCGAGAACACCCGGTTACTGGCTGGGACTGGATATTGGGACGGGCGGTTCCCGTGCGTTGCTCGTCGATTCGCGCGGGCGCGTCGCCTATTCTTTTACGGCGCCACACCACGAAATGCAGATGGACAAACCGCTGTGGGCCGAACAAGACCCAAATGATTGGTGGAGTGCTTCGCGCATTGCCATTCGCGGCGTGATGCACGAGGCGGGTGCTGACGGCAGCGCGGTTGTCGGTGTTGGGCTCACGGGGCAAATGCATGGCCTCGTTTTGCTTGATGCACAGAATAAAGTGATCCGGCCGGCCTTGATTTGGTGCGATCAGCGCAGTCAGCGCCAAGTGGATTTCATTAATGGAAAGCTTGGGGCGGAGTCAATTCTTCGCAGTACCGCGAATCCCGTGCTGACTGGATTCACGCTTCCTAAGTTGCTCTGGGTGCGCGATAACGAGCCGCAAAGATACCAGACCATCCGCCACATTCTGCTTCCCAAAGACTATGCGCGATTCAAGTTGACGGGCGAGTTTGCGACCGACGTTTCAGATGCCAGCGGAACGGCACTTTTCGACGTGGTCAACCGGAAGTGGTCGGACGAGATGGTATCCGGACTGGGGCTCGACCCAGCCATTCTTCCGAGCGTTTACGAATCGAGCGAGATCACCGGCGAAGTTTCCGAAGAAGCGGCCCGCGTGACTGGGCTTGCAGCGGGAACTCCAGTAGTGGCAGGCGCTGGAGACCAGGCCGCGAGTGCGATTGGAAATGGCATTGTTGAACCTGGTACGGTCTCTTGCACCATCGGCACGTCGGGTGTGGTGTTCGCTTATTTAGAGAAGCCCGCCTACGATCCCGAAGGGCGCGTTCACACGTTCTGCCATGCCATGCCGAATGCCTGGCATGTGATGGGCGTAACCCAAGGCGCGGGATTGAGTCTGCAATGGTTTCGCAACCGGTTTGCCCCGGATTGCCAGTACGACGACCTTACGGCCGAAGCGACCCTGTCACCGGCGGGCGCCAACGGGCTATTCTGGTTGCCTTATCTGATGGGCGAGCGCACGCCGCATCTCGACGCGAATGCGCGTGCGAGCTGGGTTGGATTAACCGCCAAACATACGCGCGCGGACTTGGTGCGGTCTGTTCTCGAA
>JALYVD010000296.1 GCA_030853405.1 Acidobacteriota bacterium | reverse complement strand
GCACGCATTGGTCTTGCCGAAAACTGGCCCAGGAACTGGGGATCGGTAAATCTACGGTGCAGAGAGTGCTGCGGCAGGCCAAGTTGCGTCCTCACCGGCTAGAACGTTATAGGGCCAGCAACGATCCAGAGTTCGAGAGAAAAGCAGCCGACATCATCGGGCTATACATGCACCCCCCGCAGCATGCGGCTGTGTTTTGCGTAGACGAGAAAACCGCCATTCAAGCGCTGGACCGGCTGGATCCGGTGTTGCCGCTATCGCCTGGGCGCGCCGAGCGTCATGGCTTTGAATACTATCGTCATGGCACGCTGTCGCTGTATGCCGCGCTCGACGTGAAGACCGGCAAAGTGGAAGGGAAGACGGCGAAACGGCACGCCAGTTCGGACTTCATCTCGTTTCTTACGGAGTTAGTCGACACGACCAAGCGGGCGCGAGAAATTCATATTGTGCTGGACAATCTTCCGCGCATAAGACCCAAGCGGTCGAGCAGTTCCTGAAGGCACACCCGAAGGTGCGTTTTCACTTTACGCCAACCTATTCCTCCTGGCTCAACCAGATAGAAATCTGGTTTGCCAAGATCGAGCGCGATGTGATCGCCCGGGGCGTCTTCACTTCCGTAGCCGACTTAAGACGCAAACTCATGAAGTACGTCCGCTCGTACGCTAAACACGCTCGCCCCATCCGCTGGACTTATACTGATCCACAACGCCGAATCAGCGCTAAGCGAATCACTGGAACGGCCTACTAGAGGTCTTCTTGGCTTTCAAGTCGCTGATATACCGACCGGCTCCATCTTATATCAGGTGCCGATCAACGGATTCTCCTGGGATGGTCCGGAGGAATAACCGTTCCAAGTCCTGGCATCTCTATTTCTCCGGATAGCCGGGAACTTTACGTGATGGATGCGCCCGACAGTTATGTGCACGTTTTTGACATCAGCGGTTTGCCAGGATTGGCACCAGTGCAGGTTGCGGACATTCCGCTGTCGGCCAGATGAATGGCTCCGAAACTGGATGTGCATACGACTGCGGCAAAGATGGATGGCTACAACATAGCCGCGATGGACGCTACGTCTTCGTCGGTGACTCCGGCGACGTGATCGATACAGGAACACGAAGTACAGTGAACACGATTTCGACATTGGCGGATACCCGTGAGTTCATTGAGATCGATTTTCCAAAATGGCGTTCCAGTATGGGCAATGGGCAATAGAAGTTCGACAGGAACTGCTGGGAAGACATAGCGTCAGCAGAGGGCATATTCCGCAGTCTGGCGACCGGCGACGGGGGTTTGGTTTATTGACGGGTCCACACCGGTTACGCAGCAATGGGGTTCGCCGGGTGATATTCCCGTCGCGGGCGAGTACGACCGCGACGGCAAAACCGATTTCGCTGTCTGGACTCCGTACACCGGGAATTGGTGGGTTATCCCGAGTTCCAATCCAGCAAATATCATTAAGCAGCAATGGGGTTAGCATTTTCCAATCCAAGGATGATCCTGAAAGGGATATTTGATTCCAATACAGATGATCCTGAAACGTATTGGTGGCGAGGGGCGATGTTGCTTCCTTTCTTCGTGCTTGGTTGAGTCGTTTTACCTTGCGAGGCAGGCGGTTTGTGGCTGTGGGAAATTCGGGAATCCTAATTTTGGATTTCCAAATTTTCCATAGCCACCAGTTCTTCTGTTCTTCCACTTGGACGCGAGGAGAGCGAATGAAGATGGCGGCTGTGGGAATGTGAGAATCTCGCGTCGTTTTGCGAGATTTTCAAGGGACGGTGGGAAGGGTGGAAAATCTGCCTTTGGTTTTCCAGGCTTTGCACCGCCCCGGCATTTCCACAGTCTCCGGTCCTTGCTGCTTGCCTCAAGCAAAGCGTGGCGGAAGCGGGGATTCCACTTTGCATTCCCGCAGCAGCTTCGCCTTCGCCAGACCCATCTTGCTGGCCGATTGAGTATCGCTGAGCCTTGTCGCTTGACGGTCCAACTGAGCGATACTGATCCCCGGTTTCAGACGCTCGGCCGCGTTTGGCAGCGCCTTCAGCTTCTCGTAGGGCGTGGCGTAATCTTGGACTCTGTACTGCCGCCGCCGCTTGCCCTTGCCATCCACCGTTACAGTGGCGAAGCCGCAAGGACGATGGAAATTCAGGTAGGGATTCAGGTACGCGGCATAGAACTTGTGTACCCGCTCGGCATGCTCTCCACCGATGTGCCCAAAGCCGATGTACTTGCGGATCACCGCTCCGTTCTTGCCCTCCACCAGTGCATTGTCCTGGGTGCGGCTGGCGCGGCTCTTGGTGAATTCGACCAACAACTTCTCTAAGAGCCGGGCCACGGCGTGATTGATGTACTCCGAACCGTTGTCGGCGTGGAATCCCCGAATGGGAAACGGAAACTGATGCAGAATCGCTTCCAGCACGGGGATCAGATGACTCTCGCTGATCTTGCTGGCGCAGCCAAGCACTTCCCATTGCAGAACCGCGTCGATAGCGTTGATGTGGTACACCCCTTTGGCTCCGTCCCAATCTCCCTGGTGTACCGTGTCCACGCGCAAGTAGCCGGGCTGCCCGCGCGGGTCCGGCTTGCGCCGCTGGCCGATCGCGACCGGGCTCGACCGCGTTGGCTCGAAGACCGCCGCCTGCCTTCGATATCCCACACTGTGACGCAGATTGTAGAGATGCGCCACTGAGATCCCCGCCAGACGCGCATACTCCGACTTGCCGAATCGTTCGTATTCCCGTTTTAGAATGCATCGCGTAGCCGGCCCGCTCAGCCGCTCGTGGGCTCGATCCACTTCCGCCAGCAACGAAATATCTTCGGCGGTATACCTTCGCGGAAACCGCCGCCGTGCGGCGGCACTTGGCTCTACCTTGCCCGTTGCACGGTACTTCCGAACGAGCCGCGTCACCTGCGCCAGACTTAACCCAGTCACTTTCGCGATATACCCGCGAACCTCGCCCCGTTTCTTCTTGCTCAGGCTGCCGTACTCTCGCGCGATCAGAACCTGCTCTGTCCAGGCGTATTTTTCTGTCCGGCTCTGGCCGCTGAATTCGATCCCATAGCTGCCTTTCAGAAATTCGCCGATCTGCTCTAAATTCAGTTCCTCGGCATTCTGCATCTGCAATTGCATCCTGCCCCAGCTTGCCTACCCCAACTCTCTCCTTTTCAAGATCACCTTCTATTGGAATCAACCTCCCTTTCAGGATCATGTTGTATTGGATAACTCTG
>JALYVD010000271.1 GCA_030853405.1 Acidobacteriota bacterium | reverse complement strand
ATGATCCGAGGACTCGGACCCAGGCGATTGAACAGCTAAGGCGCCGTCGCCCCGAAGCGAATTTGCACCCTTCTCCGAATGCAGAAAAAATCTGGTTTCGTGCGCGTCGGCTGGCGGCCACTGCTCTTCATCGCGCCACTGATTCGCACCCATAACGAAGATTCGCACCGGTTTCCGGGAGAACTCATTTTTCGCGCCTTTGAAAAGATAGTCATACCATTCGAGCGTCACCGCATCTTCCTGGAACTCCTCCGCCGCGGCTCCAAAATCCACGTCGCCAATCTTGCGTCCGCCGCCTGCGTGCCCTCCAATCGTGATAAGCAGATGCTGTCCATTCCTGGCGGCTTCGGTTCCACCATGGGCTTTAATCCCCTCATAGTTGCGCAGCGAACCTCCCTGAAAAATGTCGTACCAAGCCGCAACGTGCAGGGCCGGAACGCGGATATCCGGATAATGTTCCTCAATCGACCAGCGCTTCCAGTACTCGTCGTAATTAGGATGCGTCAGCCAATCGAGAAAATAGGGCGCAAGTACGTCAGGCGAACCAAGCCGCAGAGAACGTTCATTCGTGTTGAAGAGTGGATACCCCGACAGAGGCAGTTTCCAGATGCCTTCCCTCGCATTTGTGGCGCTCTGCACTCTGCGGTTCAGCGTGTCTTGGGCTAATCCGGACGTCCAGCTTTCGTTGAACCATTGTTCGAATGCCCCGCCCTGGTAAGTCCAACCGTTGTGATAATTGCTAGCCGTCACTACCGGGCAAATTCCCGCGAGATGTGGCGGATGCGCGATCGCCGTAAGCATTTGGGTCGCGCCCACGTACGATCCACCGAACATCCCCACTTTCCCGTTTGAATAAGGCAGGGCTGCCGCCCATTCGACCGTATCGTAACCGTCTTGCGACTCACTCCGGAACGGGTACCATTCGCCTTCGGATGTGTAACGCCCGCGCACATCCTGAATGATGATCACGTAGCCCGCTGCAGCCGCGCGATTCCCGAACGTCGCGCCACCTCGTTTGTCATAGGGCGTGCGCTGCAGCAGAACGGGGAAGCGGCCATCCTCCGCCGGTCTATATACGTCCGCACGCAAAACTGTGCCATCGCGCATGGTTACCTTCACGCCATGTTCCACCGTCACCGGAGCGGCTATAATCGCCGCAACTGAGGCGGCAAACAGCAAAAGAACTTTTCTGATCATTCGTTCCTGCCAATCAGAAAGAAGGATATCGAAAAGGAAGATGGAACGTTTCGTGCTCTGGTACATCGAAGTATTTTAAACAGCTTTCAGGATGGTGATTTTGCGTCTTCTGTTCTCACTTCAATTCTTACTAGTCTGCACGTGTATATTCGGTCAGCAGATTAATTCTCAGCCACAAACAGCCGTGCCGGCACTCATGATGGCGAGCGCCTCTGAGACTCCACAAACTTCGACGAGGGACCGGTCGGACCAGACTCCACCCGCTGTACCTACGCACGACAAAGACACAAAGCGGTCAAACGAAGTCACTCCGGCCGGCAAAGTTATCGCGCCTGAGCGCCAACAACCCAAGCGAATTCTAGGACTGATGCCCAACTACCGCGCGGTGAGTGCTGGAGCGGTTCCGCCACCACCGACGCCCGGACAGGCGTTTAAGATCGCCACCCAGAATAGTTTCGATTACTCGGCCTTTGTGTTCACTGGCTTTACTTCCGGAATCGCCGAAGCGGAAGGCGCGCACAAACAGCTCGGGACCGGAGTCTCGGGATTCTGGGGATACTACTGGCGCGGATTTGTTGACAAGACGGACGGCAATTATCTCGTGATCTTCGCTATGCCTACGATCTTCCATCAGGATGAACGCTACTATGCCATGGGCCAAGGCCCTATCTGGAAACGTGCGCTCTATGCGGCGAGCCGGGTTGCGATTACGCCGAATTACAACGGACACAACAGCTTCAACGCGTCGGAACTGTTGGGGCGCGGCATCGCTCAGGGAATATCCACCACTTATTATCCAAGCCAGGATCGCACAGTAGCGGAGGTCGCCACCAAATGGGGCTATGCAATCATGCGTGACGCGCTGACGAATACGTTCCGCGAGTTCTGGCCCGATATAGCGGTGCATGTTCTGCACCGCCATCCATAGCTAAACTCCCGGCTGTTACCGGTCCACCATAGCCATCATCTGCTTGTTGTAACGCGCCCCAGATACCGTTTCCGGCGATAACGCGCGATCCAGCTTTACCACTTCATCCGGTGAAAGGGTCAGCGCCACGGCAGCGATATTCTCTTCCAAATAGATTCTGCGTTTGGTACCGGGAATAGGGACGATGTCCTCGCCTTTTTGCAGCAACCATGCCAACGCGATCTGCGCTGGCGTTGCGCTTTTGTCTTCCGCGATCTTCTTGACGACCGCAGCGGCCTCCATGTTGGCGTCGTAATTCTCGCCCTGAAAACGAGGATCGTTCCGGCGGTAATCACGTTCCGGATATTCTTCCGCTCGCTTTGTTGTTCCGGTAAGGAAGCCACGGCCTAACGGGCTGAACGGTACCAGACCAATTTTTAGCTCGCGCAGCACCGGAATAATTCGCGCTTCAAGATTGCGTTCCCACAGCGAATATTCGCTTTGCAGCGCAGTGACGGGATGAGTCGTATGAGCGCGGCGGATTGTTCCTTCACCAGCCTCCGATAGACCGAAATAACGGACCTTACCGGCACGCACCAAGTCCGCTACCGCCCCGGCGACGTCCTCAATGGGAACGTTCGGATCAACGCGGTGCTGATATAACAGATCGATGTGATCCGTCTGAAGACGACGTAAAGAAGCCTCGGCTACTTCGCGGATGTGTTCGGGCGTGCTATCGGTGCCCCTGTTCTTTCCACTTTCGATGCGGAACCCAAACTTTGTAGCGATCACCGCCTGATCGCGATGCCCTTTTAATGCGCGTCCAAGAAGCTCTTCGTTGATGAACGGCCCGTAAACTTCGGCAGTATCGAAGAAATTCAGGCCAAGTTCGAGCGCCTTGTGGATCGTGGCGATAGACTCGCCGTCGTCCGGCACACCGTAGGACTGGCTCATGCCCATGCATCCAAGCCCGATAGCCGATACTTCTAAGCCTTGATTTCCCAATCGTCTTTTCTGTAACATACTGCTCTTCGATGCGCCGAGGCGAACCGGGGGTGCGTGGCTTTGATATAGTCACGTCCGTAAAGGAGCTAGCGATGGCAAAAAACCGAGGCGTCGTATACATGGGTCCCGGGAAGGTCGAAGTGCAATCGATCGACTTTCCGAAAATGCAGAATCCCCGGGGTAAGCAGATTGAGCATGGCGTCATTTTGAAGATTCTTCTAACCAACATCTGCGGATCGGACCAGCACATGGTACGCGGGCGAACCACGGCGCCGCACGGCTTGGTTTTGGGACACGAGATCACCGGAGAAATAATCGAAAAAGGCAAAGACGTCGAGTTTCTGGATATTGGCGATATCGTTTCCGTACCGTTCAACGTGGCTTGTGGTCGATGCCGTACGTGCCGGGAGCAAAAGACGGGTGTGTGCCTGAACGTGAATCCCTCGCGTCCCGGAGGCGCTTACGGCTACGTGGACATGGGCGGCTGGATCGGGGGTCAGGCCGAGTACGTGCTGGTGCCGTACGCGGACTTCAACCTGCTGAAGTTTCCAAACAAAGAGCAGGCGCGGGCGAAGCTTCGCGATTTGACGATGCTCTCCGATATTTTGCCAACCGGGTTCCATGGCGCCGTCAATGCCGGTGTGGGCGTAGGGTCGATCGTATACGTGGCCGGAGCCGGTCCGGTAGGTTTAGCGGCTGCCGCTTCGGCGCAGATCCTGGGAGCGGCGGTCGTGATGATCGGCGACATGAATCAGGAGCGGCTGCAACACGCCAAGAGCGTTGGTTTCGAACCGGTGGACCTGACGAAGAGCGACAAACTGGAAGAACTGATTGAGCAGATTGTCGGAGCGCCGGAGGTGGATGCTTCGATCGACGCAGTTGGATTCGAGGCGCGGGGCCATGGCGGGCAGCACACGACGGAAGCTCCGGCGACCGTGCTGAATTCGCTTATGGCTATTACGCGGGCGGGCGGCTCCATTGGTATTCCGGGACTGTACGTGACCGAAGATCCGGGATCGAAGGATGAGGCCGCGCAACAGGGTAATCTTCGAATGCGGCTGGGCCTCGGCTGGGCGAAGAGCCACAGTCTTCACACAGGACAAACGCCAGTGCTGCGCTACAACCGGCAGCTGATGCAGGCTATTCTGCACGATAAATTGCCGATAGCGAAGATTGTGAACGCCACGCTTATCTCACTGGATGAAGCTCCGAGCGGGTACAAGGATTTCGACAAAGGCGCGGCGAAGAAGTACGTACTCGATCCGCATCAGGCGTTTTCCAAGGCTACGTAATCTTAGAGCAAGGCCGGACGTGATGGCGCCGACGTAGCACTTTACGGCGGAAGTCAGGCCAAAATTCAGGCGCCAAATTGACGGAACCGTTATCGACGATGCTGGTTCCGAAATGGATGAGCATGGCTCCGGCGGTCCTGCTAGGAGATGGGTAGTAGAGGTTCGAAAACCCCGCGCTCATTGCGCTGCCAAGAAAATTGTCCCAGTTGAAGCTGCTGCCGCCAGAGGTGGTACGGATAACAACGGCCCGGCTGACAGCGTAACGGAAACGGTTCCACAAGCCGTAATCTTCCCCCCGGCGTATGTAACGCGGGTCTTCATGGAAAGCGGAGGCAACCAGGAAATCGCCGAAAAATGCTGCTTCAATTCACCGCTCACGAGGCGCTCGGCGGACGCCAGCACGACTTAAAAAGTCGGTGTTAGCCGTGGAGGTATTTGGCCGCGGACGATCGGCCAAAACCGACTACGATCAATACCTGGTCACACGCACACGTAATGAAGGATTTCTCAACAGGCTCGGCTGCGCTCGTTCTTGCCTGTCGAGGTCAGAATGGAGAGAGTGCGGAGGAGTTCATCTGATTGACAAGCAGGATACAGCTGAACAGGCTCGCCGGGGGCCCCATACGACGGCGCTAAGGATGAAATTTGAACACGCCGTAGGGCAGCTTGCGAACACTCCTGCCCTGGTTGAAATTCGGTCCATCATTGATATGGGATGCCGTGATGTAAATCGACCCGTCCGGCCCTTCGCTGAAGGTGTCTGGCCATTGCAGACGCGAGTCTTCCGCCACTCTCTGCAACTTACCATCCGGAGAAAGCTGCGCTACCGCGTTATGCGTAACATCACTCAAATATAAGTTGCCTTTCGCATCCATCCACAGACCATCTGTCGGGAACGCCGTCGCCGCTTTCTCTACCGCTGCCGCAACGCGCTCGGGCGTTGCATTCAGATCCCGCAGGATATCGGTTTTGATTCTGTAAAGCGTGTTCGAGGTGATTGCCTTGTAGTACACGTACTGGCCATCCGGCGAAAGCGCGAGGCTGTCGGAGCGGAACTGCGGTGGCTTACCGAACTGCAGTAGAGGTTTGCCGTTCACGGCTACCTGGACCCCTGGCTCCGCCATTACCGATGGATGCCCATCAAGCGCGCGGTGCGCTTCGCCCGTTTTTAGATCGACTATGATCAATCCGCCGTGTCCACTGTCGGTGATGTAAGCGGCGTTGCGCTGAAGATCAAAACGTACGTCATTCAGATAAGTGTCCGGTTTGGCAACGTCCGGCCCAAAGCGAATCACGCGGCTGACCTGATTCGTCTTCAGATCGATCTTCACCAGCTTGGGGCCATTAGGAATCGCGGGACCCAACAGCGGAGCCGCGGCGTCCAGAACCCAAAGCGCATCTGCCTTGTCAACGACCACGCTTTGCACGCAGACAAAATGAGTGGCTACTGTGTCTGGCTTCATGTTCCACTGATTCCACTCCGCATTCGGAAAAGGCTTTGCGCTGCCGTCCGGCGCAACCTCCACCACTGCGTTCAGGTATCTGTCGGACCATCTAGGAAAATTCAGGAAGAGACGCCCTGTTTTGGAAAGGCTGATTCCGGTAATTTGAAAATCGTTGTTTTGATACACCTGCGTTAGCGAGGCCGCGCCCAAGATAGCCGCCGCGAACAGACCCAATAAAGACTTCATGCCTAGTGGAATCCAGGTACGCTCTTAAAGTTACGTCAATGCTTGATCGCCAGCTGCCCGCACAAGTACCGGCATAAGATCAACCACGCGGCGGAGCCTGCAACTCGGTCGCATTTTGCACGCCAATCGCGATCTCCGGCAATATCCCAAGCTTTCGATAGATCGGACGGATGGCTTCCCGAATTCCCGGCAATCGGCGCACAAACCAGACGCTCCCGGCGATACAGGCGATGCCTCCAGTCATCACTGTGTATGGCGCCCCAATACGCGCCGCCAATCCACCGGCCAGCAGACTGCCGAACGGGGCCATGCCTTGAAACGCCATCGAGTAGAACGCCATCACCCGTCCGCGCTTTTCGTCATCCACGATGGTCTGGAGAATTGTGTTGCTCGCTGCCATCTGCTGCATCGTCGAAAATCCCACGATAACCAGCACGACGAGCGAAAGCCACAATACTCTCGACGACCCAAAGCCGATAAGCGAAACGCCAAAAAGAGCGGAGGTGAAGGCGATTCGTCTTCCAAGGCCAAGAACGCTCTTCCGCATAGCGAGCGACGCGGCGCCTCCCAGCGCGCCCACTCCCGCCGCAGCCGTCAGAAATCCCAGCGTATGCGCGCCGCCGTGCAGGATGTTTGAAGCAAACAGCGGCATCAGCACCGTGTACTGCATGCCCGTAAGACTCGAAAATGCTAGTAGTAACAGAATGGAGCGGATCGGTGCGGAGCGCGAGACGTATCGCCAACCCTCGCTGAGTTCTTCCAGTACCCGCCGTTCCCCTACGCGCACTGGCTGGGCGGTAATCTTCATCAACAGCAGGGACACGATCACAGCGATATAGCTGATCCCATCCGCCAGAAAGCACCAGCCTTCGCCCACCGCGCCAATCAGCACGCCCGCGACCGCAGGTCCAATCAGCCGTGCCGCATTGACCATCGACGAATTCAGCGCGATGGCATTGCCGAGATCCTCACGGCGCTCCACCATTTGCACCACGAAGGCCTGCCGCGCGGGCATGTCGAAGGCGTTGATGAAGCCCTGAAATACCGCCAACCAGATGATCTCGTGAATATTAATGATCCCCGCCAACGCCAGCCCCGCGAGCGCAAACGATTGCGCCATCGAGAGCACTTGGGTCACCACGAGCGTACGGTGCCGGTTCCATCGGTCCACCCACACGCCTGCGATCGGCGATAACACGAACGCCGGAATCTGCCCGGCAAAACTTGCAACTCCCAGCAGCGTCGCCGAATGCGTCAGCCGGTAGACCAGCCAAGCGGTAGCAATGCGCGTCATCCAGGTGCCGACAAGGGAGACGGTTTGTCCACCGAAGAAGAGCCGGTAATTCCTGCTCCGGAGAGCCCGCACCGCAAATGCCAAGTCCGCCACGCTTCTATTGTGGCGGGGTCGAGAATCGGTATGCGGTAATGGTCAGGGTGCCTGTATTCAGAAAATGTTTAGAGTCTTTGCTTGCGGTTGCGCTATTTACAGTCCCGGCGTGG
>JALYVD010000266.1 GCA_030853405.1 Acidobacteriota bacterium | reverse complement strand
TGAACCCTTTGCGACCACCGTGGATCTATCGACTATAGTTCTGTCCGGAACCAGCCAGTGTTGTTCAACATCAAGCTACTAGAGCAGATCGACTTGATCGATGCTGTTGAGCTTCAACTGCTCTACTGCAGTTCCGGTCCGACTTGCACTTTGTCTCGCAAGCGCTGCCGCACCTGAATCTGATCGTTAGTGAGTCGGGCGTCATAAATCGATCGCGGCTCGATCGACCGGGAGATCATCGTGGCGACGGTCACAGCTAGGAGTAGCGGCAAAACGAAAGCACGGCCCTGGCCGGTCAGCTCCATGATGAGAATGACCGTTGAGACGGGGCCCTGCGTTGTTGCCGATAGGACTGCGCCGGCTCCAAGGAATCCGCACAACCCGATGGGGACATGCGGGAAGACGAACGACCACAAATAACCGAGAACCGAACCAAGTAAAGCGCCTGCTGTCAGCGATGGAGTGAATAACCCGCCAGGAACACCTGACCCAATACACAACAGGATGGCCGCTGGCTTCAATACAAGCAGTAGGACTGCCAGGGCAAAGGGTACCGCACCGGCAAACAAAAGCTGGGAGATATCGCGGCCGTTTCCTAAGAGCTGAGGAAAGCGCGTAGCCAATATCCCCAGCAATGCTAAACCGAACATCGGGCGTACGATTCTATGCCATCCCGATGGCTTATTACGTTCCGCCCATCGGACTAATCGCACGTAAAGCACAGCAAACGGTCCCACCGCCAAGCCGCAGGCAATGGCAAACAGAAGACCTACGCGCAAATCCGGGTAGGCCGGAATCTGGTAGGTAGGAGCATTCGGCAGTAAAGTCCAAGCAACCGCAGTAGCGACAGTGGAGCAAAGAAGAGCAGGCAAAATGAAGCGGAGCGCCAACGCGCCACGCACAACTTCGATGGCGAACAGCGCGCCGCCCAGCGGTACTCCATAGGCTGCGGCCATGCCAGCGCCCGCACCGCAAGCTACCAGGAGACGTCGTTGGTCATCGGATAAGCGTGTCAGGTCGGAGAAGAAATTTGCAAACACCGACCCCGCTTGTTTCGGTGCGCCCTCGCGGCCGAGTGAAACGCCCATCCCGACCAGGACCACGGACAAGGTCGCGCTCGCCAGAGTGCGAAGCGCAGGGAGCCTTCCGGCATGGAACCAAATTGCGGCAGTCGTGTCGATATCGTTCCCGCTCGAAAGTTTGCGCAGTATCACCTGTGCAATACCAGTGACGACCCCAGCCGCGAGCAGGATCAAGAATACGCGCAGAGCTGGCGTATGTTGCGCTGCGTCGAGAATTTCCCGCCCGTTTCCACCCCATAAACTGCTTTGGACCCACTCCAGCAGCCTGGTCAGCAAACCGGCGGCGAGTCCGGTCAGAATCCCGATACCCATCACCGACAACCAGAACCGGGGAGCAGAGGGCTGGCCCAGAGTCGCCGGGATCGCGTCAGCATCTTTGTTTATCGCTGCTATTTCTGGTTCGGCCATCCGGATTATCGATCCGGGGAAGATCCGTTTTCGGCCTTCGGGTATTCTACGAAGACCTCGATGACGAAGGGGTGGTGGATCACATATGTTCCAAAGTTAGGGTTATGCTGTTCCGGCTGCTGCCGACCCATCGAATCTTTGGCGCGCGCCATCAGCTGATAACGCCCTCGCTGCTCAGGAACCTGCCAGGTGTATTGAAATCGTCGCCAGGCGAAGCGCAACGGCGAATCGAGGAGTTCGGCTGATGCCCATGACGATCCTCCGTCTGCCGACACCTCAACCGCTTTCACTTCCGCATTGCCACACCAGGAGGCGCCGAAGATTCTATACGGTTGGCCGCCCGGCAAAACCTCATAGGTACGTGGGCGGGAAATCTGAGATTTGACTGCCATTTCGCCGAGTGGCACTCGGACGGGCTGCCCGGCAATCTCTCCCCAGTAAGCGTAATCGGAGGTTTGCCAATAACCATCAAACTTCTCTCGGACCGCATGTATCCTGGTCAGCCACTTAACCGAAGCCATCCCGTAGTGTCCAGGTACAATCAGCCTCACAGGATAGCCATGATCTTGTGGGAGGTCCTGGCCATTCATCTGGTAAGCCACCAACACTTCGGAAGAGAGCGCCTTCTCGCGCGAGAGGCTCCTAGCGTACGAGATGGGTTCCGGTGGAATCGGCTTTTCCTTTGGTGTGCCGCAGTCTGCCCCTTCGAATATGATTTCGATGGCGTCGTCGGAGAGCCCGGCCGTGTCGAGCAAGTGTCGCAGCGGAACTCCGGTCCATTCGGCATTGCCTACAGCTCCCAGTTGCCATTGCGCACCTTCCACCTGCGGAACGAGAAAGATCCGACTGTTGCCTGCGCACTCGAGCGTAGCGACCTGCGTTTTTGATGGCATACGACGAAGGTCCCCATACCGGAGGGACAGCCGAGTAGCAACGGCTCCGTCCACCTTGAGTTCGTAGGAGTCTGCCTCGAGTTTTGGAACCTTGAAGTGGCTGCGAATGTAGAACAGACTACTCGGCGTCAGAAAGGTGTCCAGCTGATCAAACGGATACTCAAAATTCACTGGTTCTCGCTGGCGGATAACCATACCAACGTTGTTGGTGGAGGGAGGAAGATTAGAAGGTTCTAGGTCGGTAGACATTTTGCTCGCACTCTGTCCGTTGATGCTGCCCGCACGCTTACCGTGACTCATACGATTGTTCCCAAATCTCTGCCGCTCTCGTAATCGGGTGGTCGAATTGCATCACAAAGAGTTTTCCGTGTTGCGCAACATAAAGAGTATTCGTTTCGCCGTCGATCGTATAGGCATCTACGTTCTTGAGCGTCCTTGCAATTTCAACAGAAGGGGCATCGGCCAAGTTGAGAACGGTCAGACTTTGGCGCGCATCGGGCGCTCCGCTGGCCACAACAACATTGTCATTCACCGGCCGGATTTGGAAAGCTGGGTTGCTACTGCTCAATGCCAGAGTACTGAGTTCGCGCAGTTCCGCCGGATTGGAAACATCATAGATCGAGAGCGTTCCATTCACTGAGGCTAGGTAGAGAAATAGACTGCCCTGGTTGCCCCGGCGGAGGAACAAGTCAGTTGTTTCCCCATTCGTCAGAGTTCTTTCGCAAAGTGTGTAGTTTGCCCTTGCGTTGTGGTGCGCCTTTGCGGAACCGGGTGCTGCAGCAAGTGTCATCATCGCGAGAACAGCCCCAGCGATCTTTGTCCAATACTTCGACTTTGTTCGTGTCATTTCTGTGAACCTCTGTCTGCAGTATGGAGTTCATGCGGGCTTTGCGTCCAAGCAGTAATCCTGATCGCACATCATTAAATCTGATAAGCCGTCAAGTGTCGAACCCCAGGGCGCCCTGTGGAATGCTGGTGAGATGTTGGAGAACTTTCGCCTCCGGGTTTTTCGTGCCGTGGCCGACCACCTCAGCTTCCGCAAAGCCGGTGAGCAACTCTATCTCACACAACCTGCCATCACGCTTCAAATCAAAACGCTGGAAGACGAAATCGGAACTAAATTGTTTGACCGGCGCGCTACCGGCGTGACTCTTACCGAAGCCGGCAAGTCCCTACTTAACCACGCGGTTCAGCTCGCCAGATTGGCCGAAGAGGCCGAGAATGGCCTGGCTCAGCTTAGAGGAGAGGCAAGCGGCGAACTCGTCTTGGGAGCGTCGACTACCATTGCGCAGTACGTATTGCCTCCTCGCCTAGCCGCTTTTGCACGGCGGTTTCCTGCGATCCATCTCCGGGTTGCGAGTGAGAACACGGAGCACATTGTCGAGGGTGTCGCGTCGGGTCGCTTCGGTTTAGGCCTGATCGAAGGGCCTCCGCTATCGCGAGAGATCAGAATCGAAACCTGGTTCGAAGACGAACTTGTCATTGTCGTTCCCCGAAGCCACGAATGGGCATCTCTGGGCAGCATTCCAGCGGCTAGTCTCATGGGTGTTCCCCTCATCATGCGCGAACGCGGATCGGGCTCACGCCATGTCGTCGAGGAAGGTTTGCAAAGAGCGGGCTTGCGTCTTGGGCAATTGACCATCGTCATGGAACTCGATTCTTCAGAGGCCATTCTCTCCTGCATTGAAGCAGGCCTAGGTGTGGGTTTCGCGTCTGTTTGGGCCTTTGATCGCCGCAGCCTAGACCTGACTCTGGCTAAGATTCATCTCGATAGACACTCATTGACCAGAAACTTCTCTTTTGCTATGCCGTCAACCCCGAATCTCTCCGCTCCAGCGGCGGCCATGAAGCGTTTTCTGGACGACCGAGTCACGAATTCTGATTGCACGTGAAACAGCTTCCGAACTGCTCCTGAGTCAAGGGCAAAACAGGAAACCGAAGGCACTCATCTGCGATAGATCCGCCCTAACGTTATCCGCACCTCAGGAGCCGTCCGGCATTGTTTCCGAGCTGTTCCTGTGTGGTCCGCAATCCGGAAAAGTGCTCCCGAACATCCGTAAACACATGACGACAAGTCGGGAGCTTACTCGACCAGTTACGGAGCGCTTGGCGAAAGCAGATGCGGAACGTGCGATCGCGCATTCCGCTCTTCGACGTCCGCCTCGTTCGTAACCACGAAGTTGGCAACAATTGCCAGATCGAAGTAGCGGTCGTTCAGGAACGCTGCCTTCCAGTCGATCAGCCAGGCTCGACGGCCGTCGAACAAGATGTTTTACGGCTTCAGGTCCATGTGGCACGACACTGAATGCGCATTGAGCCGAGGGTACACGGCGCAGATTCGTTCGTAGCCACGGACAACCGTCTCGATCTCAGCTTCAGGGAGTAAACTCGCCGTGCGGAGTCTCCAAATGAAGAACTTGTGCGCCGTAACGTAGTTGAACGTCTTGGGAAAAGGCGGCAGTAGGTGGAGGGCGCGTAGAGTTGCGGGAAGATGGACCAGCGCCTGTGCCGTCGATAAAGGCACGGTTTCGAGCCAGTCAGTGATCGACTCTCAACGCCAAATCTCCATAGGCAATGCCCACGCGAAGAATTTGTTCTCCGCACCGTGGCTGGGCGACATCGCGGAGAACAGATCGTGCAACGGCTTAATTGCATACCGGTAGAGCGAACCACGATCCACTCGTCTTGAAATTTGCTCGTCTTTCTGAACGAGGATGGCGTCGATCGCTTTGACAAGGGTAGGTACGTTGCGCGGCAAGAGCGCATGTTGCACGCGAATCTCACCTTCCAGCACATCAATGCGAAGATTGTCGTCTTCATCGATGGCGCGCGCAATAGTGGCTGGGTCAACGGCGGTAATCGTTGCCACGGGACAGAAGACTCTCTGCATCTGCCCTGGGCCGGGATTTAAATGAATGCGAACGCGACCAGCCAGCACATCCAGGAGATCGCCCGCAGTCGAAGGATTCTGCCGGAAAATAACACGCGAGTTTGAGTAGATCTCGAAGCTGCTGCCGCCCTTCACGTCGAAGTGAGCAAAGCCGTCGCCCCCCGTCGTAATGATTCGTTGCGCGGGAACTCTTTCGCCGGAACTCACGGCCCAGGGAAGCGATCCGCTCTCGATTGAAACCTGGCCTTGCGCGGCCGTCGCGTACGCTTCGTATTTCTGCGTCGGGGACTCTGCAAACCCTCTGCTCTGCGCCTGCAACACACATCCCATCAGCGATCCAAGGAAGAGTGCTGTGGCAAAGTGGTGCAATTATTTAGGCTTTCTGAAACGCCTCGGTCTTAATGATCCCGGAGCCCTCACGGATGATCACCAGATGACCTGCCGGAACTCCCGTAACGCGTTCCGTTGCGCCGTTTGGCCATCGAATGTCGAGGTCCGCTTTTTCAGCCGCCCCAAGCCCGAAGTGCAGGCGTTGATCGTTCGCGGAATAAAAACTCGCCTGACTCAATACTTCCTGCGCCTGCTTCTTGTTCCCGTAATGCGCGACGACACGAGCCCCGATGGCGCTGCGATTGCTCTTCGTCCCAATCAGCTTCACTTTGATCGAACGATTGTTACCAGTAAGATCATTGCGCAAGAGAGAAGGCGGCTCGTTTAGGTTCATGATCAGGATATCGACGTCGCCATCGTTGTCGAAATCGCCGAAAGCGCAGCCGCGGCTTGCGTGTTGAGCGGCAACTCCGGGTCCGGCCTGGTCTAACAGTTCCTCAAACTTGCCGTCGCCTAAATTGCGAAACACAATGCGCGGATCTTTGAACGGATAGTTTGGCAGCTTGGCTTCGAGTTCCGGATAAACGCTGCCAGTGACCCAAAATAGATCCGGATTGCCGTCGTTATCCAGGTCCACCATGCCCGCGCCCCAACTGATATAGCGTGTTTCAACGCCTAAACCCGCCGAGTTCGTAACGTCCTCAAAGTTCCCTTTGCCGTCGTTGCGATAAAGTACCGCCGTATCATCGGCGAAGTGCGTCTTTAGAATGTCGAGATTGCCATCCAGATTATAGTCGCCAATTCCAAGCCCCATGCCGGCCTGCTCCATCCCGTCTTCGTTCAGCGCCACGCCAGTTTCAAGTCCCACATCGGTGAACGTACCGTCGTGATTGTTCTTCATCAAGAAGCTAGGGGTCGAGTCGCAGGCAATGTAGAGATCGGGCCATCCGTCGTTGTCAAAATCAGCCGCTACCGCGGTCATGCAATAACTGCCCTTCGCTTTGGCAATTCCCGATTTCACACTTACGTCGGTAAACGTTCCATCGCGGTTGCTGTGATAAAGCGCGTTCACGCCAGGGGGTAATCCGCGCGGACCGCAATTCACCGGAATACCCTTCCAATTGCAATTGGGATTCTCGCCGGGCTTTGGAACTTTGTTGAAGGCAAATTCCAGGTAATTCGAAACGAACAAATCAAGGTGTCCATCGCGGTCGTAATCGATGAACGTACAACCGGATCCCCAGCGAGTCCCGTCGTGCAGCAAACCCGCTTCCTTTGTCACATCGGTAAACGTGCCGTCGCCGTTGTTTTTGTAGAGTACGTTCTGTCCCCAATACGTGACAAACAGGTCGTCGAAGCCGTCGTTGTTGTAGTCGCCGACGCACACCGCCGACGCCCATCCGAGGCGCGTTAGTCCCGCTTTCTCGGTCACGTCCGTGAATGTACCGTCGCGATTGTTGTGATACAGCCGGTTCGTCGTACCCTCGGGCGCGCCTTCCCGGCGTGTGCCGCTCAGTATAAAGATGTCCATCCAGCCGTCGTTGTCATAATCGACGAACGCACAGCCACAGCCAACGGTTTCAACGATGTAGTCTTTGTGATCGGCGGGCCCGTAGATCAGCGGAGCGCGAAGACCGGCTTGCTCCGCAATATCGACAAAGTGCGCGTGAAACGGCAAGCCGGAAAACTTGCCGCGTGGCTGCGGTTTGATGCCGCGAGACGATATGCCTTGAGCGAGTGCTCTGGAGACGGGCACACCGGCAAGGCCTAGCGCAAGCAGTGTCCGCCGGCTGATGACGTTCTTGGAGTGCAACGATTGCAGTTTAGCAACCGGCTCTTAAGCCGCGACGCCCGCATCTTTGAAGGTCTTTGAAATGAGGGCTCGGGCCTCCTCCTGAAGACGCCGCAGATGCTCGACGCCGAGAAAACTCTCTGCGTAGATCTTGTAGACGTTCTCGGTTCCGGATGGCCGAGCGGCAAACCAGCCGTTCTTCGTGGTCACTTTTAGCCCTCCGATAGCAGCGCCGTTCCCCGGCGCGGTTGTGAGCATAGCGGTGATCGGGTCGCCTGCCAATTCTTTTGCGGAGACCTGTTCCGGCGAGAGCTTGGACAAAAGAGCCTTCTCTTCGGGGGTAGCGGGCGCGTCGACGCGCTCGTAAACCGGATTGCCGAACTTTTCTGTAAGTTGGCGGTAACGTTCACCTGGATCGGTTTTCGTTTTCGCCGTAATTTCGGCGGAGAGCAGCCCGAGAATCAGGCCGTCCTTATCCGTGCTCCAGGGTCCGCCATTGAGCCTGAGGAACGAAGCCCCGGCGCTCTCTTCGCCTCCAAAGCCGAGGGAACCGTCCAATAGGCCGTCCACAAACCATTTGAAACCAACCGGAACCTCCACAAGACGCCGCCCCAGGCTCGCTGCGACACGGTCGATCATATTGCTGCTGACGAGAGTCTTGCCGATTCCGGCATCCGCGCGCCATTGCGGCCTATTTTGGAACAGGTAATCAATCGCAACCGCCAGATAGTGGTTGGGATTCAACAGCCCTGCCGACCGCGTGACGACGCCGTGACGGTCGTGATCCGTGTCGCAGGCGAAAGCGACATCGAAGCGATCCTTCAACGCGATCAGCCCGGCCATGGCGTAGGGCGAAGAGCAATCCATCCGGATCTTCCCGTCCCAATCGAGACTCATGAATCGAAAGGTCGGGTCCACTTGCTTGTTGACCACCGTAAGATTCAGGTCGTAGCGCTCGGCGATGCGCGGCCAGTAAGCCACGCCCGCGCCGCCCAGCGGATCGACGCCGAGGTTCAGCCCGGCACTTTTGATTACCTCGAAATCGATGAGCGAGCCGAGATCGTTGACGTACGTGGACAAGAAATCATAGCGGTGCGTGCTCCCGGCTTTAAGCGCTCTGTCGTACGGAGTTCGAGCCACTCCGCTGAGGCCTTTTGCCAGCAAGTCGTTCGCATAATTTTCGATCCATTTTGTCGCATTCGTGTCGGCAGGTCCGCCCGACGGCGGATTGTACTTGAAGCCGCCGTCCTCCGGTGGATTGTGCGAAGGCGTAATGACGATGCCGTCCGCAAGACCCTCTTCGCGGCCTTGATTGTACGTAAGAATCGCATGAGAGAGCGACGGAGTGGGTGTGTAGCCTCCGTCCTGATCGATCATTGTGGCAACGCCATTTGCCGCAAGAACTTCAAACGCGGTCACGAAAGCCGGTTCGGAGAGAGCGTGCGTATCCATGGCAAGGAACAGCGGACCCGTGGTGCCCTGCTGCTTCCTGTACTCGCAAATCGCCTGGGTGATCGCAAGGATATGGTTCTCATTGAAAGACGAGGAAAGCGAAGACCCGCGATGGCCGGACGTGCCAAAGGCGACTCGCTGAGTCTTCTCCGCCGGATCGGGCTTTAGGGCGTAGTAACACGTGATTAAGCGGGGAACATTAACCAGCATCTCCGGGTCAGCCGGTTTGCCTGCGCGAGGGTCGATAGCCATATTGCTTTCTATGGTATTCCGGACTCACGGTAAATAGAAACCCGCAGAAGCCCCGACCCAATCCAGGCCTTTGTTGAAGTCCACGCCCATCATCTTGCTGCGGCCAGTGCGAAGGATCGTTGTCACGGGTTTCAATGCGCCGTCCCAGATATACATCACCCATATCTCGGCCTTTGTTGGGCCGCTTGGCGTTTCAAGTGTGGGCACGAATTCCATCCTTTGCTGCAAAATGTATTCAGAGCGTTCGGCTTTGGGGATAGATTCAATTTCGCTTCGCAATGGGCCGACCTTCACGCCCAATCCGGCAAACGAATACAGCGGCTTCAGAACGTAGTCTTCCAAATTCTCCGGCAACACAGGCGTCTCACTCAGAGATTGCGTCTGCGGAACACAGGGATGGTCAAACCAGGGTAGAGAGAACTTGCTCAGGAGGAAAAACCAGTTCGGATGTCCGGCCCATTCGACATCCAGGTCGTCGGTGAATGAGAACTCGCTCTCGATTTTCTTCCTGACTAACTCGTCCACGATTACGCGGTTGTAAATGCGCCGGATTTCGATACCGTCAAGGTAAAGCTTGCGTCTGCGCTTGTTTACTTCGCTGATATTGGCGATCCTGAGTCCGAGCATTTGTTGAGTGAGCAGGAAATCCGGTAGGGTTTTCTGCTCATACGGATCGATCTCAAGCAGTACTACGTTTTCAGGCGAATGAGAGCCGAGTATGGCGCGGCGGAGCACGTCCACATAGGTCTCCCGTGTGAGACCGCCGAGGAGTGTCTGAAGCTTTGCGTCGAGATGATACGCGTTGCGGTATTCTTCTGCGATTACCTGCTGGAGCGCATAGATGGAGGGAAAGCCCTGGATCTCCACGAGCTTCGGTTCCAATTCGCCGTTGGGATCGCGCACGAGTCCAAAATCAGCTTGCACGGATAACGGATGATCCGATTCGTTTGGGACTCGGAACTGGGGCGGGATAGCCTCGTGCGCCGCTTTTCGGTACTCCGCGTTCGATACCAACTGATCGTACAACTCAAGGCCGTAGCGCACCATCTTCTCGATCAGCGGCTTCGGCAGAAACACCGGTGTCTCGCTCAACCGGAACTGAACGTGGGTACCGGAACGCTCGTCGACTCGCCGCAGGAACTCGGCATAATTGGCTGGCTGCCAATTCGCATTGAATTGCTCGCGAAGTTCTGGAATCAAGTGGACTTCCTACACGATGAATTCGCCAGAGCGCATGATTTGGCGATCGTCGGCCCAGATATCGAACTTACGGCCCACGACATCGATGTGCGTCGATGATTTCCACTGTGCCCCGGTATGCGCCCCATACGGATCGCCGAAGGCAATGTGAACTCCAGGCAGTTTCTCGTCCTGGAGAATGTTCCCGATAACGTCTTTCAGTCCGATATTGGTTCCGATGGCGAACTCGCCCACCCGGTCGCTATTTGCGTCCGTGTGCGTGTAATTCCAGAACGCCTGCTCCAGTTCTTTATTCTGCGAGTGCGCCTCCGTCAGCCGGTTCCCTGCGATGCGAATTGTGAGCGGCGCGTCCTTAAGATCTCCGAATTTCGCGCATAAATAATCGCCAACTACGCCGTCTACAACAAACGTGCCATTCACTTCGAGCGGCGCGGTGAAGATCTCGCCGCCGGGCAAGTTGCCCCATTTAAGCGGGCTGATGATGCCGCTTGTTTTAAGCCACTTGTAGCCGGACGATAGTTCCGCTGCAAGATCGGTTCCCGCCGCAGTCGTCGCGCGGATCTGACGGGCCTTGGTAACGATATTCATTACACGAATGCTTTAGCTCGTCTACCTTCGGGAAATCGGCCCGCATGCCATCGAGCATGATCTTTCTTTCGATATTGACCATATGAGCGTGCCGTAGCTTTTTGCGGTTCACTACATCGGTCATCTGCATACGAGTGCGAAGTTCGTTTGCCTGCGCTTGGACGGCGAAGATACTCACCTGACTCGTTTCCATGTCCTCCAGGATTTGCCGTGGCATGTCAATGAGGGGGCGCGGCGCGAGGTCTTCCAGCAAGAACGTTTGATACGCACAGCCGCAGGTCTTCAACTCGGAAACCAGGCTGGCGGCGATCTCTTCGCAGGCACGATCGGTAATTAGCGTGACTTTCTCAACAGGCTGGATTTTCAAGCAAACGAAGACCGCATTGTGGGCGCCCGGCGAAAGCTCAGGATCGAACGCCGTCTGCATTAGGCCGCTCCCGCCGCTACTTCCGGTACGAGCCCGGCCTCTGTTTCCTCGATGATGTGATCGACAACCTTAGTTAGATCGCCCGTTTCCCGAAAAATTCGCAGTTGACGATCCGCCCCAGTGCCGTTCTTCAGAATTTGATGAATGTAATTGATCTCATTGCGCGAACCCAGTTCGTCCACTACGTCGTCCAAGAAATTCAGATATTCGTAAATCAGGTCCCGTACGGGGACTTCGATTTTCTTTCCAAAATCGATGATCTTGCCGTCGAGTCCATAACGCAGCGCACGCCACTTGTTTTCCATGATCAACGCGCGGCGGTAGAGACGAAATCCCTGATTCGCCTCATAGAGTTTGTATAATTTCGCAATCGTCGCTTGAATCAATGCAGCAATGGCAATCGTTTCGTCCGCCCGCATAGGCACGTCGCAGATGCGGAATTCAAGCGTGGGGAAATTCGGATGTGGGCGAATGTCCCACCAGATCTTTTTTGCGTTGTCAATGCAATTAGTCTTGATTAGAAGATTGACGAAGCTCTCGTACTCGCCCCAACTGGTGAAGTAATCGGGTATGTTAGTGCGCGGGAACTTGTCGAAGACTTTGCAGCGGTAAGACTTCAATCCGGTGTCCATTCCGAGCCAGAACGGCGAGTTGGTGGACAGCGCCAGAATGTGCGGGACAATCGGCAAACGAATGAGTGCCGGCTGCGGCGAGCCGTAGATTGTTCTTCTTCGCGAGCTTACAGATCTCGGTCCGCAAAGCCTTCACTTCTGTGCTCGCGTCCTTGATGTTTTTGCAAATTCCAGTTCCAACTTCGAGGACCGACTGGTGCATCTCCGATTTCACGGCTTCTTTCAGCAGCACCTTGCCTTGAGCGATGATCTCGGTATCGATGTGAGAACGAAGGTCCCTGGTCTCAGGATCTATCGTCTGGTACTCTTCTTCGATCCCTATCGTGAGACTGGGCTTCATAGCGAAATTTCCTATCTGGAGATTGCCGCTCTGGACTGCCCATTCAGAAAATTGTTCCAGCGCAGCTCGCTGTTTGGCCGCTCTTTACTTAACGCTTTGTCGATAGCAAGCTGCGCGACATTCTCAACCACCCACTCGAAGTTTTCTTCGCCCACCGAATGAACATCGGCGTCGGGCGCGGGATTTAGGAAATCTATAGCATAGGGAACTCCATCCTGCACCGCAAGTTCGACCGTGTTGAAGTCGTAACCGAGGGCGCCGCAGAGCGTGAGGCAATCGCGTACCAGACGGCCGTGCATTTCAGGGGATACGCCAGATCCGTCCCTGCCATACCGAAGGTGGTGCGGCTGATTCGGATCGTATTTCATCACTCGAACCTTCTCCTGGCCGACGACATAACAGCGGAAGTAGTCGCTGAAATGAACCGCCGATTGCAGAGTCATGCAAATACTGCCGGTCTGGTCATACGCGTCGAAGAAGTCTTCCGGCGACCCTACTTTGAAGACGTTCTTCCAGCCCCCACCGCTAAACGGTTTCAGGAATGCCGGAAATCCGATGTAATCGAATACATCGTCCCAATTCAGCGGGAAGACGAGATTGCGCATCGATTGAACCGTAGTTCCGGGGGGGTGCTCTTTCTGCGGCAGCACAACCGTTTTCGGCACCGCTACACCTAGTTTGCTCGCCAGCGAATAATTAAAGAATTTGTCGTCCGCGCTCCACCAGAACGGATTATTGATGACAACGGTTCCGTTCAGCATCGCGTTCTTCAGGTATGCGCGATAGAACTCGATGTCATGAGAGATGCGGTCTACGATGACACTGTAACCGCTGGGATCGGCCATCTTAATGCCGCCGATGCGAATGTGTTCGGCCGTCACATCGGGCACCTTCTTGCTGTTGATTCGGTCAACCAGGGCGGACGGGAACGTGTTTTCCATCCCGTACAGAATTCCGATCTTGGGCATGTCACCTCGTTTCGGAGCTAGATCTAGAAGAATTTTACAGCCATTCGATGCCAGAGTGGCCAGTCGTGCCGCTCACCTCCGGTCCAAACGTCCAGCCAATGCGGAATTTGTTTGGCCCCGAGGATACCAGCCATTCTGAAGTTCTCACCCAGACATATGTCATGATCTCCAACGGCCAGGACCAGTTTCATAGTTTGATAACGGTCGAGAAACCAGGGATCGCGAATGTTCGGAAGGTAGTCAACCGGATTATTGAAATAGAACAGTTCGTCGTAGTAGCCGCCCATAAACGGCTTCAAGTCGAAGGCTCCGCTCATCGAAATACAGGCCGTGGCCACGTCGGGATGACGGAGGGCGAAGTTCAAGGCGTGATAGCCTCCGAAACTGCACCCCGTCACGGTGATCTGCTGGGCTCCATTGACGCCGCGAACGAATGGGAGCACCTCGAAGAGCACGTACTCTTCGTAAGCGATATGGCGCTGAACGCGCTCATGCGGATGGATGCTCCGGTTATACCAGCTCTCGGCGTCCACGCTATCGACGCAAAAGAGCTGAAGTTGTCCGGCATCGATTTTCCCCGCGAGAGCACGAAGCATTCCCATGTCTTCATATTCGAAGAATCGTGCGCGGGAAGTCGGGAAGACCAGAACCGGAGAGCCGCCGTGCCCAAATACGAGCAATTCCATTCGCCGGTCGAGTCTCGGGCTGTGCCAGTTGTGATAATCGCGGCGCATGATGCAAATGTACTTCACCTAAAATCGGAATGAGGATGGAATTCCCGATCCGAACTCGAATAATTGTTCTATTGATCGCGCTAACGACCTTTAGCGCCAGCGCGATTCTAAACGAGGCCGGCAAACCAGTCGATCCGTTTGCTTCTGCCGCGCATGCCCGGGTCTTCATCTTTGCCCGGACGGATTGCCCGCTTACGCATCGCTATGCGCCGGAGCTTCAGCGGATCTGGCGAGAGTTCAGCGGGCGCGGCCTTGATTTCTGGATGGTATATCCCGACCCAGCGGAAACACCGCAGGGGATCGAAGCCGATTTCTCACAATATGGATTTCCGGGCAAAGCGCTCCGCGATCCTCATCACGAACTCGTCGCAAGGGCACGGGCGACGGTCGCGCCTGAAGCCGCCGTGTTCGACACTTCCGGACGCCTGGTGTATCACGGCCGCATCGATGACCAATGGATCGACTTCGGCAAAGCGCGTCCGACCGCCCGGGTGCACGATCTGGAAAACGTGCTGACCGCAGTGTTTGCGGGAGCGAAACTACCCGAAACGGAGACCCGGGCGGTGGGTTGTTCGCTCGCCGATGTCCAGTGAAGGCCGCTGGCCCAATTCTTGTGTTGGCAATTGCCGCTTCTTTGCGTGCAGGGCCTACATTCGCTCAGGACATGGCGCCCATCATTTTATCAGACGTGCGCACCTTGCCATCGGCCCGGCGAAGCTGCTCCGTTCCCTCTGCTCAGTTATAAAGATGTCAAGGTGCACGCCCGGCAGATTATGGCCGTGACGGGCAGTCGCTACATGCCGCCGTGGCTTCCGCAGCCGGGTTACGGCGATTTCAAAGACGAGCGCCGGTTGACGGATGGTCAAATTCGCGCTATTGCCGATTGGGTTCGTAATGGCGCTCCAGAGGGCGATCCGGCTACCGAGCCAGGGCCTCCTCAGTTCACTACCGGCTGGCAGCTTGGCCCACCCGACATGGTCATCGAAGCGCCGCGCCCTTTTCCGATGGCTGGTTCGGGAGCCGATGTCTTCTGGAATTTTATCTTCGCCCCCGAAATTCGTTCGACGCGCTATGTGCGGGCAATTGAAATCCGCGTGGGGAGCGCAAGAAATATTCATCACGCCAACATATTGCTGGACCGTTTAGGCACTTCGCGCCGCCTTGAATCGGTGCAGGGAGCCGGTTTCCCCGGCATGGACGTAGTAGTTGAACGCAACCCATTCGATCCGGACAGCCATTTCCTCTTCTGGAAGTCGGGGAGTGCGCCGTATTCGGAGCCGGACGGTTTCTCCTGGCGTTTGGATCCTGGCAACCTTCTGATCCTGAACACGCATATTCAGCCCACTGGCAAGCCGGAAGAAGTACGCCCGGTGATCGGCCTCTACTTCACGGACAAGCCGCCGACACGCTTTCCGATACTGATGGAACTAGAGCACGACGACGCTCTCGATATTCCGCCGGGCGATCGCGATTTAATGATTTCCGATGATTTCAGGATGCCGGTCGATAGCGACCTCCTTGCCATTTACCCGCACGCACACTATCTGGGCAAACTCCTGGAAGCCTATGCGACTCTTCCCGATGGGCAGCGCAAATGGCTGATCCGCATTCCCAATTGGGGCCTGAACTGGCAGGCCGTTTACCGGTATCGCGAGCCGGTGTTTTTGCCCGCCGGGTCCATCGTCTCGATGCGTTTTCATTACGACAATTCAGCCGCCAACCCGCGCAATCCAAATTCATCCTCCAAGCGGGTCCGGGCAGGGAATCAGGCGAGCGATGAGATGGGGCACCTTTGGCTGCAAGTGCTGCCGCGCGGACGAGGCGACCACCGGCGTAGTTTGCAGGAAGCGCTGCTGCGGCATCGCCTTGAAGAGAACCCAAATGATTTCTCGACGCATTTGAATTTGGGAGCGGTGATGCTGTCGCGGCTCGACGGGCAGGGGGCCGTCACCACTTTAGAAGAAGCCGTGCGACTCGATCCGAGCCGTCCGGAAGCGCATGACATGCTTGGCTCGGCGCTCGGGAGTTTGGGGCGATCGCAAGAGGCGCTGCGACAGTTTCGTCTGGCTATTAAGGCCGATCCAGAATACGTGAACGCCCGCTACGATTTGGCCGGTGCGCTTGCTAAGTCAGGCGACTACGCCGGAGCCGTTGAAGAGTTTCAATATGTCATCGCGAAATTCCCCGAGGTTGCCAGCCTTCAGCGGCGCTTCGGCGAGTTGCTGCAACGTGCGGGGCGAAGCGCCGAGGCGGCTAGTGCTTTGGACAAGGCTGCGGCACTGGAAAAGGCCCGGGCTGCGGGCGGTACCGATGCACGGTAACTCAATATTCAATTTTCAAATAGCTGGGCGCCCTGACTACAGCCGCAAACTTCGTTAAGCGGCTTTCGCGTGCTGGGTGAGCGGGAGCCGACCCGTTTGCATGGCCTGTTCCGTCAGTTTATTCGCTCGGACACCGTGCAAATAAGCTTCGACGTCGGTAGTTGAAAATTCGATCCCATGGTCGGCTGGATCGAAGGGTTTGCGATCGGTCTTGGCGGCGATGTAGAGCTTGGCGGCCTGGGCGAGTTCGTCCTTTTCTTTCTGCTCGCGTTCCCGTTGGAGTTCTTTGACTTCCTTGATGAGTTTCTCGCGGAGGCGATGGAGACGCATTTCCTGGATTTGCAGGTTCCGGAACTGGCGTTCATAGGCGAGGTAGGTGTGCATGCGCAGCATGGTGAGACGCGGGCGGGGATCGAGATCGGTCACTTCGGCGGCGAACTGGTTGCAACCCTTGACGTAGATAGCTTCTTCGAGGCCGGGGATGCGGTCGATACGCCAGGTCGCGTCGGCTAGCGATTGGACGAGTTCGCACTCACGCTCGCCGAGCGGGCGGTAGGCCTTGTCGTAGGCGATCAGGTGCTGTTCGTAGCGCTCCGCGTCGTCTTCCGGAAGTAGCACCGTGCGACCGGTGAGGGCGGTTTTGAGGGCGTTCCGGGCACTGCTGTCCAAAATAGGACAGGGTTGCGATAAGGCCTGCTTAGAGTAAAGGCTTTGAAGGTTGGGGATGTGGATTTCCGGATGGAGGTCTCCTTTGTGAGCCGAAGATAGCCTGTCCAAATCA
>JALYVD010000247.1 GCA_030853405.1 Acidobacteriota bacterium | reverse complement strand
TGGTTGTCTTGAGAGTTGTCCGACCGGGGCCATCATACGCACTGAGTTCGATTCGGTTTACGTTCAGCCGGACATCTGCAACGGCTGTGGCTATTGCATCGTCAACTGCCCCTTCGGCGTAATTGATCGCCGTGAAGAAGACGGACGCGCGTGGAAATGTACGTTGTGTTACGACCGTCTGAAAGACGATATGCAGCCCGCCTGCGCCAAAGCCTGTCCGACCGAATCGATTCAGTTCGGCGATCTTGAAGAACTGCGCGGCCATGCGCAAGAGCGCATCGAAAAGCTGCATCATCAGGGTCTGACCGATGCCTACCTGTATGGCGCAAGTAAAGAAGATCAGCCTGGAACCGAGGGTTTGAACGCGTTCTTCCTGCTTGTCGATAAACCGGAGGTCTACAATCTTCCTCCTGACCCCGTTGTCCCCACCAAAAAAGTAAAAGCCGCTTGGCTGTCGATGGCGGCCAGTGCGGCAACCATGGCGTTCATCGCTGTCGGAACGTCTCTGTTCACCGGCAAGGATTCTCGCCCATGAGCGTTGCCCGTTACGAGCATTCCGTTGAACCCGTCTACACGGATGGCCGCGATATCGACCTGGATGTTGGCGAGCTTACCGGTGAAGCTGCAAATCAAAAATCATCCGGCTCAAGCGATAAGCACATCCAGAGCCTCGCACAAACTTGGAAGCAACTCCCCGAACCACAAACGTCCGACCCCACTTATTACGACCGCCCGATGCTGCAGGAATCCATCTGGGGATGGGCAATTCCTACCTATTACTACGTCGGCGGTTTGACCGGAGCGTCGCTCGCTCTGGGAGCCGCCGTCATGCTCCGGCGCGATCCAGAACTTGAAACACTGGTGGACCGCTGCCATCTGATCGGCTTCATTGGCGCAACCATAAGCGGCGCGCTTCTGGTCTACGATCTCGGACGCCCCGAGCGCTTTCTAAATATGCTGCGAGTGTTCCGGCCAACCTCACCCATGAATATGGGCGCCTGGATTCTTTCGGCCACCGCCGCCGCTGCCACGGGCGCGGTTCTATTACGTCGGCGGCGTTCCGGATTCCTCCGCTTACTTGGCAACGCTTGCGGATTTGCCGCCGGGGTTTTCGGTTTAGGGCTCGCCACGTACACGGGCGTGCTGGTTGCCAATACCGCCGTTCCGCTTTGGCAGCAGTCCCGCAAAGTTCTTCCCGCGCTGTTTGGAGCTTCCGCTATCGCCAGCGTGGGCTGTACCTTTGACATTTTCTGGGAGAACGAAAAGCAGCGGCGCATTACAAACCTATTTGGAAACGTAGGCCGGGTTGCCGAACTCGCATCGGAAATTGTTATGGAGCGGCAAGCCTCCGTTGTTCCGCGTGTGGGCAGGCCATTGAAGCGAGGCTTGAGCGGTCTTATGTGGAGATCCTCCGAACTTCTGATGGCCGCCAGCTTACTCGTTTCGGTACTCCCAGGTCAAACCAGGAGAAAGCGAGTGACAGCCGGAGTTCTTGGGACACTTGGATCGCTTTTGCTGCGCTTCACCATTGAGCGGGCGGGAGACGCCTCGGCGCGAGATGCGCGCGCTTCTTTTCACCAGCAAAGAGCGGGACATGGCGCGGCACACGATACAGTCTAGGACACAACGCACCGTTAGTTTTACGCGTGTGCAGAGAACCCGAAACATTCGTTATACTTCCTAAGTCCTCATATCGCAAACGGCTCAAATTGAATTCCGGCGACGATGCCCCAATACTTTTCGCGCAGTGCAAACACTTTTGCAAGACTGAGCATTCTCGCTCTCGTCGGCGGCCTCACGGCCGTGTTGGTGGTCTCCTATCTGATTGTCAGGTCGCCCTACGAAACTATGCAGAACGTTCCGCGCGAGCAGCCCGTGCCGTTTAGCCACGAACACCACGTGGGAGGCCTCGGCTTAGATTGCCGCTACTGTCACACGACAGTTGAATACACGTCGTTCGCTAATGTCCCCGCTACCAAGATCTGCATGAACTGTCATTCCCAGATGTGGGCCACCAGTCCGATGCTTGAACCGATTCGCGAAAGTTACCGCACTGGCAAATCGATTGAATGGACCCGTGTTAACGACCTGCCCGATTACGTTTACTTCAACCACAGCATTCACATTCATAAGGGCGTGGGCTGCACCGAGTGTCATGGCCGGGTAGATAAAATGCCTCTCACCTGGCAAGCTCAGCCACTCACCATGGAGTGGTGTCTGAACTGCCATCGACACCCGGAAAGATACGTGCGTCCCCGCGATCAGGTTTTTGTCATGGACTACGCTCCGCCGCCCGATCAGATCGCCTTGGGAACGCGTCTGGTGCATGATTATCACGTTAAGAGCGTTAGAGATCTTACAAGTTGTTCAACGTGTCACCGATGAAAAACACGGCATCACAGAACGGCCTGATTCCGCTGGAGGCGCTCACCGCCCACCGCGACGACCACGGGTTCGGTGAAAGCGAACAGTTCAGTGAAGAAGGCGTAGAAATTTCGGAGAGCAGCCGCCGCCGCTTCGTCTCTCTGATGGCGGGCTCGCTCGCTCTGGCTGGATTAACCGGTTGCACCCGCCAGCCTCCCGAGACGATCCTCCCGTACGTCGATCCACCGGAAAATGTAATTCCGGGCAAGCCTAAATATTACGCAACGGTGGTTCCCGGTCCGGGCAGCGCGCAAGGTGTGCTCGTCGAGAGCCATCTCGGCCGCCCGACGAAGGTGGAGGGAAATCCCGACCACCCGGCGAGCCTCGGCGCCACCAGCGTTCACTCGCAGGCTTGTCTGATGGACCTCTACGATCCCGATCGCGCGAAGCAGATTTTCTACCTCGGCGAACAGCGCACGTGGGAAGACTTTCAGCTTGCACTTGCTGACGCGCTTGCTCCGATACGAGCGGCGAACGGCAACGGATTGCGGATACTCACCGAGACCGTTATCTCACCGGCTCTCGGTAAACAAATTGCGGCCCTTCGAAAGACGTTTCCAGCGGCCAAGTGGCATCAATTCGAACCCGCCGGACCGCACTCGGCCCGCGCAGCCGCGCAAACCGTATTCGGCAAACCGTTGAACACCTTCTACAATTTCGCGGATGCCGATGTCGTGGTCGCTCTGGACTCCGATTTCCTGGCTTGCGGAACAGGCTCGACCAGATACGCTCGCGATTTCTCAACTCGAAGGCGGCGCGGTGATCGTCTGGACATGAACCGGCTCTACGCAATCGAGAGCACCATGACCGCGACGGGTGGCAAAGCCGATCACAGACTCGCCGTCAAATATTCGGAGGTCGAAGCCTGCGCCCGCGAACTGGCCTCAGCTGTCGGCGCTTTTGGTACAGGAACACCCCGGAGTTGGCTTCAACCCGTGGCGCGCGACTTGACTACCCACAGAGGCGCATCTCTTGTCATTCCCGGGGAACACCAGTCGCCAAACGTACACGCGCTCGCTCACGCCATCAACGCCGCGCTCGGGAACGTCGGGAAAACCGTCCTCTACACAGATGCGATAGAAATAGAGTCAGTTGACCAGATCGCCTCGCTTCGTCAACTCACTGATGACATGGCTGCGGGCGCGGTCGAAATGCTGCTCATCCTCGGCGGCAACCCGGTCTACACCGCACCGCTGGATTTCTCATTCACCAAGGCGTTAGAAAAAGTCAAAACCTCCATCCACGTCAGCCTGCACTTCAACGAGACGTCGCTTAAAACCACCTGGCATCTGCCGGAACCGCATTTCCTCGAAGACTGGGGCGACACCCGGTCCTTCGATGGAACCACCAGCATCATTCAGCCGCTGATTGCTCCGCTTTACGATTCCTATTCACATCTCAAGCTTCTCGACGCCATACTCCAATTTCCCGGGCGCTCATCCTATGAGATTGTCCGGGCGTACTGGCAGAAACAAAGCGGTGCGAATGACTTTGAAAAGTGGTGGCGCAAGTCCGACCATGACGGCTTAATCGCCGACACTGCGCTGCGTCACATAACACCAACTCTCAACTCAGCCTCGCGACTCGCGCCGCATCCGCAGCAATCCAGCGGTTTGGAAATTGTCTTCCGCCCGGACGTCTACATGTATGACGGTCGTTACGCCAACAACATTTGGCTCCAGGAACTCCCGCATCCCATGACAAAGCTGACGTGGGACAACGCTGTCTTCCTCAGCCCACGGACGGCGAAGCGTCTTGACTTCGACAATCAGCAACACGTCGCCTTGAAGTACAACGGACAGGAAGTTTGGGGATCGGTTTGGATACTGCCCGGCCATCCCGATGAAACGATCGGTGTCGATCTCGGTTATGGCCGCACTCACTCGGGGCGCGCTGGTAATGGCGCAGGTTTCAATGCCTACCTGTTGCGCAAGTCCGATGCGCTATGGAGCGGAACGGGAGCCGAACTTCACAAGCTCGACACGCCGTATCCGTTGGCCACCACGCAAATGCAGCAGTCGATGGAGCACCGGGATGTCGTCATCTGGAACACTCTTGACGGCTACAAGCAAGATCCCGGCTTCGCCAAAGCCAAGAACCACGCGCCCGAAAACAATCTCACGCTCTATCCGCACTGGAACTATAAGGGCTATAAGTGGGGTCTGTCAATTGATCTCACCGCGTGCGTCAACTGTCAGGCGTGTGTCATCGCCTGCCAGGCCGAAAACAACATCCCTGTGGTAGGCAAAGAGCAAGTGCTCGCCCGCCGCAACATGCACTGGCTCCGGATCGATACTTACTACGAAGAAGGCTATCAACTTCCGACCGCTCACTACATGCCAATCCCGTGTATGCAGTGCGAAAACGCGCCATGCGAATTGGTATGCCCGGTTCAGGCCACGAATCACAGCAGCGAGGGCCTAAACGACATGGTCTACAACCGTTGCGTCGGGACGCGTTACTGTTCGAATAACTGTCCTTACAAAGTGCGGCGCTTCAATTTTCTGCTCTTTCAGGATTGGACAACCGAGACGCTCAAAATGCAGCGCAACCCCGATGTCACGGTTCGCAGCCGCGGCGTCATGGAGAAGTGCAGTTACTGCGTGCAACGGATTCGTGAAGCGGAAATAACGTCTGAGACTGAGAATCGCTCCGTGCGCGACGGCGAAATTCAAACCGCCTGTCAGCAGGTTTGCCCCACCCAGGCCATCGTCTTCGGAGATATCAACAACTCCGGCAATAAAGTGGCCAAACTTAAATCTGAAAAGCTTGACTATGCTCTTTTTGCGGAACTGAACACGCGGCCCCGCACGACCTACCTCGCTGAACTGCGCAATCCAAATCCCGAGCTGAAGGAGGGCAGTTCTTCATGACAGTAGAAGAGCGGCAGCGTCATACAGCCCGGGAACTCGACCCGAACAACCCGCTTGCGGTGGTCGCGCCCAGCCAGACTTTTGAGACGGTCAGCGCTCAAATCAGCGACATCGTCCTCAATCGGAAAACTCCGCTCTTCTGGTGGTGCGTGTTCGGAACGGGCGCTTTGCTTTTCCTCGTCTTCACCGTCGCCGTTATTTACCTGGTGGGGAAAGGCGTGGGCATCTGGGGCGTCGAAATTCCCGTAGCCTGGGCCTTCGCCATCACGAGCTTCGTCTGGTGGATCGGAATTGGGCACGCCGGAACGCTTATCTCCGCGATCCTGTTACTCCTGAATCAAACCTGGCGCAATTCCATCAATCGCTTTGCCGAAGCCATGACGATCTTCGCCGTCGCCTGCGCCGGAATCTTTCCACTTCTTCATCTCGGACGCCCTTGGGTCTTCTTCTGGCTGCTACCGTATCCGAACACGATGACTGTCCAGCCGCAGTTCAGAAGTCCGCTCGTTTGGGATGTTTTCGCGGTTTCTACTTACGCGACGGTCTCCATCCTCTTCTGGTATCTCGGCATGATCCCCGATCTCGCCACGCTACGCGACCGGTCGAAAACTCGCTTGAAGTACGCCTTCTATGGCGTGCTCTCGTTCGGGTGGCGCGGCTCTTCTAAACACTGGAGATGGCATCAATCGGCCTGCCTCATGCTGGCCGGGCTCGCAACGCCGCTGGTGCTTTCTGTCCACACCGTTGTAAGCTTCGACTTCACCATCGCCATTCTGCCCGGCTGGCATTCGACGATCTTCCCGCCGTATTTCGTCGCCGGGGCCATCTACTCGGGCTTCGCGATGGTTCTTGTTCTCTGCATTCCCTTGCGCGCCGTCTATGGACTTCACAATCTCATCACCGTGCGCCATTTGAATAATTGCGCAAAGTTGATGCTCGCGAACGGGCTCATATTGGCTTACACCTATCTCATCGAGCCGTTCACATCCTGGTATAGCGGCAACGGTTTCGAAATGTACACCGTGCACAACCGCGCCTTCGGACCGCATTCGTGGAGCTTCTGGCTTGTCATTCTCTTAAACGTCGCCATTCCCCAAGCGCTCTGGTTTTACAAAGTGCGAACCAACCCGAAACCGCTCTTCGCAATCGCCATGGTGGTTCTGGTCGGCATGTGGGTCGAGCGCTTCATGATCATCATCACCGCACTCGATCGTGATTTTCTCCCGTCTTCGTGGTCCAACTTTGTCGCGACGTTTTGGGACAATGCCACACTTTACGGCTCGGTGGGCCTGTTCATCGTCCTCTTCATGCTCTTCGTACGCTTCCTCCCCATGATTTCCATGTCGGAGGTTCGCGAGTTGCTGCCGTTCTCAAAACCCGGTGGAGGTACTGAGAAATGACCGACACCGAAACTATCTACGGTCTGGTCGCCGAATTTGATGATCCGACAACGTTCGTCGAAGGAGCGCGGCAGGTGAAAGGCCACGGCTATCTTCGCTTCGAAGCCTACTCACCTTACCCGATCAAGGATCTCGATGAAATCGTACCCGGCGGCAATCTCGTTCCGCTCATCGTGCTTCTCGGGGGCTTTCTCGGCGCGGCGACCGCCTGGGTGCTGCAGTACTACATCGCCGCCATCGACTATCCGATCAACGTCGGCGGTCGTCCGCTCTATAGCTGGCCATCCTTCATTCCGATTCTGTTTGAGCTTACTGTGTTACTAGCATCGGGTGGCGCATTCTTTGGAACTCTCGCACTGTGCGGATTCCCCGCCCCTCATTTCCAGCTGTTCGACCTACCCGAATTCCGGGACGCCACCAGCAGCCGCTTCTTCCTCTGCATCGAGAGCCGCGACCCGATGTATGATACTCGCTTCACGGCGGAATTTCTTCGCGGGCTTCGGCCTACAGGAGTTTGGGAAGTTGAAAATTCTTAGCTCAGTTGCGGCCCTCCTCGCAATGCTGCTGCTTGCCTCCTGCCGCCAAGACATGCAGGATCAGCCCAAGTACAAACCGCTTGGGCAAAATCGATTCTTCGCCGATGGCCGGAACTCCCGTCCGACTCCCCCCGGCACAATAGCCCGCGACGAGTTGAACGATGACGATGTAATGCACACCGGAAATGCGAATGGCGCCTTCACTGAGACAATCCCGATTCCGGTCAGCGGTACGTTTCTGCATCGCGGTCAGGACCGCTACAACATCTACTGCTCGCCTTGCCACGGTCCCCTCGGCGACGGTGACGGTATGATCCACCGGCGCGGATTCTGGATTCCCGCAAATCTCCATACTGATCGGCTTCGTTCCGTGCCCCCGGGCTATCTGTATCAAGTAATCTCCAATGGGTACGGAGCTATGCCCGATTACAGAGATCAAATCCCCGTCCAGGACCGCTGGGCAATCGTCGCTTATCTCCGCGCTCTACAGTTGAGCAGACACGCGACAGTCTCCGATTTGTCGCCGGAACTCCGCCAGCAATTAGGTCCGCAATGACAGCCAATTTTCTACCATCGCCGGAACTCCAGCAGGACCTGAAACGCCTGTTCACTCAAGCCTTAGGCGCTGGTGTGCTCTTATCGATTGTCTCAATCGTCGGAGCCTTCTTCGATCCCGGTGACTTCTTCCGGTCCTACCTGATGGGCTATCTCTTCTGGCTTGGCCTAACGCTCGGCGCGCTCGGGATTGTCATGATGCAATACCTGACCGCCGGAGCCTGGGGCATCATGTCGCGCCGCACTCTTGAATCGGCGACAAGAACCTTGCCGCTCTTAGCAGTATTGTTCATTCCAGTTGCGATAGGAATTCCCACGCTCTACGATTGGGCCCACAAAGACCTCGTCAAGCACGAATACGTCCTCTCCCATCGCGCCGTGTGGATGAATCCCACAATGTTCATCATTCGGGCCATCGTCTACTTCGCTATCTGGATTGCCTTCAGCTACTTCTTGAATAAGTGGTCCGTCCTGCAAGACACCCATGGAGGTTTCGAAAAACGCCTCGCCGCAATTAGCGCTCCCGGCCTCATTCTCTACGTTCTTACGGTTACGTTCTCTTCCATCGATTGGGCGCAATCTCTAGAAACAGATTGGTACTCCACCATCTGGGGTTTTCTCTTCGTCGCGCGCCAGGGGCTCAGCGCGTTCGCCTTCGTGATCATCGTCCTCGCGCTGCTCTCGAAACGCGAACCGATGGCCAGCTACTTCAGGCCTAAGCATCTGCACGACTTGGGCAAACTTCTGCTCACCTTCGTCATGCTCTGGGCTTACTTCGCCTTTTCCCAGCTCGTGATCATCTGGTCCGGTAATCTCACCGACGAAATACCCTGGTACCTCCGGCGATTTGCTACGTCCTGGGGATGGCTTGGCGCCATGCTGATTGTGCTCCAGTTTATCGTGCCTTTTTTGTTGCTCTTATCGCGCGCGCTTAAGCGGAACATAACCGCTCTCTGCTCCGTTGTCGGCCTCATTATCTTCATGCGGTTCGTCGATCTCATGTGGATCGTCATGCCCAGTTATTACCAGCGCGGCTTCCGGCTCAGTTGGCTGAATTTTTCCGTCCCGCTGGCACTCGGCGGTCTTTGGATTGCCGCCTTCGTCTGGCAACTGAAGAACCGTCCGCTGCTTCCCTTGCAAGCTCCTAATCTCGAAAGAGCGCTCCATCACGGGGAGGATGAATAAAAATGCCGGTGACTGAACGCCACGAAGACATCCGTTACGAACACTCCGATATCAATCCGCGCGGAACCTTCATTACCGGTGTCGGCGTGATCGTTGGAGTCTGGATCACTATCGGCGTGATCTTCTTCGTGTTTACATACCTTGCGCACCGTAGCGCCCGCCACAGCCCGCCGCCCCTTCCGGTGGCTATTCACGGCCAACCTCTACCGCCTGAGCCGCGTCTTCAAAAATCGCCGCACCAGGATCTGAAGGCCTATCTGGAACGCGAAAACTGGGAACTCACTCATTCCCACTGGATCGATAAGAGCAAAGGTATTGCCTCCATTCCGATTGAACAGGCAATTCAAATCGTCGCTCAACGAGGCATTCCTCCAGCGAAAACACCGCCCAATCCAACGCTCACGCCTCCATCGGAAGGCACGCGGTTAACGGGCTTCGAAGGAAAGGTGGAACCGGAGCCGCGATGAAACTCTGCGCGCTTGCACTCCTCATTTCCGCTTCCGCCTATGGGGCTGGCCGTCCGGTTCCTCCCAGTCTGAATGGCATTGGAATCGAGCAGAAGCTAAACGCTCAAGTGCCGCTCGATACCGTCTTCCGCGACGAGACCGGCGCTTCCGTCCCGCTCCGCCATTTCTTTGGGCAGAAGCCGGTGCTGCTTGCCCCTGTCTATTACACCTGCCCCATGCTCTGCAGTCAAATTCTTAGCGGCGTAGTATCGGGCCTGCGACCCCTATCGTTAAAGCCCGGCCGCGACTTCGATATCGTGGCCTTCAGTTTCGATCCCTCCGACACACCGCAATCCGCCGCCGCCAAGCGCGATCAGTATTCGCATAGCTATTCGAGAAAGGCCGGCACAAACGGCTGGCATTTTCTGGTTGGAGACCAAGCCTCGATTCAAGCCCTGACGCAAGCGATAGGTTTCCATTACCGCTGGGACCCGAAGAATAAGATGTTCGTGCATGCCAGCGGTGTGATGCTACTAACGCCCGAAGGCCGCGTGGCACGTTACCTCTACGGCGTCGATTACGAACCCAAAGATCTAAAACTCGGATTGATCGAGGCCTCGCATGACCGAATCGGTTCGCCCGTCGATGCGGTGCTGCTCTTCTGCTATCACTACGACCCGGCCACCGGAAAATATGGAACCGACGTAATCAAGTTGCTCCGGTTCGCGGCCGCTTTGACTCTTGTCCTTCTCGCTTCCGCCATGTTTTTCCTGTGGCGGCGCGATATTCGCTACCACCGCGCCTTCAAGGAAGTGCCCCGCGCATGAGAACCGCCCTACAGCTGTGGCCAGATTCAGCGTCATCGGTCTCGGGAGAAGTAGACTTCCTCTTTATCGTGATGCTCGTCGTCTGCACGACGGTCGCGACCGGGATCGCCGCGTTCCTCATCTACTCCGTCATCCGCTACCGGCGCAGACACGAGAACGAGATGGGGAATCAGCGCCGCTACTACATCCCCGCCGAGGCCGCCTGGATCGTAATTCCCTTCATCCTGTTTATGGGCATGTTTGCCTGGGGCGCGAAACTGTACTTCGAAATCGAAAGACCTCCAGACAACGCGATTACCATGTACGTCGTTTCGAAGCAATGGATGTGGAAGCTCCAGCATCCAGAGGGCCAGCGTGAAATCAACGAACTCCACATTCCCGTAGGCCAGCCCGTCAAACTCCTGATGACTTCTGAAGATGTCATTCACAGCTTCTTTGTCCCGGCCTTCCGAACCAAACAGGATGTACTTCCCGGCCGTTACACAATGACATGGTTCGAAGCGACCAAGCCCGGTAAGTATCATCTGTTCTGCGCCGAATATTGCGGTACGAAACACTCAGGCATGATCGGCTGGATCTATGCAATGGAACCTCGCGATTATCAAAGATGGCTTACACAAGGCGCGGCGGAAGGCTCGCTCGCTTCGCAAGGGGAGAAATACTTCCATCAATTCGGCTGCTCCAACTGCCACCATTTCGATAATCAAGGACGCTGCCCGAACTTGCGCGACCTCTACAATCACCCCGTTCAGATCGCGGATGGCGAGACGGTTCTGGCGGACGACTCCTACATCCGCGAATCCATCCTCGACCCGAACGCAAAAATCGTCTACGGTTTCCGACCGAACATAATGCCCAACTTCACCGGACAACTCAAAGAAGAACAGGTCCTCGCCTTGATCTCCTACATCAAAGCTCTCGGACCTCAACCGGGCACGCAGCAGCCGTCCAGTTCGGGCGCAACGTCCAAATCGTACGGAACACAGCCGGGCATCGCCGGTCCCGGAGCCACATCGAACTCCGAGTCCACAATGGAGGCGCGCTGACATGATCGAGGCCGTACATCCTGCGGTTCAAAAGAATTACCTTACCGAGAAACAGGGTATTCTCTCATGGCTGCTCACCACCGATCACAAACGGATCGGTATCCTTTACACGTTTTCGATAACCCTGTTTTTCTTCGTCGGCGGTGTCTTTGCATTGCTGATGCGCCTGGAACTACTCTCGCCCCACACTTGGCTCGTCAACGCCGAAACTTACAACAAGCTATTCACGATGCACGGCATCATCATGGTTTGGTTTTTCTTGATCCCGTCCATCCCGAATACGCTTGGAAACTTTGTCATTCCCCTGATGATCGGGGCGAAAGACCTCGCCTTCCCGAAGCTGAATCTGGCGAGCTGGTACGTATTCATGTTCAGCGCAATGGTTACGCTCTACGCGCTGTTCCGCGGCGGCGTCGATAGCGGCTGGACCTTTTACACGCCTTTCAGCACAACCTATTCGACGACTTACATCGTAGCGGCCGCCATGGGTATCTTCATCAACGGCTTCTCGTCGATCATGACGGGATTGAATTTCATTGCCACCATTCATCGCATGAGGGCTCCCGGGCTTACCTGGTTTCGGCTCCCGATTTTTATCTGGTCGATGTACGCCACCAGCATCATCTTCGTGCTTGCGACTCCCGTTCTCGCTGTCACCATGCTGATGGTCGGAGTCGAACGCATATTCCAGGTCGGCATCTTCGATCCGGCGCTCGGCGGCGACCCCGTTCTGTTCCAACACATGTTCTGGTTCTATTCACACCCCGCCGTCTACATTATGATCTTGCCAGCCATGGCGGTGGTCAGCGAAATCATTCCCGCCTTTGCCCGCAAGCCGCTGTTCGGTTACAAAGCCGTCGCGTTCTCAAGCGTTGCTATCGCGGTCCTCAGCTTCCTGGTCTGGGGTCATCACATGTTTGTGGCTGGCACGTCCGTCTACTCGGCGATGGTCTTTTCCCTCTTCAGTTACTTTGTTGCCGTGCCCTCCGCTATCAAAGTGTTCAATTGGACGGCAACTATTTACAAAGGCTCCGTTTCCTGGGACACGCCAATGCTTTACGCCATCGGGTTCGTGGGCCTGTTCACCATCGGCGGGATGACCGGATTATTTCTTGCGGCGATTGGCCTCGACGTGCACGTAACCGATACCTACTTTGTCGTCGCGCACTTCCACTACATCATGGTGGGCGGCACGGTCATGGCGTTCCTCGGCGGAGTTCATTACTGGTGGCCGAAGATCAGCGGGAAGATGTACCCCGAAGGCATCGCCAAGATTTCGGCCCTAACCGTTTTCCTCGGCTTCAATCTCACCTTCTTTCCGCAATTTGTTCTCGGCTACCTGGGGATGCCGCGCCGCTACGCTGCTTATCCCGAAGAATTCCAGATGCTCCACATTCTGTCCACGGCCGGCGCAAGCATCCTCGGAGTCGGCTATATTCTGCCGCTCTGCTATCTGCTGTGGTCCTGGAAGTACGGCAAAGACGCAGGTCCCAATCCCTGGCGCGCCACGGGACTCGAATGGAAGACGGCTTCGCCCCCAATCACGCATAACTTCGAAGTAACTCCTGTAGTCGATGTCCGCCCGTATGACTACGAAGCGATGAAGGAGGAACTCCACCTTGTCTGAAGTAAGCCTCGAACTTCGCGAGCAATTCGCCACGCCCGATCAGCAGCGCCAAACATCAAGCGTCGGCATGTGGATCTTCCTAATGACCGAGGTGATGCTCTTCGGAGGCCTGTTCATGGCCTATACCGTCTACCGCTTCACGAATCCGCAGGCCTTCGACGCCGGAAGCGCTCACATGGAAGCCACTCTCGGCGCAATCAACACCGGTGTTCTCATCTGCAGCAGCTTCACCATGGCTCTTGCGGTCTACAGTTCAGAAGTGGGCAATCAGAAATTGCTGATGATGTTTCTAGTGCTGACCATGATCATCGGCGCCATCTTCCTCGGCATCAAATTTACCGAATACTACTTGCATTATCAGGAGCACAAAGTCCCCGGGATCTGGTTCGACTATCACGGAGCGAACGCGGGAAAGGTGCAGATGTTCTTCGTCTTTTACTTCATCATGACGGGACTTCACGCCATCCACATGACGATCGGCCTGGGCATTCTCTCGGTTCTGCTGTTCCGGTCTTTCCTCGGCAGTTTCACCGCTGAATATCACACGCCGATCGATCTCGGAGGGCTCTACTGGCACTTCATCGACATCGTCTGGGTCTTCCTCTACGCAATCTTCTACATCCCGGGATTACACCTCAAATGAGCCAGCCTGCCATTTCGCGCAAGACCTATCTGTTCACCTGGATCACGCTGATGGTGCTCGCACTGGCAACGACGCTGATCGGACGGCTCGATTTAGGCCCGTATAATATGCCGATTGCGGTACTTATCGCCACGGCAAAAGCCGCGTTGATCGTGGCCTTCTTCATGCAGGCCAAGTTGGAATCAAGACTGGTTCACGTCGTCATCGCCGCGGGCGTGCTTTGGTTTTTGATTCTCCTGTCCAATACGCTCGGTGATTACGTCACGCGCGGCTGGCTTCCATTCCCTGGCAAGTAGCAAGATCACTCAAACCGCAGCGCCTCCACCGGATCGAGCTTTGCCGCCTTACTGGCAGGCCAGATTCCAAAGAACAACCCGACGCCTACCGACACGACGATACCGGCAATAGCGGCCCAGGCGGGCACCGCAATCGGCAAAGATGTAAAGACCAATTTGCTGACCATCGCGATGGCCCAGCCGAATGCAAGTCCCGCCACTCCTCCCAGGCCGGTCAATACCGACGCTTCCAGCAGAAACTGCACCACAATGTCGAAGCGCCGCGCCCCAATCGCTTTGCGAATGCCGATCTCGCGCGTCCGCTCCGTTACCGATACCAGCATGATGTTCATCACCCCGATGCCTCCGACCAACAGACCGATCGAGCTCAACACGATCATCACCATAAACGTCATCGCCGTGATGTTACGGAACTGTTCCACCAATTGCTCCGCCGTCGAGATCGCAAAGTTCTCGGGTTTGTTCGGCGCGATATGCCGTTGGATGCGCAGTATGGTCCGGACCTGATCGATGGCCTGCGGCAACATCCCGTTGTAAGCCGTCACGCTGATCGCCATGTCTTGCGCATTCGGATACACCTTCCTCATTGTGAAGAACGGCACCAGAACGCGGTTGTCGCTGCTATCGAAGAAACTGGCGGTTGGCCGGTGCATCGTCCCGATCACCTGAAACTGCTCGCCATCCACGTTGATCAGCTTGCCGATGGCGTTCTCGCCGCCAAAAAGAGCCTTCTCAACATCGGCTCCAATTACCGCAACCGGCGCGCGATGACGGTCCTCAAAATCCGTGAAGAACCGGCCATGGCTGATATCGATCTGCCCGCTTTCCGCGAAGGATTCTTCCACGCCTTGCAACCGGCTTTGGTAGACGGCATTGCCTTTATACTTCGTGACAATCGGACCGTGATTCGGCCAAAGCATCGCCGACACCCGCGCACAGGCGCTGCATTCGCCGCTTATCGTCACCTCGTTTTCATACGTCAACTGCTTGCGGGCGCGTTCTTCCGCCGTCAGGTCCGAGGTACGGAAGGCCGGCTCGCGCGAAACAATAATTGCGTTTGGCCCAAAGCTCTTAAACACATTCGTGACGGCTCCATCAAAGCCCGTCAGAAGCGCACCAACTCCAATAATCGTGCCCGTGCCGATGATGACCCCCAACATGGTCAGAAAGCTTCGGAGCTTGTGCGCGCGAATAGTATCGAGCGCCAGCATCGTGTTATTGCGAACGGAGTTGAAAAAGTTCATCGGCTAATCCGCGTGCAGCGCGACGATCGGGTCCAGCTTGGCCGCCTGCCGCGCCGGATAAATTCCGAAGAACAGACCGACCACGACCGAAAGTCCGACTCCAAGAACCACCGAAAAGAGCGGCATCTCCATGGGCAGGGGCGTAGTGCTCTTTACCGCTATCGTAAGCAGGTAGGAAAGGAACACACCAATCAGTCCGCCGATTCCCGAGAGCACCGCCGATTCCACTAAAAACTGATTCAGAATATCCTGCCGACGCGCACCCACGGCTTTTCGAATTCCGATCTCGCGCGTGCGCTCCGTCACGACAGCCAGCATGATGTTCATAATTACAATTCCGCCCACCACTAGAAAGACAGAGACTACACCAAAGGCCATCCCGGCAATAGCTCCCGTCAGATTGTGCCAAGCCTGAGAGAGCGTATCGGAACCGAACATGCTGAAGGTATCGTCCTCGCCCGGCCGAATGTGACGGTAGGCGCGCAGCAGCATTCGCACCTCATCCTCGGCTTCCGCCGTGTGTTCCGGATCGATCGCCTTCGCAAACAGCGCCACGTCATTGTGAAGACCGTTGCCGTAGGTCTTAAAATACGAATAGACGGGCACCATTACGTACTTGTCTTGTGACTGCCCGAAGACGTTGCCCTTCGTTTTGGCGATTCCAATCACTTCATACGAGACGCCGTCCACGCCGATCGTCTTGCCGATAGGATCGGTATCGGGAAACAGATGATCACGAATGTCGGGCCCTATGAACGCAACCGGTGCGTGGCGGCGGACCTCGGATTCCGAAATCGCGCGCCCCTTATCGACTTCTATATCGCTGAGGGAGGGTATGTTCGCGGTTACCCCGTTCAACTCCACCGATTGCATCGTCTGCCCGGCATGCGAAATGGTAACGCTCTTGTCGGTCTCAAGTCCCACATCGCTCAACATATGGGCGTTCGTCCTGATAAATTCATACTCCGCCGGCTGGATCTGCGGATTGCGCCGCTGCATCTCCAGAAACTTTTTCGGGTCCCAGTTTCCGATAAAAGCAATCCGCACTACTCGGAATCCGTCCGAACCCATGTCGGACAGCTTGGTGGCTATGTAGAGGTTCATCCCATGAATGAACGACGTGACGGCGATGAGCGTACTCGTGGCAAGAATGATCCCGAGAAGCGTGAGGAAGCTGCGAAGCTTGCTCTTACGGAGCGAATCGATGGCGATCTTGGCCGATTCCCAGAACGAGGCGCTAGAAGAAGTCATTTAATGAACGGGTCGCCTTTATCTATACGGTAATTCGGAGCGAGTGGTTCCATCGTTTGGGGAAATGCTGCATCTAATGGAGTACATGGAGATTGATGCCAAGCTGCGCATACTTGCCGATGCCGCGAAATATGACGCCTCTTGCGCCAGCAGCGGCTCGAAACGGGCTCGCGCGGAAGGCGGCTTGGGGAATACCACTGGCGTCGGCATCTGTCATAGTTACACGCCTGATGGCCGCTGCGTTTCGCTCCTCAAGCTACTCCTAACCAACTATTGCATTTACGACTGCAGCT
>JALYVD010000208.1 GCA_030853405.1 Acidobacteriota bacterium | reverse complement strand
TTCGGATTATTGGATTGCCTGGTGAACAACGCCGCACGGTTTACACGAATTGACCCTCTCGACATCACGGAAGCCGACTGGGATTTCATTCACGAAGTGAACCTGAAAGCCACGTTCTTCTGCTGCCAGGAAGCGGCGCGGCAGATGAAAGAGCTTGGCGCCGGACGCATCGTGAACATCAGTTCTTTGGGCGGGATTCGGCCTTGGGCGGAACACGTTCATTACTGCGCTTCGAAGGCAGGCGTGATCATGATGACCAAAGCGCTCGCGAAGGCATTAGCGCCCCAGATTACGGTGAACTCCGTCGCTCCCGGCGTGATCTCATTCAACGATGTAGACGCGAGAACAAGAGCCATGATCGAGGCTACGCCTATGCAGCGCGCAGGAAAGCCGGAGGAGATCGCCGAGGCCGTGCACTTCTTCCTGACGGCGCCCGATTTCATCACGGGCCAAATCCTCGCGGTGGACGGCGGACTGGCCGATCGCTAACCCGCAGTGACAGCGGCTGCGGCGGCAGGCGTCTGCTCTCGCGTCTCACTATTCACAATTTCGATCTTTCCTTTAAAATAGGCGCCATCTTCTATGACGATGCCGGGCGTTTTAAGATCCCCGAGCAAGCGGCCGCCTCGCCGGACAGTAATCTTCTTGGTCGCGTCTACGTTGCCGTCGATCACACCCGCGACATCGACCTCTCTTGCCGTCACGTCGGCGCGCACCCGGGCCTCCGCCGTGACGGTCAGATCGAAGCCCGCCAGGTAAAGCGACCCGTCGATTTCGCCGTCCACGTGCATGTGCTCGGCGCTCCGGACCTGCCCCTTGATGACCATCCCTTTGCCGATGATGGCCGTACTACCCTGCGTGCCGCCGGTTCGCGGTGCATTCGAAGAGTCGGTTCGTGCCGATGAAGTCTCGGGCCGGGCAGACGAAACGTCCGGCCTCGTAGCATCTGGTTGTTTACGCTCGCTCCACATCTGTCTTCTATTCTCCTCTATCACCCGAAAACAATTATCCGCCCTTCCGCTATATTCAGATCGAGGCAAGCGCACAGTGGTGGATAGGATTTCGGAATCGGGTGCAAAGTTCGCGGAACTGGTGAGGATCATGGCGCTTTTGCGGGCTCCGGGCGGATGTCCTTGGGACCGCAAACAGAGCTTTGACACGATAAAGACTTATCTTCTCGAAGAGAGCTACGAAGTGATGGACGCGATTGACCGGCGGGATTGGCCGGGCCTGGCGGAAGAGTTGGGCGACTTGTTATTACAACCCGTGTTCTTCGCGGAAATGGCCGCTGAAGAGGGACTGTTCACCATCGCCGACTCGCTCGATGCCATCCATCAGAAGCTAATACGCCGTCATCCACACGTGTTTGGCGACGCGAACGCGGAAACACCCGAAGACGTGAAACAGCGTTGGGACGAGATCAAGAAGCAGGAGAACGCGGAGAGAGGCCACGCCGCAGCTGAATCCGTACTCGACGCCGTCCCACGAAATCTGCCCGCTCTGGTCGAAGCCGAGAAGATCGGTCACAAAGCCGCAGGTGTCGGGTTTGAATGGCCCGGTATAGAAGGTGTCCTCGACAAGCTCCAGGAAGAGGTCCAGGAACTGGCCGGTGCGCGTGCGACTCAAAGCCAGGAACACGTGGAGCACGAAGTGGGCGATTTGCTGTTCACCCTTGTGAACATCGCGCGATTCCTGAAGGTCGATCCAGAGCAGGCGTTGCGCAAGACGAGTGCCAGATTTCGCGGCAGGTTCGCGTATGTGGAGCGCGAAGGTGGCACGCTCCCCGGCACATCGCTTGATCGGATGGAAGAACTCTGGCAAGAGACAAAACATTCGGAGAAGAAACCCGGCTAGCGCGCCTGTGCCGCGACCTTCTCAACTTCGCGCATCACTCGCAAGGTGTTTCCGCCGTAGATCTTTTTGATCTCCGCAGGTGTGTAGCCTTTGTCCAGCAGCGCACGAGTTAGGTTCGGGAACTTCGAAACGTCATCGAGACCTACGGGCGTACAGACAATTCCGTCGAAGTCCGAACCGATCCCGATTGCATCGATTCCCGCGATCTGCTTCACGTGATCGATGTTGGCGACCACATCGTCGAGCGTGGCGCGCACTTGGTATTGCTTCTCTTCCTCTTCGAGAGCGTCGAGGGCTTTTTGTAGTTGAACGGGATCGTTCTTGTACTGCTCGCGAAGCTGGTCGGCGCGGCCCCGTAAGGGCGAATTATGAATGGCGTCCGCAGACTTCTGCGAGACGAACGAGCAGTTCACGCTGATCTGAATCACTCCGCCCTTCTGCGCTAGCGCCTTGATCATGTCGTCCGTCATGTTGCGTGGCACATCGGAGATGGCGCGGGCATCGGAATGCGAGGCAATCAGCGGCGCTTCGCTAGTGGCAAGGGCGTCATAGAACGTCTTGTCCGCCACATGCGAAATATCAACCATCATTCCAAGCCGGTTCATTTCCCGGATGATGTCTTTACCAAACGGAGTCAGGCCGTTGTGGTGTTCCACCGTGGTGTCTGTGATATCGCCGGAGGAGTCAGCCCAATTATTCGTATTCACGTGCGTAAGGGTCATATACCGCACGCCGAGTTTATAGTAGTCGCGGAGCAGACGTGGACTGTCTTCGATAGCGTGGCCGCCCTCAAGTCCCATCAACGCGGCGATCTTGTGCTTGCGATGAGCTTTCTCGATATCAGCCGCCGTCAACGCCAGTACGAAATCGTTCGGATAGCGTCTTATGATGTCGTGGCGAACGGTATCGATCATCTGGAGAGCGCGATTGGCAGAGTGGTTCCCGTTCACATACGTTGCGGAGACATAGACGGAGAAGAACACGGCTCCGACACCGCCCTCGCGAAACCGCTTGATGTCGCTGTGCGTATGGGGCGAGTTGCCGATATCGACGCCGTCAACGGTAAAGCTTGGAATGTCGTTATGAGTGTCAATCAGGATGGCCGACTTGGTGATCGCCTTAACTTCGGAGTCGATCTTCTTCTGGCTGGCAGCGGATAAGAGAACAGCAGACAAGAGCAGGGCGGCCAAGCTTCGCATCCCCTCAGAATACAATCAGAAGGAATCCTGACATGGTGGAAGAACTCTCAAGCGGTAAACGGAACGTCGCGGCGGTATGCGCGATTTTGCTCGGAATTCTGTTCCTTGTATCCGGCGGATGGAAGGTACTGAGTCCGTTCAAAGCGGGCGAACTTCTGGAACAGGCTCAGGTACCCGCGGGGCTCGGAGTGCTGGGGGCTTGCGCACTTGGGACAATCGAACTCTTCGCCGCTTTCCTCCTGTTTACGCCGCGGTGGAGGCGTCGGGGCGGGCTGCTTGGCTCCGCGCTGATGATCTTCTTCATGATCTGGATCGGCTACTACTATCACGTTCTAGTCGGACGCGATTGCAGTTGTTTCCCGATCATCAAGCGCGCGGTGGGACCGGCTTTCTTTGTGGAAGATGGCGTGATGCTGCTGCTCGGCATAGTAGCTTATCTGTGGTCGCCGGCAGTTCGAATATTTCGCATCCCAGCAGTCGTCTTTTTGGCGCTGGTTGTGCTCGCAGGCGCAAGCTTTGGCGTGAACGCGGCTCAGCGGCGGAATGCGCAGGTGCCTACGCCAGTAATCGTGGATGGCAAGCCGCAGAATCTGGCGCAAGGCAAGGTCTTGATCTTCTTCTACGACCCTTCCTGTATGCATTGCGATGCAGCCGCCCGCTTCATGTCTAAACTAAATTGGGGCGCGACCAAAATCGTCGCAATTCCAACCGTGAACCCGCAGTGGGCCGAATCCTTCCTCCATGACACGCACTTGAAAGCTTCTACCAGTCTTGAACTGGACAAACTGAAGAAGGCATTCCCGTTCGTCGATCCTCCCTTTGGAGTGGCTTTGGTAGATGGCCAAGTGAAAGAGACCTTCGGACAAGCGCAGTTCACTCCGCCTCAGCCGCGGGCTGAACTGAAGAAGCTCGACTTCATACAGTAAAGCCGACAGGAACATTCCGTAGACACCGGTGTCTGTTCTGTATAGAGCAGGTACCTGATCACAACATAGAAGCTTACTTAGTTCGCGAGCGCCACGCGCTCGGGAGGAGTTACTCGTGTTCGATCAGACCTTTGTAAGTACAGAGCGCCGAAGCAGAAGACCTCTCGGTGTAATTGCTTCCTTACTTATCCAAGGCGTGGTGATTTGCGTCTCCATTCTTATCTCCATTGCCTATACGAAAGGATTGCCAGCGGCACAATTGAGAGCGCTGTTGATAGCGCCGAAAGCTCCTGTCGCGCCCCACGTTGCGCGGAACGCACCCAAGGCGAAGAACTCCGCCGTGGTTCGGCCATTTAGAATGGTGAACCAGGTTGTCTTCGCCAAACCCACGAGCCATCCCGTTCAAGTTGCGGCAGCGCCGGCAGGCTTTGATGTTCCGGGCACGCTGCAAACCGGAAGCGACAACGCTGGTGTCCCGTTCCTTCCCGGTTCGGTAAGCAGCCCGGCGCTACCCCAACCACCGGATTCACCGGCGAAACCGGCGGTCAAGACGACCCAACGGATAGGCGGCGCCGTTGCCCAAGCCAACCTGATTCACCAAGTGCAGCCCGTGTATCCGCAACTTGCAAAGGCCGCAGGTGTACAGGGAACCGTCGAATTCACCGCCGTCATCAGCACCGCTGGTACGATTGAACACCTTCAACTGGTGAGTGGACATCCGTTACTGATAAATGCCGCGCGCGATGCCGTTCTGCAGTGGAGATACCGGCCAACACTACTCAATGGATCGCCGGTTGAAGTTGTTACTCAAATTACGGTGAGGTTCTCACTCTTGAATTAGCCGAAGCAACTATTTTGTAATACGCAGTTCACTTCGGTGAAAGGGTCGGTTGGTAAGCTTGCGCTGGCCAAAGCCATTTAACTACCAACTTATGACAGACAAGACACTACGAAATGCAGTTGCGGCCGCCATTTCGATGCTCTTAGGGACGCCCCGGCGATCACCGCCGCACAGCCCTCATCGAATTTGAACGGATCCAATACGCCGAGAAAGCGCGTGTTGCTCATCAGCATCGACGGGATGCACGCGCTCGACTTTGCCAATTGTTCTAAGGGTCTCGGACACCATCAATCAGGGAGACCAATACTGCCCAAACATGACTGCCTTGGCCGGTTTGAAAGAGCACGCCGATCCCAGAAATAAACTTGTTCACGAAGGTTTTCCACGCGAATTTGTCTCCGGACTACCCTCCCCGGACATCTGCCTCAGGTAGCTATAGTGACTACCCAAGGACATCATTTATCCTCTGCAAACTGTGAGATTTTCTGGTATGCCAGCCCACATTCATCTTTAATTTTCAAAGCGCACTTAGGAACGGATCGTCCTCCGCTGTTTCTCCGAATTGGATCGGCACCGGTGGCGCGATTCCGTTTTTACGTGATTTGCCTAAAGTGCCAAGTCGGAACCGCCGATGAGCTCTAAACAGGCATGATCGCGAAAGAGGTTCTGAATGCGGCCGCAGTATACGTTCCAGATGCTCGCTCCTTTTCAGGGAAACACCGACAACGGATTCCGACGCTATCAAACCGACAGGCAATTACACAGGAATTACCTGAGTGCCTTACAGCGCCTTCGCGGGCGTGTGTACTTGAGAGACGGAGCGATCCGGGAAACAGATCTCGATCACGAGCGGCGCTTCAGCATGCATGGCGATGAAGACGCGTGGCATCTGCTGCTGCTTGACGATTCTTCGGAAGTCATCGGATGCGCCCGCTACCTTGTGTATCCCAGTACGGTCGATTTCGCGGATCTTCGGATCAGTGACTGCACGCTCGCCAAAGACCTGGAATGGACCGGGAAGGTACGCAATGCGATTGAATCGGAACTGAAAGTAGCGCGGGTCCAGAATCTTTCGTATGTCGAAATCGGCGGGTGGGCTCTCACTGAAGAATGGCGTAACACGAAGGCCGCGCTCGAAATCGCCGTCGGTTCCTATGCCCTGGCACGCTTGTGGGGCGGTGCGATTGGCTCCTGTACGGCCACAGCTCGCCACAGATCGGCATCCATTCTTCGGCGCCTTGGCGGGGTCAGCTTAACTTATCTGGGCGAGGAAATTCCCCCTTACGAAGATCCACACTATGGTTGCTCGATGGAACTGCTGCGGTTCGACTACCGCAAAATTGCGCCGCGGTTTGTTCCACTTGTTAAAGAATTGACCGGCACTCTGGCAAAGGCCAACGTCGTCGCGGCTCGGCAAGCCGAAGCCGAGTACGTAACGGCTGATGTGACGGCAAATCAGCTGTCGCGCGCAGCTGCTCCTCGATTTTTTGCTACTCAACTGTGAGTGGGTAGCGTATAATCATGAACAGGCATTAGGTTTCATGATGATCCTCCTCCAAGGCGGCCTTCTTATTAGCGTGGGCATTACCGGCCCCGCTTAGAACCTCGTGCACAGTAGAAATTTCGAGGCCATCGGCGGGTTCATCCAGCCGGTGGCTTTTTGCTTTTCAGGCGACTTAAATTATGAGGATTTTTACTTTCGATACCACTCTCCGGGACGGAACGCAGGGCGAGTCTGTCTCTCTTTCCGTGGATGACAAGCTGCTCATCGCCGAGAAACTGGATGAGATCGGTATCGACTACATTGAGGGCGGCTGGCCCGGATCGAATCCGAGAGACAAAGAGTTCTTTTCGCGCGCGAAGAAGCTGAAACTGAACCACGCCAAACTCACCGCCTTCGGAGCCACCCGTTTTGCCAAGAACCCGGTCGAGAAGGACAACAACGTGGCCGAACTGCTGGGCGCCGAAACGCCGGTGGTCTCAATATTCGGAAAGAGCTGGGATTTCCACGTCCATCGCGCTCTAGGAATCACCGAAGAAGAAAACCTCCGCCTCATCTCCGACACCCTTCAATATTTGAAGGCCCACGGCCGCGAAGTCGTCTATGACGCCGAACATTTCTTCGACGGCTACAACGCGAATCCTACCTTCGCCCTCCGCACCCTTGAAGCCGCCAAGACCGCTGGCGCCGATGTCCTCTGTATGTGCGACACAAATGGCGGAACTACTCCGATGCGCCTGGTCGAAATCGTTGAGGACGTGCGCGCCCGTTTCGATGGCGTACTTGGAATTCACACGCACAACGATTCGGATTTGGCAGTAGCCAATACACTGGTCGCCGTCGAAGCTGGAGTCACGCATGTCCAAGGCTGCATGAACGGGTATGGCGAGAGAACCGGCAACGCGAATCTCTGCTCCGTAATCGCGAATCTTGAGCTGAAACTCGGGCACAACACCATCGGTCCTGACAAGCTTAAAGGACTCACGGCAGTCGCCCGCTACATCGCCGAACTCGCAAACCTGCCAGTCCGCCGTGAACAGCCCTTCGTCGGCCAAAGCGCGTTTGCCCACAAGGGCGGCATTCACGTAAGTGCCGTCCTCAAAGACTCCGCAACCTACGAACACATCAAGCCGGAGATGGTCGGTAACCAGCAGCGCGTGCTGTTAAGCGATCTCTCCGGCCGCAGCAATGTGACATACAAGTTGAAACAACTCGGTCTCGGTGAACAGCTCAACGACACCGCGCGCCGTGCTCTGCTCGATCGGATCAAGCACATGGAGCATCAAGGCTACGATTTCGAAACGGCGGAAGGAACCTTCGAGTTGCTTGTTCACGAGGCGGCGCACCCTGAGTTTCATCCGTTTGAGGTGGTCGGCTACGAAGTCTTGACTAAGTTGCAGGGCGGAAGCTCAAACCGGCTCGCCGCGAGCGATGAGACGGTAACTACGGCCAGCGTTACGTTGAGAATAGGCGAGGATATTCACTCTTCGACCGCTATCGGCCAAGGTCCCGTTCACGCGCTCGATGTGTGTCTGCGCCAATGTCTCGCCTCGATCTATCCCGCGATCTCGGATGTTCGCCTGACTGACTACAAGGTTCGCGTGTTGGGCGTTAAGGGTGGAACCGAATCGAAGGTGCGAGTGCTCGTGGAGTGGAGCGATCATCGCCGGAGTTGGACGACCGTCGGCATTTCGGACAACGTGATCGATGCAAGCTGGCGCGCGCTGGTTGACGCTTTGCGGCTGGAACTGATGCGCTTGATTGAAGGAGATCAAGGCGACCAGCCAGTTAGAAGTACGGTTCCAGACTACAGCTGGGGCGTGTAGGGTGCGCCGGTTCCTTGTTCGCGCGCAACCCTCTTTTGAGCGCATTCTGCTCATTGAGAGTGGCCCTCGCGAATCTGGCGAGAAAGCTCTTAAGTTTCTATATGGAGTCAAGAGCGCGGCGCAAATCGACCTCCTCACGTGTTTCAGTGCTCCGCCGGATTCGTTCGACGCAACCCGCGGCTGCGTTTACTCGGTACACGACCGCGAGGTAGTTGAAAACCGCAGCCGGTTCATCGGCAAGCTTACCCGGAATCCATACACTCTCGTCGCCGTCCTCTGCACGGGTTCGCCGATTCTTCAAAGATGGAAATGGGCGATCGCGTTGCGAACCTCCGCGCGGCTGATCCTGATGAACGAAGAGGCCAATTACTTCACCGCGGACATATGGAATCTTGAAACGGCACGGCTGATGCTTCGCAAGCGTCTGTCGGACCGCGCCACGGCGCTCGCGGGTCTCAGCGGATTGCTGTCCTGGATATTTGCGCCCTTCACGGTCGGCTATCTCGCCGTTTACACCGGAATGGTCCACTTGCGCCGTTGGATAAGACTTCGCAAACAAGCCGCGTCGTAAAATCACCTACATGAAGGCAGTGGTCGCAGACCCGCTCGGCGGTCCCGAAAACCTAAAGTATCTCGATATCGCAACGCCTGATCCTGGCGCTGGTGAAGTCCTCGTCAAACTCGAAGCCAGCGGAGTGAACTTCATTGATGTTTACTTCCGCACAGGTCTCTATAAAGCTCCCGAGAGTCCAGTGAAACTCGGAAGCGAGGGCGCTGGCACGGTTGCGGCTGTGGGTGCCGG
>JALYVD010000173.1 GCA_030853405.1 Acidobacteriota bacterium | reverse complement strand
CGCCGCGCGCTGAGCCACGCCGCTAAGGCTTTCCTGGATGTTGTGAAGCGGGCAAGCACGCAGCCGGAACCCGTAGCCGTTCAGGAAAAGGGTGCGTGAGATCGGTAGCCGTTGCCGGTGGTGGCATCATCGGCCTTGCGGTAGCGTGGCGGCTGGCGCAGCGCGGCATTCGCGTTATGGTTTTTGAAAAGGGCGAGATAGGCGGTGAAGCGAGTTGGGCCGCCGCTGGAATGCTTTCTCCGGGCGGGGAAGTGGAGTCGCCTTCTGAATTCGCATCGTTAGTCATAGAATCGCGCGCGCTCTATCCGAAGTTCATCCGCGAACTGGAAGATTCAACCAAGCTCGCCATCGACTATCAAGAATGCGGCGCTCTCGATCTAGCGTTTTCCGAAGAAGAGTGCCAAACGATTGAAGCACGCGCGGCGATCCAGGCCGGGATGGGCATTCGCTCCAAACCAGTTAAGCCCGAAACCGTTCGGACATTTTGGCCCAGAGTGCGCGAGCAAGACCTCATCGCCGCCCGCTTCTATCCGGATGATGCCGTTGTAAATCCGCGTGAGGTCGTTATCGCGCTTGCGAGCGCCTGCCGCGAACTGGGAGTCTCCGTGGTACAGCAGTGCGCGATTGAAAGGGCGGAGATCGGCGAGTCCCACGCGTCGGTACGAACCACCCGAGGACTTTCGAATTACGATGCTCTCGTGGTGGCCGCTGGCGCCTGGAGTCACTCGATCCACGTAAGCGGCGTCCCCCAAATCCCTTCCGTCGAACCTGTGAAGGGGCACCTGATTGGTTATCAACAGCCGCTGCACACCTGCAACACGATCATCCGTCACGGGCACACGTATGTCATTCAGCGTGCGAACGGGCTGCTGATTGTTGGCGCTTCTACCGAACGCGTAGGCTTCAACCGGGAAATTGACGCGGCTATCGCTGGCTCACTGGCTCAGAACGCGGGCTTTCTCTTGCCTCACCTGAGCGAAACAACTCCGTCTGAAACCTGGATTGGCTTCCGCCCGGGCAGCGATCAACTGCACATCGGTGCTTGGCATTCAAAGCGGCTCTATCTCGCCTACGGCCACCTCAGAAACGGCATCCTGCTTACGCCGGTAACAGCAGAACGAATCAGCGCGAGTATTACAGAACGGTGCGCTTGAGCAAGCGGCCTCCTATTCAATGCCAGTTAGGAAACGCCGCGCCCCGCTGCCGCCAGGCGTCCTCAATCAGGTCGGGAACCCGTGAGCGCCGCTTCATCAGCGATTCCAGCAGGTCCTCCAGCAACGATTCATCTTCTTTCAGCCAGTCGCGCGGAATCTCCTTCCACGCCGAATCGATCACCTCGACGGGAAAATTCCGCACCATATCAAGCCACGGCTGAAACGAATCCAGCGACCGCACTTCCTCATACACCCCTGTTTTGAAGTAGAGACCTTGAATCGGTGAGTCCTGGAATTGCCAGTGCGGACCGTTGAACGCGAAACCGTGATCGATCATCTGCGCAAAAAATCCGACGCGCGCCGGAGCATCGCCCTTCAGCGGCGTCCAGGTCTTCGCACGCGCCCTGAAGAACACCGCTTGCCGCGAATCGACGTTGGAGACCCATTTATCGAAAACCAGCGTTCCCAGGAAATCGGCCCGGTTCTCAATTTTGTTCAGCAGTTTATCCGGCAGGAAATCGAACACCGCCACGCGGTCGGGATGGACCGCCATGCGCGAGCCGAAGTGGATCCCCGCTGGAACGGGTTCTCTTCGAGTTCCAATGGACAAATAGAGTTCCGGATTGCTCTCAATGAACTCCTCGGTTAATTCAATAGGCGCCGTCTCCGGTACATGGATTTGCAAGTACCGGAGAAACGCGCTCGCCAGCCATTCATTTATCAGAATGCGCCGGTGCTGCGGGTTGTTGGTGAATTTGACGACGTAAAAAGCGGAGTCGCTGGCCTCTATCAAATGAGCCTGCGCCCCTCCTCGCATCTTGCGAATCAAGTTACGGGCGCGAAGTGGCATATGCTGGGCAATGTCAAAATCAATTGGAAGACCCGAATAGGAAGGAATGCAATTCGCGCATGGACGAACCAACATACGAAGAAAAGAAGAGTCCCACTAATCCCGATGAGGTTGCTCTCGAACTTATGAAATTTATCGCGATAACCACTGGCTACGGCCGGGGAGCCTCCAACACCGGTTTCGGAAGTAAAGGTCCCCGATCCAGTGAAGAGTACGCCGATTCTCTTCTGGAGTTGTTCGAACGATGCCGGTCGACAGTTCGGAACACGCCTAAGTAACAGACTCACCCCGGGCGATGCGGTGCAGTCCACGTCGTTGGACCCACTGCGCGCCCGGATCTTCCTCTTAACGCCGCCTAGCGCCCTTCTTGGCCGGTGCTTTCTTCGCCGGTGCCTTTTTAGCTGGTGCTTTCTTAGCCACGGCTTTCTTTGCAGGGGCCTTCTTGGCTACCGTTTTCTTCACGGCCTTACTTGCCGCTGTTTTCTTGGGTGCGGCCTTCTTAGGTGCGCTCTTTTTGGCGGGACCTTTCTTCGCTACGACCTTTGCCGGAGCCGCTTTCGAAGCAGTCTTCTTAGTTGCGGCTTTCTTTGGGGCGGCCTTTCTCGGAGCGGTTTTTTTAGGCGTGGCTGCCTTGACGGCTACTTTCTTACCTGTGGACCGGTTGGCTGTTCCCGCTGAACTCGGGCTGGTCTTGGAAGCTGTCTTACTGGCCGGCGCAGCGCTCGTGGCAGAGCTGGCGGGCTTTCTCCCGGATGCCGCCGGGGGCGCTGCTGCCTTCGTCGGCGCCACAGACTTCCTGGGGGCGCTCTTCTTGGGCGGGACAGTCCGCGTTATCTCATCCGCTTCTGCCTTCGCCTGCTCCTCCGCCACTTCATGCGTCTCCGCGCCGCTGAGAGCCGCAGACTCATCTTTCTTTTCGTCGTTGGACGAACCAGACACTGGTGCGTCCGATCGGCCCACCGCCCCCGTGGCCGCAGGAGGCGTTTTCTTGGCGGCTGAAGCGCGTTCTTCCTCTTCTAAATCGTCCTCATCGTCTTCCTCGTCCTCATCATCCGCGTTGTACTCGTCTTTGTCCGATTCGAGTTCGACGTGCTCATCCTCGTAATCGAAGTCCTCGTCTTCCTCTTCATCGGGGTTCAACCAATAAGCTAAGCTCATGACTCCTCCTCTGACTCTTTACTACGCATCCAGATGATGCAAGAAGCAAAATGATTTCACAACCCGTTAACGATGGCAAGTGTTAAAAGCAAAAAGCTCGAATGAGTTCGTCATCCGAGCTTATAAACCGGAAAGAAAGTTGAAATCTGTCTACCGCTGAAGGCTAGCGGTACGAACCGCCGCTCTGCGGTGCAGCACTTGCGATGGCACATGACGCGATGCCGAGATATGCGACATGTGCGATGCGGAATTGGTTCGCCGCGAGCGGAACGAAGCGGTAGTCGGTGTCTTGCCGTGCTTGTTGTGCAAACTACCGCCTGAATGAAGGCGGCTCGCGGAAACATCCTCGTGATAAACTGCGGGGATCAACAGCACGTCGCCCGTCTCAATTGCATCCGCCGCCCGGTTTACCGAGACGATACGGTCCGCCGTCAGGTGGTACGCTCTTGCAATGGCGTCGAGGGTGTCGCCAGCTAGCACGTGATGCAGCCGCCACGCCTGCCGGTTCTCCGCAGGCACGGTGTCTAACGCTGCCTGAACGGTGTCCGTCGAGCCCTTCGGTACATGAATCTGGAACCCGGCAGGAGCTACGTTCTTCAACAAAGCGGGATTTAAATCGTGAAGTACCGATACCGGCTGCATTGCGGAATCTGCAATTAAGTTCAGGTTAGTCGGCGCAGTCACCTGGATTGTGTCATATTCCACCGCCGGATCGACGTCTATGTTTTCCAGTCCGTAGTCTTGAGGATTTTTCGCCATAATTGTCATGGCCAGGATTACCGGAACATAATTAGCGGTCTCCTTCGGCAACGCATGGCGCTTCAGCAGTTCCCAATAATCCGCATAACCGGTCCGTTCTACTGCCCGGTCAACGGCTCCAGCTCCGCAATTATAGGCGGCCATGGCCAGGTACCAGTCGCCATAACGCGAATACAAATCCTTCAGGTACCTTGCCGCCGCACGCGTCGCCTTCTCCGGATCCAGCCGGTCGTCATAACTGGCACCCCGGGATAGCTGATACGTCGCGCCTGTTCCCGCAATGAATTGCCACATTCCAACGGCGTTCTTATAGGAAACGGCGCGCGGAAGAAATCCGGATTCGGCTTGAGCGAGATAGATCAACTCTTGCGGAACGCCTTCTTCCGCGAACACTCGCTGGATAAGCGCTTTGTACCGGCCAGATCGCTTGAAACCGGCAAGCAGGATACTTTTCCCGCGGTCGCTTGAGAAGTAGTGAACGTAACTCAGAACAGGATCGGCTAATTCCAGCGGAATTCCGGACGTCGTCTGATTTAATTCCGATTTCAGCCGCGGCTCGATCTTCTCGTCCACGGGAAATGTCATATGGGTGATTTCGTCGATAGGAGCTTTGTCGAAAACAACCGCTTCTTGTTCATTGCGGCCCGACCCCAGCTTCTCAACGTCGAAGCGGTACACCATATCGCAGATTTCGTCCAAGCGCCGCTCAATGCGCCTGTGATCCGGGATCGAGTCGGGAGCGTTCAGAAGCGTATCCACCGCGAGGTCGAATTCCCGCCGCGCTGCCGTAAGGTCACCCTGAAAATAGAATTGTCTACCGCTATTGAAATGAGAATCGGCCCGGGAAATCCGGTCGTCCGCCTCTGCGGAATGCGGCGTTGCGTTTTCAGCTTCCCGGCTCGACAGGTTTACGGAAGTAGCTGACGCATTAGAGGCTTCGGTCTCTACCGCCGCCGCGAATCGTATTCCCTGAATTGGCCTTAGGGCTATGGCGCCTTGTGAACTTACCACGAAAGCACTCGATAGGAGAGCAAACCCGGTCAGCATAGAGCGCGATGCAATCATCATCCGATAAGCGTTCCTTATGCTCTGAAGAATTCGTAACGGAATCATTACTGTAGCTCACACGGAAACAGCCGGTCAAGGAAATACGACAGGCGGAATTTCCAATTCACGTACGAACTTCCAAACATCATAGACCCATTCGTTTCGTTTCGGTGACCCACATTTTCGCGACCAACTCCAGGGCTAGAGAGCCCGCACGTTAAGAATCTTAAACTTAGCGCTTAATGAGTCTATAAATAAAACCGCCACAAATCTAAAAAGAATGTGGCGGTATTGCCGGTATCGTCTCCGGGCAGATTAAATGAAGATGTTTTAACTATCTCGTCGGGACAGGTTTCAATCCACGATTGGCGATGATTTGATCGATCATGCCGTATTCCAGCGCCGCTTCCGGCTCCAGGATGTAATCCCGATCGACATCTCGTGCGATCCGGTCAACGGCTTGCCCTGTGGCATCGGCCAGGATCTCATTCAGACTCTGACGCATTCTCAGAATCTCCCGGGCATAGATGTCGATATCGGCGGCTTGACCGCCTAAACCGCTCATGGAGGGCTGGTGGATTAAAATTCTCGAGTGGGGCAAGCTGAACCGCTTCCCCTTGGTTCCGCAAGCAAGCAGAACCGCCGCCATAGAAGCCGCCTGTCCAAGGCAGTACGTCACAATGTCGGGCTCCACGAGGCGCATCGTGTCCAATATGGCCAGTCCGGCGGTAATGGACCCTCCGGGGGAATTAATATATAAAGATATGTCGCGCTCGGGATCTTCGGCGGCCAGGAATAACATCTGGGCCATGATCAAGTTCGCGACGCTGTCGTCGATCGGCGTGCCGAGGAAAATAATATTCTCCTTAAGCAGTCGCGAATAGATGTCATAAGCGCGCTCGCCCCGGGACGTCTGCTCGACAACCATCGGTACGAGTACTGAATTGTTCATTCGAAACTCCTTCACAACTGAGCCTTCCGCTTGGTTCCGAAACAAAAGGCAGCAACTACATGATATAGGATTGACTTCTCCGGAATAGCTTCGGGATACCCCGTTAAAAAAAGAGGTACAAAGGCCCTATTGACGGCTCGTGAGAAGAATCTCATAGTAGAAGAATCCGCCTTCGTACCATTGGTTCGGTTGAATAGAGGGGGCGCAAAAGCGTTATTTTGTTTAAGATCGTGAATTTGTGAGTCTACAGCTAATCTTTGGCCGGATTTGGACGATTAGTCTAGTAGGAGTTTGGAGCCCTCGCCGAAGATGAAAGTGTTGATAGCAGACGATAGTGCGACTTCTCGCATTCTGTTGCGAAGTGCGCTACAACGCTGGGGCTACCAGGTCGTGGTGGCGGAAAACGGCGCTCAGGCCTTGGAAATCCTCCAGCAGCCCGATTCGCCCTCCCTGGCAATTCTGGACTGGGTCATGCCCTATCTCACCGGACCCGAGGTATGCCAGCGTATCCGTGAAACGCACCGCGAACCCTATACCTACATCCTGCTGCTGACTTCCAAGAACACGAAACACGAGACCGTCCAGGGATTGGATGCGGGCGCGGACGACTACATAGTCAAGCCGTTCGACGAGCATGAGTTGCAAGTCCGTCTCCGCGCTGGCAAGCGCATCATCGACTTGCAACTGGATCTTCTACGCGCCCGTGAGGAACTGAGGGAGAGGGCGAACAAGGATCTGCTCACTATGCTGCCGAATCGATCCGCCATTGCCACCACCCTCGAACAGGAACTTGCCCGCTGTCATCGCGACCGTCGCAGCGTGGGTGTAATTATTCTCGACATCGACCATTTTAAGAAGATTAACGACACTTACGGCCATTTTGCCGGCGATGCGGTCCTACGGGAGACGGCCTTGCGCTTGAGGCACAATATGCGGCCCTATGATCAGGTGGGACGCTACGGAGGCGAAGAATTCCTGGTCGTGTTGCCCAACTGCGATCTCGAACAGGCCACCATGCAGGCCGAACGTATGCGCGCCCGCCTGGAAGCTTCCAGTATGATAATTGAAGGCGACGAAATTCATGTTTCGGCAAGCTTCGGGGTGACCGTTTCGGACGGCTCCGAACGAAGTCCCGATCTTTTCGTCCGCGTTGCCGACGAGGCCCTTTACCAAGCCAAAGCGGGTGGCCGAAACTGTGTGCGGTTCCTTACACTGCAGGAATCCGCGCTTGCGGCGCTCTAATCTCTACAATTGTTATACTGTAAAACAAGCCGCATTAGTGTTTCTCATGTGTCCTTGTCCGTCACGTACGCGCCCATAGCTCAGCTGGATAGAGCGTCTGGCTACGAACCAGAAGGTCGGCAGTTCGAATCTGTCTGGGCGCACCATTTTTCAACAACTTACAGACCACTCTC
>JALYVD010000159.1 GCA_030853405.1 Acidobacteriota bacterium | reverse complement strand
GCGGGAGATACGTGGCACTGCAAACAGACATCTCGCCGCGCAAGTTGCGGGTGAGCGGCCGGGCTCTGATCGACTGTGTAGAAATGGATGCCCTGTTTCGAATCCAGTGAAGCGACTTCAAGCACATCGCCGGTGCGCACAAAGCCGACTGCGATATTGTCGCCGAAGTAGACGGCGCGAGGCATTCGCGGCGAGATGCGGGGCGATTGGAAGCTGGTCTTTGAAAATACCAATATCTGCGACTTATTCGAAACGTGAAGTTCCTTCAGGAGCGACGGCAAGTAACCGAGATCTTCGTCGTATTTAAGCCGCGCCTGACCTTTATCGAGCCGCGTTTGCAGCGCCGCTGCAGGATCGTCAACCGGACCGGCCGTGTATTGGATCGCCGGATCGTCCATGGGGAACACATCGGACCCGACCAAGGCCGCCAGGGCAATTGCGGTGGGCGTTAGAACGAGGAGTAACTTAGAGCACCAACACATGCGAATTTTCTACTTGACGGACAACCGGCCCAGGCGGGTTGCGACGACTCGACTGATACCGGCGTATGCAGCATCCTTGCGGAATGAGAAAACGTACCTCTCTTCACTTTACTTCCAGGGTGCTTTCGGACTTGGCGTATACCAGCCAGTGTCACAGCGTTCGCGCCCTTTGTTCGAGAATAGGAACACCAATGAGCTCAAACCAGCAAGCTTCCCAATCTGTTTTTCAGAGCCGGCAACTTGAGTTGTATCAGTCTAGTTCAGTTACACGCACCGAGCCCATACCCATCAGCATCGCTGGCCTTGAAGAGAAGGCCAGGAAAGTGCTGGAGCCCGCCGCGTTCGACTATGTAGCCGGAGGAGCGGGTACCGAGCAGACAATGAAAGCGAATCTGGGGGCTTTCCATCGTTACGCCATCGTGCCACGAACGTTGAGAGATGTCTCGCATCGTGACCTGACAATCGATTTATTCGGGCATCACTTAAGCAGTCCGATAGTGCTGGGACCGGTGGGCGTTTTGTCGATATTGCATCCGGAGGGCGAACTAGCCGTTGGGAAAGCAGCCGCGTCGCTGGGGGTGCCCTTCGTGGTCAGCACAGTGTCCTCATACAGCTTGGAGGAAATCGCGGGCGTGATGGGTCAGAGCCCGCGATGGTTTCAACTCTATCCGTCAAAAGATCCCGAAGTGAACGTAAGCCTGATGCGGCGCGCGGAGGCTTCGGGATACACATGCGTGGTAATCACTATCGATACCAGATTGCTTGGTTGGCGTCCTCGCGATTTGGATCGTGCGTATCTTCCCATGTTGAAGGGAGAAGGGCTCGCGAACTACTTTACCGATCCAGTATTTTGCTCGCTGCTGTCGGCGTCTCCATCTGAAGACCTGCCGTCTGCTGTTCGCAAGTGGGTGAATATCGGCACTGACAGTTCATCCACGTGGGAACGCCTGAAAGAATGGCGTAGTCAAACTCGGCTCCCGCTGATTCTGAAAGGAATCCTACACCCAGATGATGCACTTCGCGCGTTGGATTGCGGAGTTGACGGCATAATCGTTTCAAACCATGGCGGCCGCCAGGTAGACGGCGGCGTTGCTACGCTCGATATGCTTCCGGATGTAGTCAATGCTGTAAATGGGAAAGCGGCAGTTTTGTTCGACAGCGGAATCCGGTGCGCGGCCGATGTTTTCAAGGCGATTTCTTTGGGTGCGCGTGCCGTTCTGATTGGACGGCCCTATTGTTGGGCACTCGCGGCTGCGGGTGAGCGTGGGATCTGCGATATGTTGCGCAATTTCGTAGGCGAATTCGACCTCACACTTGCATTAAGCGGATACGCAAGTTGCCGTGGTCTTGATGAGAATGCTCTTCGGCTGAACAGGCCGGCATAAAAACAAATCTATTGTTTTTTTCGGATTCACCCGCGCCCAATAAACGGCATTTTCGTCGCCATCACCGTCATGAACTGCACATTAGCTTCAAGCGGCAAACTCGCGATATAAAGGACCGCGTCGGCCACATGCTGAAGGTTCATTCGAGGCTCGGGCATTCTTGTTCCGTTAGCCTGCGGGACGCCTTCTTTCATGCGTTCCGTCATCTCGCTTGCGGCATTGCCAATGTCGATCTGGCTGCAGGCAATGTCAAAGGCGCGTCCGTCGAGGGAAATGCTCTTGGTCAACCCGGTGACAGCGTGCTTGGTCGCCGTATAGGGAGCGGAGTTCGGCCTCGGCACGTGGGCTGAAATAGAGCCGTTGTTGATAATGCGGCCGCCACGCGGACTCTGCCGTTTCATAAGCCGAATCGCATGCTGCGCGCATAGGAACGCTCCAGTGAGATTCACCGCCACCACCGTGTTCCACTGCTCCAGCGTGAGTTCGTCGATCGGCACTCCGGGAGCGCTGACGCCGGCATTATTGAACAGGACGTCCAGGCGGCCGAAGCGCTCTTTAATTTTCGTGAACAGTGACCGGACCGACTCGGGATCGGTGACATCCGCCGGGCACGCGAGCATCGTGCCGCCCGCCGGAGATGCCTGTTCCGCGGTGCGATCCAGTTCTGCGCTTCGGCGTCCCGCAAGCGCTACATCGTATCCAGCCTCCTGAAGGGCCAATGCCACGGCGCGTCCGATGCCGCTGCCTGCACCGGTTACAAGTGCGATTTTTTCGTTCGATGGCACAGTGCGGTCAGCCCCTTGGTAGGACAGCTTTGAGCAGCCAGGTATCCGCCACCTGACACACGAGGTCAATAAATTGTTGAATATCGTTGGGCTTCTGAAAGCAGATATTCGCGTGTCTTCGGTAAGCCTCGAAGTAATCTTTGGGATTCGACGAACCGCTAAGCACGATCACCGGCAGATGAGCACAATCGGGATCGCCCTTGATTTCAGTCAGTGCAAGACCTCCATTCAAAGGATGCCGGTAATCCAGCATGATCAAATCGGGCCTTGCGTGATTTTTATATGGTTCAGCCCCACGTACGTAACGAAGAGCATCACGCGAGTCATGCAGAATCTGCACGTTCGCACGTACGTTCTTGCACTCCGACCAGGCGTGCTTCAGAAAATGCGCATCGGCGGGATTATCGTCGATCACCAAAATTTCGTATGTGCGGTCTGTCTTTGTCATGGCAACCTCTCTGCGGAAAGCACACATCCACGGCTGGAGCGTGCGCCTACGCTATCGACCACCAACGATATTGTTCAGATAATAGAAAGTTTATACCAATACGAGCGGCCGGATCGCCAAATCTCCAAAACGTAATGCTGGTTCCCGGTTTCTTTGTTCCGCGCGTGGTGATGCGATACACTTCCGAGTTAGCGTTTACTGGCAGCCTATGCTTCGAACTGGAATTCTGAACCCGCGAATTAATTCATTGCTTAGCCGGGTGCGGCATACGAACACGCTTGTGATCGCGGACCGGGGCTTCCCATTTTGGCCCGGTCTTGAGACCGTCGATATCTCTCTGGTGGACGATGTTCCCCGCGTCCTGCAGGTGCTCGTGGCCATTAAGGAAAACTTTGTGATTGGCCGGGTTTTCATGGCGCAGGAGTTTCATCCCGGCAATTCCGCCGAGACGCGGCACATGTTCCAGCAGGCGCTTGAGAAGATACCGGTGGTGGTCGAACCTCACGCGCAGTTGAAGACACGCGTGCCAGCCGCAGTTGGGTTGATCCGGACAGGCGACACTACACAGTACGCGAATTTGATTCTCGAATCCGCGTAAACACAAGAGTAAACGAACAATGATGAACCCGGGCTCACTTAGAACAAGATCGGCCGACTCCTTCAAAGACAAAGGCCATAACTTATTTCCGCGTGAAGCGCTGCTGCCGTTTGTCTTAGTGACGACACTCTTCTTCCTGTGGGGTATCCCGAATAACTTAAACGACATCCTGATCCGGCAATTCATGAAATCGTTCGCCATTACGCGGTTTCAAGCTGGACTGGTTCAATCGGCGTTTTATTTAGGTTACTTTTTGTTATCGATGCCGGCCGCGCTGTTGATGCGGCGCTTCGGATACAAGACGGGATTGATTACTGGACTGACGCTCTATGGGCTGGGCAGTTTTTTATTTTGGCCCGCTGGGCTCCTTCAGAACTACTGGTTTTTTCTGTTTGCGCTATTCGTGATTGCCAGTGGACTGGCATTTTTAGAAACAGGCGCAAGCCCGTTCATCGCTCAGGTCGGCGACCCCGCCTCGTCGGAGAGGCGATTGAATTTCTCGCAGGCGTTCAATCCGCTCGGTTCCATCGTGGGCGTGTTAGTAGGAACGACGTTCATCTTCTCCGGAGTGGAACTGAGTCCCAACCAGATCGCCTCAATGAAGAGCTCCGGGCAATACGCGGCTTATCTCCAGCACGAGACTTCGCGCGTGACGGCGCCTTATTTAGTGCTGGGATGTCTGGTCCTTGTTTGGGCGTTGCTTCTGGCAAAAACGAAATTTCCAGACCTGGGAGAAGAAGCGGATCACGCAGTGGGCGCGGACCGCGGGAAGTTCCGCCACTTGATGAGGTATCCGCACTTCATTCAAGCGGTAATCGCGCAGTTCTTCTACGTCGGCGCACAGGTTGGCACCTGGAGTTACTTCATTCAATACGTCCAGGAGTACGCACATCAACCGGAGAAGATAGCCGGGTACTTCCTGACCGGGACGCTGCTTGCTTTCGCGGTGGGGAGATTCACCGCCACTTCTCTGATGCGCATCGTGCCGCCAAACCGCCTCATGGGAATTTACAGCATCGCCAACGTGGTGCTGGTTGCGGTTGGAATTTTGTTCCCGGGTTGGATGGGTCTCTGGGCGATTTTCCTGACGAGTTTCTTTATGTCGCTGATGTTTCCGACGATCTTCGCGCTTGGGCTGAAGGGATTGGGCCCGAACACGAAATTGGGAGGATCGTTACTCGTCATGGCCATCATCGGCGGCGCGGTCTTCACACCGGCCATGGGTTTGCTCGCTGAAGCTACTTCCAGCATGGCCAAAGCCATGATCATTCCGCTGTTCTGCTACGTGTTCATCGCGTACTTTGCGTTTGTGGGATCGCGCATGCGAACGCGCGCATAGGGGAAAGGCGAATAGCACCATGGCTGCCCGGCTAAAGGACATCGCCCGCGACCTTGGCGTCTCGGTTGTGACCGTTTCCAAGGCTCTCCGTAATCACGAGGACATCAGCGAATCGACCCGGGAGCGGGTGCTAAAGCGGATTAAGGAACTCAACTATCAGCCCAATCAGGCGGCGCGCGCACTTGTCACCGGAAAGACTAACCTTATCGGGCTGGTGGTTCCGGATCTCGTTCACCCCTTCTTCGCCCAACTTGCGAAAGGCATTTCCAGGGTTCTCCGCGAGAGGGGTTATGGACTGGTAATCTCATCGTCCGAGGAGGATGCGGATCTCGAAAAACAGGAGATTGCCCAGATGGTGACGCGGCGTCTCGATGCTTTGCTGATCGCCTCGGCGCAATCGGCCGTTGAGAGCTTCCGCTACATCGAAGAGCAACAAAGACGCTACGTGCTGGTGGACCGGAGGTTCTCGGGGTTGCACGCCAATTTCGTCGGTACCGATGATGTTGCGGTGGGCCGGATGGCAACCAATCATCTCCTCGAAAACGGCTGCGAGCGTGTCGCCTTTATGGGAGGCCGCTACATCAGTACAGCGGTTGGCCGGCAAGAAGGATATCGCAACGCTCTGACGAGTGCCGGCAGACCTGTGGGCGATCAATACATTGCCTGCCGGGACCATTCCGACGATTCAGGAGACCTTACGGGTTACCAGGCGATGAGAGATCTATTCAGCCTGTCTCCTCGTCCCGACGCCGTATTTTGCGCCAATGACCCGCTGGCAATGGGGGCTATGAAGTACGCGCTCAAATCGGGACTGCGAATTCCTGAGGACGTTGCGATTATCGGCGTGGGAAACGTCAACTACGCTTCCGCTCTACACGTTCCACTCAGCAGCATCGATCAGGAGAGTGAAAGACTAGGCGAGGCCGCCGCCGGATTGGCATTGAACCTCATACAGGATAAGGACAGCCGGCCGCCCGAAGAAATTTTGATTCAGCCGCGGCTCGTTGTTAGAAAATCGAGTTCTCGCGCTCAAACCCTGACCGCCCGGGCAGGCGCTTAGCACGGAAACCGTTTGCTTGCGTGCGCGGCTCGGAAACTGTTAGTGACTTACCGAGCCAGGGAGTGGCACTAGCCTGTTAAGCTGACGGCCGTCGTTTCACGTCGATATTCAGACGTTTAATCTTCTGATTCAGAGTTGACAACGGAATGCGCAAAGACTCGGCGGCTTCCGTCTGGCTATAGCTCACCATTTCCAGCGCTTCAATGATTTTTCGCCGTTCGAAATCGGCCACCACTTCGAAGAGCGACGCGCCGGGGGCGAGCATGCCATTATTATCCAACGAAATCTTGAGCCCGGTCGCCTGCTGCAACTGATCGGGCAGCACATGTGCCGGGACAGAGGCGGTTGTCGTCAGAACCACCGCGCGTTCCACTGCGTTCTCAAGTTCGCGGACATTCCCGGGCCAGTTGTGTTCCATCAGTACTTGCACGGCCTCAGGCTCGAAGCTGAGGACCGATTTGCCGTCGCTGTTTAGAAATTTTTCGTTTTCGCGGGAATATCGCGTGAAGAAGTGCTCCACAAGCAGCGGAATGTCATCCTTGCGGTCGCGCAGCGAAGGCAGGTTTAAGTTGATGACGTTCAGCCGGTAATATAGGTCTTCGCGGAATTTTCCGTCATCGACCAGTTTGCGGAGATCGGCGTTGGTGGCGGCAATCAGACGCACATCGACGCGGATACTCTCGTTCGAGCCGAGCGGCATGAACTCGCGGTCCTGCAACACGCGCAGGAGTTTCACCTGAATATCGGGAGCGATGGTACCGATCTCGTCGAAGAAGATTGTGCCGCGATTCGCGACCTCAAATAATCCTTTGCGATTCGCCACGGCGCTGGTGAACGAACCTTTCACATGCCCGAAGAGAGTGGATTCAAGAAGTTCAGAAGAAAGAGAGCCGCTGTTGACGGGCACGAATGTCTGATCCGCGCGTGCCGAGTGCGCGTGTATGGCTTTCGCGATCAGTTCCTTTCCCGTACCGGTCTCACCCGTAATCAGAATGGTCGCGCGGCTCGAAGCCACTTGCGCCACTTGGTCCAGCAGACGGATCATGCGGTCGCTTTTGCCTACGATGTTGGGGAAAGCATAGCGCTGTTTCAGGGCGCGCTTGAGCTGAGTGTTTTCCCGCTCCAGGTGCCCCTTCGAGATCATGCGATCAATCTCGATCAACAGCTTTTCGTTGTCCCAAGGCTTGGCGAAATAATCGTTGGCGCCCGATTTCAGAGCGCGCACGGCGACTTCGACTGAACCATAGGCGGTCAGCAAAAACACCGGAGTTTCTTTGTCGCGTTCTCGAATATCGGCCAGCACGTCCATGCCGGAACGGTCCGGCATCATAAGGTCCAGCAAAATGAGATCGTAGTTGCCCGACTCGAACTTTTGAAAGCCGGTGGTTGCGTTTTCCGCAAGCTCGACTTGGTAGTTCTCGCCCGTCAGCAGCATCTCCAGACTCTCGCGAATATCTATCTCGTCGTCGATGACAAGAATGCGCCGGCGCTCGGGCGCGCTGACCCGGTCAACGGGAAGAGCTTGGTTAGGGAAACTCACTACTGTGGTTGTATCAGACATGCGTTACCGTTCGGAAGCAAGGAAGGCGCGGGTGGGTCAGACTGGAAGGGCCTCGCGTTGGGACTCGGCGATGCGCGAGGTACGGGCCGCGATTGCCGGGAATTCCAGGCGGAAACAGGTTCCGGTTTCGGGCGAGCTGTCCACTTCGATGGTGCCCTTGTGCTCTTGAACGATGCCGTAGGTAATCGAAAGTCCCAGGCCCGTGCCCTTCTTGGCGCCCTTGGTCGTAAAGAACGGGTCGTAAATGCGGGCCAAATGATCTGGTGAAATACCCTGCCCCGTGTCGGCGATTTCGATATGAGCAAACCCGCCCTCGGACCAGCTTCGAA
>JALYVD010000144.1 GCA_030853405.1 Acidobacteriota bacterium | reverse complement strand
CATCGAAATCGATCACCATTTCTGGTTTGACATCCGCGAGGGTTTCCAATCGTGGCGAATACAGGAACACGTCTTGTATTTTCCCGCGACAAACGTAGACGCGCCATTCCGCGATCCATTCCACTGGTTCCGAACACGCCAACAGAGTACGGGCGTGGACCATGGGAGCTGCGGCGACTACGTCTATGGATTCAACCAATTGTGAGGCGAAGGCGTCGGAATTGATTCGACCGCTCATCCTCACTTTCACGAACACCGGTTGTTGCGCCCGCGCCGGTCCGCGCAGCAATTCCTCTAACGAACCTTCCCAAATAGTTCTATGCAGCAGATGCCGCAGTTCCGTTGGATAATCCGGCAGGATTCGCCCGGTCAGGCCCAAACGCTTAAGAATTTGAAGCTTTACCCAAAGTGCTCCGCAGATAAAAACACCACCACCAATCGGCAACCCGGCTATTGCTGTCTCGTCTGGACGGAAGGCGATTACTCGCCATTTGCGTCGCGCTAATTCGGCTTCGATACTCGCCAGGAAATCGACGCTGAAAAGATCACGCTGCAGAAAAACGGTCACCGCTGCGCTGGATCACTTAGCCGGGAACGCAGTGCCAAGGCGGTCATGCAGATGGCGCTGAAGCCGAAGAACGAGCCCAACCAGAGCAACGTCTGGGTGGGTGAGTGTGGATCGAGTTTGATCCAGTGAAATACGAAAGCAAGAAAGGCCAATGCAAAACCGACCGAGACCGCACCAGCGACGTCGAGAAAGCGTTCCGCGGTTGCCAATTCATAAACACCGAGGCTCAATGCCATGACGACAATCAGAAGCGCGATGGTAGTAAAGGCGAGTCGGCCAGTCCAGAACACGAGAAGCAAACCGAGCGCGCTGCAGGCACTCCCGTTCAGGAGCAGAAGCCACGATGTGCTTTTTCTAGAGTTCCAAATCGCGGCTATAACGGTGCAAGCTCCTGCGGTTAAAGCAAGCATGCCCATGTGCCTTATTGTGCCTCTGTGCGGGTGCTCTGTGACGAAGTTCATGGCGGCATATATTGCGTCGAGAACGCCGCATAAGGCCAGCAACCACCAGGTCCTATATAAGAGACTGGTCATCGGATTGGCTCCTGACAGCGACTTTATCAGGTTTTGTTCACAAGGGACGTGCCGGACCATTCAGCGGACTGAAGCTGCTCATGTCTTTTTTCGCGTCCGGACCCGGCTTGCCCCAAGTCCAGTAAAGACCCAGATAGGCATAGTTTTCGTCCTGCCCGACGCCGTGTGGCCGTAACAGAAAAGAAGTTGAAAGCCGGGGTCGCGAAATTTGTAATAGCCGCCTACGTCGATCAGCGTGGCGGGCCGGGTTTGAGCGGTGGCCAAACCCTCGGGACCGTGGTAAAAGACCTCTGTCCCGAGCGTCAGCTTCTTACCCAGGTCACGCTGGACCAGCCAACCGGCGAAGCTGTAATTGCGGTAGCCTTGGCTCCCGGTGAAGACGGTTTCGCCGCCGCCACCATAGGTTGTCCACGGGCCGAAGCTCTTTTGTATCCAGAGCGGCAACTTGTACCAGGCCTTGCCGACGCCCAATCCCCGTTCGGCGTTGCCAGCAGGAAGTTCAAACATCACGAACGTGCCGATCATCGGGCGGTGCTTGCTTTCCTGCACAAACCGGTACTTGATACCGGTTTCTATGTCGCCTAGACCGAACGGCCGGGGCCCAATGCCAGCGGGTGCCAAGCGAGGATTATTGGACGGGAAAATCGCCGCTGCGGGCACGATGATGTGGAGGTGAACGTTGGGAAGAGCTCCCCAGTTGAACTCGATCGCTGGTCCCGCTGTGTCCGTCTCAACCGGAGTGCCATCCGAGGCCGCAAAGGTATAGAGTTCGTAGTGACGAAAGTCGATTGGCTCAGGATCGTCCGTTTGGAAAGGTGGACCCGCCCAGGCCTGGACGGAAAATAGGCAGAGCAGCACCCCCAGCTTCATGGCCGACATCCTATCAGTAAGCTCTAAGGAGGCGGGGCTTGGCCGTCGAACTTCAAGGATGATTCTACGCCGAATTTCTTGTAGTTCGAGTACTGAATCACAATGCGAATGCGCTGGGGCCAGTCTTCAAAGAAAAGGGTATCGTCGGCGAAGGTTTTGTCGGGGAACATCCATTTGCCGTCCACTTGGCGCCATGTGGTGGTG
>JALYVD010000121.1 GCA_030853405.1 Acidobacteriota bacterium | reverse complement strand
CCACGGCGGCGATCATCTGAGGCGGCGGGTAATGGAGAAAGGTCTGCCGGATGCTCATGCGCAGCGAATCGAAAGGAGCGAGACGTTGCGGCAGGATGGGATTTTCCGGGATGCGTTCCGGATGAAGCTGCGCGTCGAGCCAGGCATCGAGTCCGGTTTGCTCCAATTGCGCGGCGTCGCCGGGGCGCGGTCCAAAGGTCAACCGGTCCAGAGCGTGCCGGACTTGGTCCTGATCGGATAGCAGTCTGCTGAAGGCGGCGTACTGAGGTGGATTGGCTCCCGCTTTAATTTTTTTGAGTTTCCTGGTTCCGGCTGCGAGGGGGAGAATCAATAGCAGGAGGCCCAACGCCATTCGGCGTCCCGAACGCGAGTCTATAATCTGCCGCACACTTTCAAGACGAGAGTGGAAGATATTTGGTTGACCCTTTGTGTGGCTGTTACTCTCATGGGTATTCCGGTTTCTTCAGACGTGACGGTGATTGGCGGTGGTCCAGCGGGGCTGGCGGCTGCCATTGCGATCGCCCAGAAAGGGTATCGGGCGAATCTCTTCGATTGCGCGGTTCCTCCGGTGGATAAGGCGTGTGGCGAGGGTTTGATGCCGGACAGCGTGGGCGTCGTGCAGAGGCTTGGCGTGGCGATTCCACCGGAAACGGGCGCTCGATTTCGAGGCATTCGATTTTCTAATGGACGTTCGTCCGTCCTGGCGGATTTTCCCCGGGGAGAAGGTATTGCGCTGCGCCGGACCGCTCTCCACACACTCCTCAAAGACAGGGCCGAGGCCTGCGGCGTCGATCTTGTCTGGGGTGTGAAGCACGTGCAGTTAGTGGATGGAGGGGTTTCGGTTGACGGGAAGTTTATAGGGTCGAGACTTGTCATAGGCGCGGATGGACAGAACTCAAAGGTGCGACGGCAAGCGGGCTTGCATCGCATCAGAACGGAGCGGCAGCGCTTCGGTTTCCGGCGGCACTATCGGACCGCGCACTGGTCCTCTTATATGGAGCTGCATTGGGGGCCAAAGTCTCAGATCTACATAACACCCGTTACGAAAGACGAGATTTGCGTTTCTTTAATCTCACGCGATCCGCAGCTTCGTCTGGAAGGTGCGCTGAAAGATTATCCGGAAGTAAGTGAGCGTTTGCGGGGCGCGGCGCCCATTTCAAGTGAGCGGGGCGCGCTTACGGTTTCGCGGTCCTTACGGAGCGTCTGCCGTCCAGGGCTGGCGCTGGTGGGCGATGCATCGGGTTCGGTGGACGCGGTCACGGGTGAAGGCATGTGCCTTGCTTTCAAACAAGCACTGGCGCTGGCCGATGCTTTTGCCGCCGGGGATCTTCGATCTTATGAAACGGTGCACCGGGGGATCAGTTTACGTCCGCGTACGATGGCTTCTCTAATGCTGATGCTGGATAAGCACAGCGGTATCGAACGCCGTGTCTTGGCGGCTCTGGCGCGGCATCCTGGCGTGTTTGCATCGCTGCTGGCCATTCATGTTGGCGAGCGCTCGTTCGGCGACCTCGTCTGCTGGCAGTCGGTGGACTTTTGCCGCGCGTTCCTGACGGCGTGAAGACCCGTCAACGGGAACCGTGTAGATTCAAAGCATGAACCGGGGTTTGGGATTCGGGGCGATCTGCCTTCTGGCGTCCGCACTGCCGATGCGCGGACAGGAGACAACACCGGCTCGCGACATAGTTCCCCTGCGAGTGGAAGCTGGCACGCCGTTGAGGCTGTACATTACGAAGCGTGTCTGGTACCGCGTCGGCGAACCGGTAACTGCAATATTGATCGAACCAGTCTGGGCCTTCGACCGCATCGTTATCCCCGCAGGATCGAGCTTTGATGGGCGGGTTGCGAAGCTCGATCACGTATCGAGGCTGGCGCGAACCCGGGCGATTGTTGGGGGCGATTTCACACCCCTGAAGCGCGCTGAAGTCGCGTTCACGGCCTGCCATTTTCCGGACGGAACGCGCAGAGAATTGCAGACTGAGAGCGCTTTCGGTCTGGTTACGATTTATGTCCCGCCCCGGCCTGCGAAGAAGAACGCAAAGCCGCCGAAAGCTCCGGGTACCGGAATGATGGCGAAGGCGAAACAACAGATTCAAGCGCAGATCAACGCGCGAAGCGGCGGCGTATTCGAATTTGTGCGGGGACCGAATAGACGCGAATGGGTGGAGAACTACGCGATGTCGAAGCTGCCGTATCATCCGCAGTGGTATCGATCCCGAACGCGCTTCGACGCATTAGTGCGGCAACCGCTAGACTTCGGAACCGCCAGCCTGGAGGCGCGGGATTTCAGCACGCTAGGCGGCGCTCCGCCTACGGATTCGAACGCTCAAATGCGCATTGTGCAAACGGTGAGTTCGATGGATGCGCGTGTGGGCGACCCGTTGCAGGGCGTGCTGACTCAGCCGCTGTTTACTCCGGACCACCACCTGGTTTTGCCGGAAGGCACGCGGCTGAATGGCCGGATCACGCTGACGCAGCACGCGCGAATGTTTCACCGCGGCGGAAAACTCCGCTTCGCTCTCGAGAACGTCCAGTTGCCGCCCGCAGTAGCCGCGTTGACCTCCCGCCCCATAGACCGGCCAAGTCCAGTTCAGGCGCAACTTGTGGCGGCGGAAGGCAATCCAAGCACGCTGAAGGTGGATCAGGAAGGTACGGCCAAAGCGACGGAGTCGGAGACTCGGCTTTTGCGTCCCGTTATTGCCGCGCTAGTAGCGGCTAAATCGGGCGACAACGATGCCGGCAGGCACGATGTTTCCGGAAGCGGTACCGGCAATGCTTCGGGGCGCGCGCTTGGGGGCTTCTCAGGATTTGGACTGCTGGGAACGATTGCGTCGCGGGGACCGCACCAGATTGGGACGGCGCTCGGTTACTATGGGCTGGCAATGTCGGTCTTCACGAATGTGATTTCGCGCGGCAGCGAGGTCGTATTAGAAAAGAATAGCGAGGCGGCGGTTCGGTTTGGATCTAGTAGCCGGCCGAGATAGGCGATCTCACGCCGTTTCAAACCTCGCGGTATTGTTGTTTCAGGCGTGACCGTGGTCTAATGTGACTTTTCGCTGTGAGCGGCCGCTGAAGCCAACGGAATTCACATGCGTCCTTTAATCGTCAATCACGGAAACGGCAAAATGGAGCAGATCCATAGAACACTCGAATCAACATTGAAGAGCGTAGACGAAGCCGAGGCCATGGCTGTCGAAGAGGCGAACAAGGTTGGTTTCGACGAGGACGAGCAGCATCAGATCGGCATGGCCGTGCGGGAATGCATGGTGAATGCCGTTGTCCACGGCAACCGTTACAGCAAGAAGAAACAGGTTCATTTCGATATCGAACGGACGGGGGCGGGCATCGCTGTAACGATCGGCGACGAAGGCGAAGGATTCGACTTGAGTTCGTTGCCGGATCCGACCTCGCCCGAGAATCTGCTGCGGCAGTCGGGCCGGGGCATTCTTTTGATTCGAGCTTTTATGGACGAGTTCGATCTCCACCCTCGCCCGGGCGGGGGAACCGAAGTGAAACTCGTGAAGAACGTTCCCGGGTCTTAGAATTTTTGGGTAACCGATCCATTTTCAAATAACCGATGCAGCAAGGAGGCAGAAGTGAGTGTTAAATTGACATCCCGCCAGGTAGGCGATGTCGTGGTAATAGACGCGACCGGACGAATTACTTTAGGAGAAGGCGCAAGCCAGTTCCGTGACGTGATCCGTGACTTGGCCGCGAAGGGAAATAAGAAGATTTTGCTGAACTTAAGCGATGTTTCTTACATCGACAGTTCTGGAATCGGAGAGATGGTTTCAGGGTTCACGACCATCACCAACGCGGGCGGCCATCTGAAGCTGGTAGGGCTTTCCAAACGCGTTAAGGATCTGCTGCAAATTACAAAGCTTTACACTGTCTTCGACGTTTATGACGACGAAGCGGCGGCGGTTCGAAGCTTTACTTAGGCACAACTGGTGCTTTTTTGGTGTAAAAAGGCGGAGCGGATCTGGCCTGAGTGAGATAAGTACTTGGAAATGGGCACTGTATCTGCAAAAGCGTGTCCATATCCATGTCCGTTTCCGCCTTATCTCTTGCGCTTGCGCCGCCGTACGAGCCGCATACGGTTGAAGTGTTGCTTGCCGACGAGCTGACGCTGGTTCGCGAGGGCCTGGCGGCTCTTTGTAACGCGATTCAAGGCTTTCACGTGACTTCTCAGGTGGGCACGGCCACGGCAGCCCTGGCGGAAATCGAACGGCTGGAACCAGGACTCGCTCTGCTGGATTTAGGGCTCTCCGATCTGGCCGCCACGGAAGTGATCCGCGCGGTTCGGGAGAAAGGATTGCGCACTCGATGCGCGGTTTTCTCGGTTCGCAAGGACCGAAAGACTGTGCTGGATGTGTTGCGTTCGGGCGCGTGCGGGTACCTGTTGAAAACTTCTACCGCTAGTCAAATGGCCGATGCTTTTGGCCAGTTCACCCAGGGCGGAATCTACGTTTCTCCACAGATCGAAGTAATGTCGCTGTTCGGCGAGAGTAGTCCCAGAAATCCGAGTGACGATTCGATCGACACTCTTAGCAGCCGCGAGTTCCAAGTGTTCTCCCTGTTAGTAGACGGCGTGCGGGCCAAAGAAATCGCGGCGCGTCTTGCATTGAGTCCTAAGACAGTGGACACTTACCGGTCGAGCTTAATGCGCAAGCTGGATATTCACGACGTGGCGGGATTGGTGAAGTACGCGATCCGCCATGAACTGGCTACGGCTAGCGTTTAGGGCTGCCGCGAGCCGCTGCAAGCGTGATGAGCGATACTGAACAAATTAAGATTCGTATTGTTCTATTTGGCTCAAAACAACTTAGCGAGTTACCGGCTCGTCAATCAGCAGATCTCTTGTGCCCGGTCCAAGAACGCGGGTGACGTAGTCGCCGCGCTAGGTGCGGTTCAGGCCCAGGATTACACAAGCGCGTTATGGGCGATTGGCCTGCGTTTACCGGATGCCACAGAGACTAGCGTCGAACTGGCCATCTCGGAACGCAAGATTATCCGTACTTGGGCAATGCGCGGAACGCTCCACTTTATAGCAGCCGAGGATATCCGTTGGATGCTCGAACTATTAGGGCCGAGGACCATCGCGAAGAGCGCTCGAAGATTCCAGCAACTTGAACTCGGTGAGAAGGTCTTTTCGCGTACGCGAAAACTGTTTATCCGCGCCTTAGAGGGAAACCGGCAGCTGACACGGGCCGCCATGATGGGCCTTTTGGAAAGCGCCGGAATTTCAACAACGCAACAGCGTGGTTATCACATCTTGTGGCGATTGGCGCAGGAGGGTCTTATTTGTTTCGGCGCGCGCCAGGGCAAACAGCAGACTTTCGCCCTGCTTGAGGAATGGGCGCCATCGAGTAATAGTCTCGAACGTGAGGTTGCTTTGGGCGAGTTGGCGAGACGGTATTTTTTTGGCCATGGGCCCGCAACCCTACAGGACTTCGTTTGGTGGACGGGTCTGACAATATCCGAAGCGAAGATCGGCCTGAGTAACGTTTGTTTACAGTTATTGCAGCAGGTAGTTGACGGGGTCTCCTTTTGGATGCCTCAGGAGCCGCAAATCTTGAATTCGGCCAGAGGTGCTGCCTATCTTCTGCCAGGATTTGATGAATACCTGCTGGGTTACAAAGACCGCAGCGCAGTACTAGAGCCACGGCACTCCCGAAAAATTGTGCCTGGCGGAAACGGTATGTTTCTGCCGACGATTGTCATTGAGGGCCGTGTGGTGGGCACATGGAAGCGTGTTTTGAAAAAACACGAGGCGGCTATCACGTTCGTGCCTTTCGAGCCGCTGCGCGACGCGGAGCAGAGCGCGGTAGCCACCGCCGCTCAACGTTACCGCCGCTTCCTCGGCCTCTAGCGGGCGGCAGCACGGGCCAAGCACGGGAAAATACCCCGCCCACGCATCCCCGGCTCGAGCCACAAGGTTGCGTCGAAAATGTCTCGGGGAGCACATCATCCGGCCAATTCATATTTCGCGAAGTGAATCTGCTGTGTAGTGAGCGCACCAGAATGTTTCCCCTTGCACTTCGACAAGTAATGATGCACAATCCTCTGTAGAAGTATAAGGGGAGCATATGCCCGAACAACGTATCGATCTTCCGCAAGGGACCGTGGATCTTTTGATTCTGCGCACCCTCGTTCTCGGACCTCAGCATGGCTGGGGCATTTCCGAGCGTGTTCAACAAACCTCAAGTGACCAGCTACGCCTTCAGCAAGGGTCGCTGTATCCCGCTCTACACAGGCTGGAGCGCCGCGGCTGGATCAAAGCAAGGTGGGGAACATCCGAGAACAACCGGCGCGCCAAATATTACGAGCTCACCAAAGCCGGGCACCGCCAACTCGAGTTTGAGACGGCTAGTTGGAACAAGCTGGCGGCGGCCATGGCCCAGGTGCTCGGGACAGTTTAGGATCGCGCCATGCTCAACGATATTGTCTTTCGTATTCGCTCCCTGGTCCGGCGGAATGTTGTGGAGGCGGAGTTAGAGGATGAATTGCGCTTTCATCGTGAGCGGCAACT
>JALYVD010000097.1 GCA_030853405.1 Acidobacteriota bacterium | reverse complement strand
TAGGGGAGGGCGAGTTGGTGGCAGAGTTACTGAAGCACGCGGGGGCATCCGTCCGCCTCGTCTGGCCCGAGCAGCTTGAGTACTCCGATGGAAAGCTCCGCTCCGGCGACTTCCAGATCGATGTTGTCTTTCGCCGTTTGCTCACTCGCGAATTGCTGGTCCGGTTCGATCTGTCTCATCCACTTCTTCGTGCTTACCGCGACCATGCCGTGTGCGTTGTGAACGGATTCCGCTCTGAAATGACCCGGCGCCGCGCTCTGTTCGAGCTATTGACGGACGAGGCGGTGATGGAGAAATTTGCCGCAGCCGACCGGAAGCTGGTCGAAGCTCACGTGCCTTGGACGCGAGTCATATTTGCGCGCAGAACACAGTACAAAGATCAGGAAATCGATCTGTTCCCTTTTATCGTTCGGAACCGCGCGCAACTCGCTCTGCGGCCGAACGACGACTCGGCCGGTCATCAGATCTTTGTGGGCGCCGATTTAAGCCAGAACGCCTGGGAACGGTCGCTTCGCCTGGCTTCCCAAACTTCATATGTTGTGCAGGAACACTTGTCGTCCTGTCCACAGGCCTTCCCGGTACTGCAATACGGGGCAGTGCAGATGATCCAAACCAATGTTTCCGTTCATCCGCATATCTTCGATGGCAAGCTACAAGGAGCATCGGCTGCGCTGGAGACCTCGTCTGAAGGCTTTTCCAAGCCGCTGGCTCTTACTCCGGTTCTGCTGCTCGAAGAAAAATAAGAGCTACTCGCGGCTAACGGAGAGTGGTTCCTCGGGGTACTGCTCTTCTGAGATCGAGTAGCGCGCTCTGCCCCGGCGATGACTAGAGCCGGGCCATTCGAGCCGTAGATCCTGGGAAACCTCTTCCAGCATCTGGAGCGTTGCCGCGCGTGTCTCCATCGCAAAACAGGTAACCAGCAGATTGTCGCAGAGCAGATTAATCAGCCGTGGAATGCCCCGGGAGCGTTTGTGGATCTCCTCGAGAATCTCCGGCGAGAAGACCCGCTGCTTCGGCATACCCGCCCGTTCCAAGCGGCTTTCGACGTAAGCCGATGTCTCGTCGGGATTTAAGGAATTCAGCGTGCAGCGCAGCACAATTCTTTGCTTCAGTTGCCGCAGGTTTGGGGCGTCAAGTTTACGGTCCAGCTCCTGCTGCCCTGCCAGGATAATCTGTAACAGTTTGCCTTGCCGGTTTTCAAGGTTCCCAAGAAGCCGGATCTCTTCGAGCACGTCCCATTCAAGATTATGCGCCTCATCGACAATTAAAACGCAGGTACGGCCTCGTTCAGCTTGCTCGATCAACAGGGTATTCAAGGCGAACAGAACGGAAGTCTTGGATTTACGGTCGCACTGCAAGTCGAAATCGTACGCCATCATCTCGAAAAACTGATCGGGAGTCAGGCGCGAGTTGAAAACAAAGGCAAATTCGACACGCTGCGAGTCCAGGTAGTCCCGGAGACATTCAAGCATGGTGGTTTTGCCGGTACCCACTTCACCACTTAAGACAATGAAGCCCTTCCGGCTCCGCACGCCATAAATCAGATTGGCTAACGCTTCCTCGTGTTGAGGGCTGCGATAGAGAAACTGTGGGTCGGGACTGAGATTGAAAGGGTTTTCCGATAACCCGAAGTAGGCCTTATACATAGCGGCTTCCAGAACCACCGAAGATAGAACCGGCAGAAATAGAGACGCGCCTCAAAGGCTCGGTGGAGCTCGTCATAGTTATATGATCGGCATTTTTAGTACAAACCTTACAACCAAAATCAAAATTAATGTGTCGGAGAGTACCGTTACTTCTCAAACTGCAGCTTAACCCAGCCTGGAAGGCTAGCAGGTTGTCCCCCCATGAAGACGACGCGGCGGGTCTTTGGGAAGGGTACACCCTCGCGGATGGACTTGCTGATAGATGGTACCGCCCTCAGTATTTTGCGGTAGCTCTCCTGATCGGTATCGAGGAAAGCGGTTTTCGAAACGAACCCACTGCCCCAGCCGAGGCAAAGCAGACAACTCAAAGAGTCGGCCTGAGCGGTTTCGAGTTCGGCCTTCAGTCGCTGAACGGTCTGGGTAAGTCCTTTTAGCCCTGTGACTTCGGCGTACTTTCCATGCAAATCGAGCTGCGCCGCCGCATATTGATTACTAGCCTCGACGATGGCCTTGGGATCGGGCACAGACCTCCATCCCAACGCGCGCGTAAGCTCGGGATTTTCAAGGAACGTGCGCTCTTGCCAAGTCCCATCGAACGCAGTACCTGGAACAGCCATTTCAGCGAACAGCGGTGTCGCGTCGGCTACACGCTGCGGCTGGACACTGCCCCGTCCAGCGACTTTCCACACGAGCTGCGGCGTCCCAGACGCCTGCCGGGTGTCGAGCGAAGCGACTCGCGTCAAGTAGACTTTAAACGACGAAACGGGAACAGGCTGGCTGTCCGCTGCGGCAATAACTCTGACCTGTGAGGCTCCAGCGGCATTTTCAGCAGGTTCGGCCACCCGCCTGGCTGCGCGATCACCCTCCAACGCGGCTGCAATCCGGTCCACCGTTCCGGCTGACCAACGTGAAAACACCAGACCTGACCGCAGAGCGCCCTTAAGAGCGGAAGCAGGAAGATAGGGGCCGCGATGGTCCGCCGCAAACGTCGGGATGAACAGCGAATCCGATTCCGCGGCATTCCAAATCGCCGTTGACTCGGCATTCTCGAAGGGGATTCGCCGCTGTGAAAAGTTCTGCGCGAAGCCACCCCAGGAAGCAAAATCCAGCTTGGTCGCTTTTCGAAGCTGGGTAAGATATCCCTCCAGCCTTGGGCCGCGCGCCAGGAGTTTAAAAATGCGCCCCTGATCGAGAACGTTCACCTGATCTTTCCAGACCATGTAGTCGATCGGCGATAATGCTTCTCCGTCGCCAACCAGAAGCGGCGTGAGCGCGGTAGCTTTATAGTTCATCTGTTTGCGCCTCGCTCTCTTCCTGATTGGGTTCTGCGGGTGGCATTTCCGGCTCCGGTTCCGGTGTAACTTCCTGCATCACTTCCGGCACGACTTCCGGCTGTTCGCACGGAGTTGGTTCGATTCCCGCAGCAGGGGGCGGTACTTCAACCGGCTCCTGTTCTGCGGCAATCTCCACCACGGGCAGCTTCAAAGCGACTGCAAAGCCAGCTCGGTAGACAGGATGCGGGAAGCCCTCCGGCGCGACATCGACAGCGGCTCCGATGGGCTGGGATTGAGCGGCCAACACCGAGCCTTCGGCTATCATCCGAACGCGTTTCTTCTCTATTCCATTGCTAGATGCGCTTTCAATGCGGCCTCCGCGAACGACTGCCTCGTAATCGCCCTCGCGCCAGTTCACGGCGTCCGTTCGAGAAGGAGAGTACAGCGAAAGAAGCCAATATAGAGACGACTCCGGCGCATCGGAATTCCCACTCCGCGAGATCTTTCGAGCCAGCTTCGGCATCAAGACGCCGGGCCAGGAACCAGCCTGAAACTCCGGCGCTTCCGTCTGTCCCCATCCGCTGCTCCGCTTACCGCCGAAACCCGTATCTCCCAAAAGCCGGAATGCAGCTTGTATGCGGTCGTCCCACCGGCCACGAGCCTGTTCGTCCGAGTATCTTGCGAGCGTCCAGAGCCCCGCGCCCGCCTCAAATTCCACACAGGCAGCCGCGTGAACATGAACGGCGCCGTTACTAACCCTGTCCACGGCCCCTCGCGTCTTGACTACAACGTGAAATGGACTCGTGCTCGGACGATCCCGCCGCAGGAGGCAAGCCGTTTCGGGATCGGGAATCCACTGATCCGCCAATACGTTCTGGCCCATCAGCATCGATTCAATCAAGCTGACCGGAACAAATTTGGCCGCATTCCAGCGGATCTTGGCTAAAAACACCAAACTTGGGGTAGTCAGAAGTTCGGAAGGCGGCGGCCACAAGGTCGATGGCGGCGGAGCGAACAGGGTGTCTCCCTGGAAGGGAAACACCGACGTGAACGCGACGGCCGGATTCGCATTGCGTGCCGTCGCATCCAGCCACTCATCAAGCATCCCGAGTTGCTTCATCGCAATGGTGACTGCGGAATACAAGCGGTCGCTCCGATAGAGCGTATCCACGCGGTCGTGTCCGCCTTCTCCGGGACCATATCGCCACGGCCCTCTAGGCCGCAGGCGAATCAACGCTGCCTGCTGCATTCTTAAGCGAGTTTCTCGGCGAAATCGTCCGCGCTTACCAGTTGCTGTAGAGCCGCCAGGTCAGCTGCCGCGAGCAGACTTGTTTCCACCGCGCCCTTCGCGTAGTAATCCTTATTCCGCCAGGTCAGCCCGAGTCCAGTGAACCCAATACGGCCACTGCCTCGGCTGCCGCCGCCGCCCAGTGCATCGTCTTCTAAAAGCCGCAAACCTTCGGCAACTCGCGCCAGTAAAGGCCGGTCTTCGGGACAAAGTACATCCAGCACCATGCGGAACCGGAATCGCGCACCCGCCGGAACGCGCTCCAAAGTGCGCGGATTTGCTTGCGAGGTAATGCGGTCTACCGCGTTCTCGCTTTTCACCTCGGTCAGTTCGTCATCCAGGTTTTCGCGCATTTGCGGAGTAATGCTGTCGATAACCAAAGGCGCATCGTAAACGGTCAAGCGCGAAGGTGTGGCTCCTGTATCGTTCGACTCCGGGCCACTCACCCGTTCGACGCGTCCTGGGGTTCGTCCAAACAGCACGCAAACCTCGTCGTCCGGGCGATCGCTTTGATGGATACGAACTTCCTGACCCTTGCGCTTCGACAGGTAAACCAGTTCGCTTGGGACAGCCAACCCCAGCGTCTGTTCCAGCAGCGAGCGCAGACGGCCGCGCAGCGAACTGCCGGGAATATAAGGAATGCCGAAGGCGTCTTTCACAACCGGATTGTCGGCGCCTCCGATTTCGAGCGATCCTTTTCCAGCTCCGATATGTAAGCCGGTCTGACATTGGATCTCTCCTTCGAGAACCAGCTTTCCAAGAAACGTCAATTCAGTTGTAGCGGTATGAGAACTCATGAACAATGTCCTGTTTCTACTCGTTGTAGGCGATGATCGCTTCGAATAAGTCGCGGAACCGCTCGTATCCACGTGTATCGTTTTTGCGTGTGACTTGCAGCAGCAGCCGTTCGAGCGGATCGAGACTGCGAAGCGAATGCCGCGCGATGGTGTAGGCCAGACGCGCCCGGACCATCACAAACTCGTGCTGGCGCTCGCCTTCCGATGCGCGCGTGGCGCGGCGAACCGCATTATAAAGACGGCGCAACTGGCTCTTCGTGCCTGAATCCATATCGCGCATCCGGCTCACGACCACGTGCGCCTGATTGTCCATATAGAGACTGTCGGCAATCAGCTTGTCGATATCGATCTCCGGAGGACCTTCCATGCGCCGGTCGCCCGGACCCCGCCCGCCTGGGCCGCCGCGAGGATCACGGCCGCGGTCTCCACCTCTATCTCCCCCTCGATCACCGCCGCGCCCTTCGCCGGAGCCGCCGCGTTCATTTCCGCGCGGAGCACTTCCACCGCCGCGATTCTCTCGGGGCGGCCGGTTCTCCGCAGGACGGCGTTCGTCAGGTTTTTTTTCTTCAGTGTCAGGCATTTGCGTTTTTCCCAGTATTCGCGTGAGGCTTTGATTTATACTCCGGCAGCAAGGCGTGCCCATTCGAGGCCCACCCGCGCCGACGGCCTTAGTTTCAGACCAGCCGTTTTCTTCCCCAACAAATGGGTGATAACGACATTGCGCAGGTTCGCCAGTTCTTTTCCGCGCGAAGGCGGAATCACTCGCGATACCCGCATGTAAGTGCGCCACGGTTTGTCCGCGCGTACCGTCTTTCCCCGGCGCACGGCCCGCGCCGAGAAAGAATCGCGGTAGACCCCCGCGAGGTCGTCAATATAGTCGCGGGCGAACCCGAAGTCGCGCACCATGCGCACCAGGCTGCTCTTCAATTCTTCCGCATCGCCCAATCGTTTCCATTCGAGCGTTCTTCCAAACAAATAGAAACTGCCCGGCTCGTTAGCTTTCGTGCCGCGCAGATGCAGACCGGCCTCTTCGAAGACAACAGACAGAGGAGTGCCGGTTTCAGGCGCAATCGCCAACGCCATGCTGATGGTCTTCGATTCTACCCCGGCAAAGGATTGCAGATTCTCTTCCGCGAACGTCTCAAACACGCGATGGAGTTCGCGCGCCAGTGCAATCAATGCATCCCACGAGCCGACAATCGCGAAATCGTCGCCGCCCCGGTAAAGGATGGTGACTCTGCGCCAGAACTCGGGAAGCGTGCAAAGGAACGCCAGTTCGCCGGCGATGAATTTCTTGAAGAGCACAGAAAGGTGGATATGCTCTTCGATTGTCGCCGCCCGTTTTAGACGCGCCTCGAACTGATCGACATCGCCGCGCAAGACGCCCCAGCCCGGATTGCCTTCTCCGCGTTCCGCCAGTTCCGCCAGAGAGCTTGTACGCGTGGCATCTTCGTCCATCGCAAACCGGCGCGGAAACAGAATGCCGTCGTCTTCTTCAGCGGATTGTTCTTTGAGTGGCCACGAATACTGGCCTTCGTCCCAAAGCAGACGCGCCGGGCGATCTGGAGACCAGCCCACGCTTGATGCGGAAGCAAGCTTCTCCGCGAATGTACTGAAATAATTGCCTGAACCCGCTTCGGCTACCTCTATAAAAGGGGCAAAGAATGCACTCGCGTCGGCTTGATGCGAAAGTGGCGCCGACGTTCTTGCGGAGAGTGCGTCATCCAGCCGTTTGCGTGCAACCGGCCACGCGCCCAGGTTCTCTGTGCTGGCCCAATGTAGATGAAGTGTTTCTTGTGAAATTTCACGCAGTGCCGCGTCCGCGGATTGAAGGAACTCGTTTGCGCGCGGAATTTCATCTTCGGCGAGAACGAGAAAAAACTGCTCTGCGCTGCTTGACCCGAGCAGCATTCGAGACAGCTTCAACTCGGAAAGAAGGGCTCTTGGGAGCACTTCACAAATCAGACTAAGCCACGCGGAGCGGCCAATGAAATCCGCCGCGTCGTCCTGGTGCTCAACGGATGAAGCAGCCAGAAACTCTTCGGCACCGAGAAGTTGGGCTTGCAAGAAAACCTGCAGCGACATGGGAAAAGGGTCAAAGCGGCCCGCAAAATCACGAGCTTAAGCGTTTGATAGCGAGAACGCTAACAGGCTAACACACGCGGTCCGCGGGATTGGGCGCGTACGATGTAGGGATGCGCATCGGGCTGCTTTCCGACACGCATGGCTTCCTGGATGAAGCCGTGTTTACCTACTTTGCCGAATGCGACGAACTGTGGCACGCGGGAGACTTCGGCACGGTGGACGTGCTCGACCGGTTGAAGCGGTTCAAGCCCACTCGCGGTGTTTACGGGAACGTCGATGGCGCTCAAATCCGGAGCGAAGTGGATCGGGATCTTGCGTGGGATTGCGAGGGCGTTCCGGTCTATATGACACATATCGGCGGACATCCCGGCAACTACGATTCGAAAGCGAAGAAGGAACTGATCCGGCGAAAACCGGGGCTATTTGTGTGCAGTCATTCTCACATTTTGAGAGTAATGCGCGATCCGGCGCTCGGCTTGATTTATATGAATCCGGGAGCTTGCGGGCATAACGGATGGCACAAGGTGCGGACGCTTCTGCGGTTTTCGGTGGAGGCCGGGAAGGTTTCAAATGCCGAGGCCATCGAGCTTGGTCCGCGCGGGAGCGGTTCTCCACTGGTTTGCAAGTGAATGCGCCATTAGGGTTGGATTCTTTTTGCAAAAGATGAGGGCCGGCTAACACAATGGCAAAACACGTGACTACTCTCCAGAAGGCGATTGGCACGGCTGGAATAGCCGTCGGTTTGGGCCTGACTTTCGCGATTGGCCGTGCATCGACTTCGGAAGAAAGTAGGGATCGTCGTTTGCGCCGCTCCTTCAGAAATGCGGCGAGCCCCTACGAACTCGTAGGCTCTTTCGTCGAGTACATCGTTGCCGAAGCTCCCAAAAACCTGAAGACATTCCAGAACCGGCACCGCGAAAGCCCGGAATCCGCATTGGCCGACGTGATAGTTTTCGGCGTGCTGCAACAGCTCCGATTGAGACCCTTGATCGCGGACCAGGTATCGGCGGTGGTGACTTTCTCTGCACCTCCAGGCCGATCGGGTTCTCAGATCAGGGTTCGTGGCCGTTGGTCGTCGAGGCGACAACGCTCAAGCCTACCGCCGTGGAGAGCAGAAGTGGATGGCCCAACAAAGCGCCACGCCGACCCGTGTCGGGTTTCGCCTTCAGCATGATCACAGACCGAATCTCGAGAGTTTCCGATAAGGTTCCGCAGCTGTCGAACCACAAGATGCCGCGTGTTCTCGCGATCGTCTCGAGCCATATCGGCGCGGACGCACTGTTCAGCAGCGCGCTCGCAGCGCAATCGGTGCTGGTGTCGGTGCTGGGCGTTCTTCATCCCAACCCGCTATATCCGCTTAACATCGACGCTTTCCCGAATATTCCTTTCGTGAAGGTAGATCGCTGGCCTGTCGAGAACGGCCAGATAGGAATCGAATGGGTCTTGGGCCAGCCGTGCCGTCGCGATTTCAAGCATTGCCTGATTGCGAAACCTGGTGAAAAAGAGCCGCCCAGACTGGAGCGAGACCGAAGAAATTGAAGTCAGCTTTGCCTGAGGCAACTACTGCGCCCCTAGTTAAGGACAGCCTCGTGAGGAAATGAATATTCTGGAGTTCGAGGAGTGAAGCTGTCGTTAATGGCGTGTTCGAAAGTAATAAATTGGGTGGTGATGAGCGTTGCGCAATCATCATTGCCTGGGTAGGCGGCCAACCTACTTCTTTGATGGCCTCAACCGAAGTGGTCACAAATGCGTAGTTAGAGTTAACAGAAGGAGTAGACTTGATCGATATTCCTGGAGAAGAATATGCTCTGGCCCGGAAGGCATTCCAACGGTTCGACACCGGAGGGAACTTCCTGATATCGACAAGAACGGTGCTCATCATCGCAGTTGTGTCACTGCTTCCGCGGCTCTATTTTCAAAAATGGTGGCTACTGATCGTTCCGGTTATCAGTTTCTTTGAATACGCCAAGAAAGCAGGCCTTAAAGAGGGCTGCGTTCATGGGTTCGAATATGGATTCGAGCGGGCCTTTCACTCTCCGAGCGGTCTGAACTATCCCGAAGATGATGATTAGTCCATCTCCCCTTTGAGGAACTCGGCAACGGGCTTGGCAGGGGGTACGCACTTCCCGGATCAGGCGAGTGAACGCTTCAAGCGCGGTCACCACTTTCCCGCGCGCTTGTACAGAAGCACTTCGAATATCTGAGTAGGCCAGCCGCTGTGCTCCCCACAAGCTCCAACCTTCCTCGAATTGAGGCCTGAGAACAATTGCATGAGATCGACTGGTCCACGATGCTGCTGAAATCCGGTGTGGTCCAGATCACACGCGTCCCAATTAGCGATTTCTCAAGAACTCCGTCACTGAAACCATTGGACATGGCTCAGGCTTGAGTCCCCGCGTGCAATCGCGGTTCAACCGGGTCCGCCATAAGTTGTTTTTGGCGATCCGTAAAGCTGCTGTCCGAGTTACCGCGTTACATAACCTCCTGAGGTGAATGTTCCTGCTGTTCTGCCCCGGCTGCTCGTTTCTGCTGTCCAGGCCACTTACCACGTAATCAGGAGTTGCTGCTGGTCGTCATGCACGCCTGCCAGTGCAGGCGGGGACTGAAATGGGTCGTCCAGCCACACGAACAGAGCGCGATAAAAGAATAGTTGCTCCCTCAGCAGCGCGGCCAGATTCGACAGCGACCAGTTGAACATTGATTTCAACTGCAGGTACTTCAGCACCAGGATCGCAATCAGGGCTGTCCAAATCTGAATGCGCAAGGCGTTCTCACTGGTACCCACGAAGCTTTTTACCTTGAGGTTCTGCTTGAGTGCTTTGAAGAACAACTGTCGGGTAAAGGACTGGCGCGGCGACAAGCGATCTCGTTCCGTTTCCAGCCCCTCCCCGCAGGACTTCTGGGTCCTGGATTCGCTTCGCGATCTTGTCTAACAGCACCGAGTGCCGAATCGTGTCGAAATAGCGCGACCGATCCACATCGATGACGGTCGACATACGCCGCATCACACTGCGTCTGACTTCCGCCAGCGCGCGATGCGGTGACCGCTTGGGCCGGAATCCATAAGAGTTGGAGCAAAAGTCCGCCTCGACGACAGCTTCCAGCATCAGCTTCAGGGCGCCCTGCACCACGCGGTCGCGGATACAAGGAATCTGAAGCGTTCTGACTTGCCTTCCTGTCTCACTTCATAAACCGCCTTCTCCTTCATCCACGTCACGAAACACACTTCCGCCATGCTCAGTTCCCGGAACCACTCGTAATCTATGTAACCGCGGTCAATCGCCAGTATCGTGCCCCAATCGAACCGCACTGTGCGGGCCACCTTGATCTCGCTGGTCTTGCCTTCCGTCACCACGGCGAACGACGGCAGGTATCCATCGTGGTCGAGAAGCAGGTACAGTTTGATGGCGCCCTTCGTTCGCCTGTACTTCGCCCAGTCGAACATGCTCACTGAAAGATCGATGATGCTCCCGTCCAGGCTCATCAACTTGTTTTTGAAGCGGAACTTCTTCTTCCGGCCACTCTGGCTTGCCACCAGGGTCGGGCACTTCACCAGCGTCTGTTCAAATACCGCCTGATAAAGTTCCCACGCCCGGTGTTCGTTCGCGTAGGCCAGCGGGGACCTCTTCGGGGCCGGCGGTACGCCCAGATGCTTCAACTGCCCCTCGCAGCACGCCAGACCGCCGCAAATCTCACGCAGCGAATGGGCGCGCCCCAACTGGCAAAACAGCATCGCCATGAACTGTCCCCAACTCGTGAAACCGCGCGCGTGCCGCTCGGCTCCGTGCTCCTTTACCGCCTTCTCCAAATCCCCTCGCGAGAAAAGCTTCAATACCTGCGAGAAAATACTGCATATTTTGTTCTTAGGCTGAGTCTCCTTTGGCTTGATTGGTCCTTCCCGGAACCCAATCGCAGCCAGCGACACCGAAGATTCCGGGTTGCGACAGAGTTGGATCTTCGAAACTGAAACGGCTCGATAAGTGGTCGTTCTGGGTCAAATAATGATCGATTGTCGCATCCACGTCAGGCGTGTTCTGGACGAACCCGCTGCTTGTCAAAAAGTTATTCTGATACCGCCGCGTGCCCTGTACGTTGAGATTGTTGTTAGGCAGCGGAACATAAGACAGGAGTTTCAGCGCCACGGGATTCAGCCGCCCTATCGGAATGACGTTTCCAGGAAACTGAGTCCGTCCGGTACCGCAGAGCTTGGCGTTTCCGCCGGGTAAACAATCGGAAGTGTCGCCCGTAATGGGATCATAAGTCTTTGTTAGTGCAGAATCGCTGAAATCTCCATTGCGAATATCGGCCGTCGGCACGCTTAACTGGTACGATTCTTCGGTTCGTTGCGGTGCTCAAGGTAGCCCACAAAAAAGAATGTCTTTTGCTTCCGGATGGGACCGCCAATGTTCCCTCCGTAGTAGTTATCCACGATGTGTGGGAAATGAAACGGCGCCCCATTGGCTCCGACCTGGAAGAAATTTCTCGTGTCCAATGCATTACCTTGATAGAACTCGTACACTTCACCATGAAATTGATTGCTCCCGGATTTCAGAATGACGTTCGTCACCGCGCCTAGAGCAGAGCCCTGTTCGGGATCGTAGTTACTCGTTGTAATTTCGACTTCCTGAATCTCTTCAATCGGAGGAATATAAATCTGCAGTAGGTTAGTGCGTTGATTGTCGTCAATCCCTTCGATGTCGTAATCGTTATAAAGACTGGCGTTTCCGTTCACCGTGGAGGCGAGACTATTCTGCGGGTTGAAAAACGTGGAGCGGTCGCGCTGCGCCACCCCGGCTCCCGGCACCAGATTCAATAAGTTCTGAAAGTTACGTCCTTGCCACAGCGGTAACTGCTGCGTCTGCGCGGTATCGATCTTCCGTCCAGTGTCCGCCGTGTCGGCTTGAAGTACCGCCTCGGATTCCTCGGTGACATTGACGGACTGCGTAAGAGTACCAGGCTGCAAGGCTATGTCGATTCTGGCTGTACTATTCACGAAGAGCGCAACTCCAACGCGTTCTTGAGGCGCGAATCCCTCCCTTATGGTGTCGATTTTGTAATTTCCCGGCGGCAAATCCGGCACTGAGTAATAGCCGCTGGAATCGGTTTGAAGCTTGCGGCTGAAGCATTTGGCACTTCGGCGCCTGAGCTGTCCGTTACCGTGCCCACAATCGTGCCGTTTACTTTTTGGCCATAAGCGCAGCAAGCCAGCAAAAACGTGGCGGCGATCAGCGCGGCCGGAGTTTTGATGAATAGATGTTTCACGCTACCCTCCCAATAGAGAACTAGATACTTCACTTGAATCGAGCACAAAGCAGTAGAATCGAATCGGACACCTATGACGGATACGAACTTCTCTCGCAGAAAATTGATTAAGAGTACTGCTTCAGCGGCCTTGCTGCCCACCGCCCTTCTACATGCCGCGGAGCCGGATGCAAAGTGGACGCCTGGAGCGGGCATGCCGCAGGAAGGTCCCGGTACGCCTAAGATCGGAGCTCCCCTAAACGGGCGCGGCATCACGGATACGGCTATCCGCGAGGTAAAACAAATCGGCGTGAATCATGTGCTGATGGGCGGTCCGAAGTTTCCGTGGGACGAGGCTACGCTTCGGGCAATCGTTGACAAAGTCAAAGCTGGCGGCTTAGAAGTGGGCAACATGATGATCGCAGGATTTCCGAACACTATCTATGGCAGACCCGGCCGCGATGAGGAGATCGAGAAGTTCAAACAGTCCATCCAAGCCGCGGGCAAAGTTGGGGTTCCCGTTGTTGAATATAACTTTTACGCTCACCGTGCCATTGAAGGCTATTACCAGCAAGATGGCCGCGGGGGCGCGGGACTAACTGCCTTCGATGCCGACCGAGTAAAGAATTTGCCGCCGCTTCCCGAAGAAGGCGCGCACACCCTCGATGAAATGTGGAGCAACATCACTTATTTCCTGAAGGCTGTTATTCCCGTCGCGGAGCAGTCCAACGTGCGCCTGGCGCTGCATCCGAACGATCCTCCCGTCGCACTAAGCCGTGGCTCAGGACAAATCATGGGAACGGTCGAAGGGTGGAAGCATCTGATCGGAATCGTCAACAGCCCGTCGAACGGCATCACCTTCGATTGCGGAGTAACGCGAGAAATGGGGCACGATCCAGTCGAGGTCTGCCGTTACTTCGGGTCGAGGGATCGTATCAATCACGTACACTATCGGAACGTCCGTGTAAGAGAGCCGTACAACAAGTACACCGAAGTGTTCATTGATGAAGGCGAGAATAATATGCTGGCCGTTATGCGCGAACTGGTACGTGTGAAATACACAAGAATGGTTTATCCGGAACACGAACGCGCCCTGGATTACGACCGTGCTGTCGGTATTCACAACCAATATCCCGGAGGCGGCGGTTACACCGGAATGGTGTATGACGTGGCTTATGCCAGGGCCATGTTACAGGCCTCGCTGCTTCTAGCGAAATCGTAAATTAGGGGACGTCGGCCTTTAAAAATCGGTGCGGCGTCCCAGAGAGCCGGGTCACAGCCTCGGCGGCCAGATAGCCGCTGCGTACCGCGCCCTCCATCGTCGCGGGCCAGCCGGAACGTGTCCAGTCTCCGGCTAGAAAAAGATTGGGAATCGATGTGGTGCTCAAAGGCCTCTGTTGCTCAAGGTTTGGAGCGGCGGAGAAGGTCGCGCGCACTTCTTTCACGACGTGGGCGTGATCGAGTGTTGCGGCGGCTACGTTCGGGATGAATTCCTTTAGCTCCTTCAAAGCCAACGCAACAATGTCCTCTCTAGACATCTGGATAAGACTTCGCGACGCGCTCACCACAAGCTGGATGTACTTGCCTCCGCCTTTGTTGAACATCCACTGAATTGTGCGATCCAAAAGAGTTGCATGGGGTAAGTCTGTGACGGGCCGATCAAACCATAAGTGAATTCCGGTAATCGGTGAATGCGTGAAGGCAGAAAGGTCAATAGGAAGATTCGGTGCGAGGGCGGCTACACGTTCGAAAGGGACCGCGAGAACATAAGCATCCGCGGTGACGGCGCCCGATGGCGTGATTAGCGCTTCAACGCGGCCGTTCTCGACGACTACTTGCTGAACCGTGCTTCGCTCCAAAATTTTGACGTCTGGATACTCGGCCCACGCTTTCTCGGAATAGAGATCCCCGAGAGGCACAGCCGGTATTCCCATTTCGTATGAATTAGCTTCGGCCAGGAATCCGAGATAGAAAACCTGCAATCCGTGGATCGCGGCGGTGCGGTCCAATTCTTCGTTGATCGCGCTCACGAGCACCTGACGCCAGAATCGCTCGATGGCTCGGGGTGTCTGCTTCTTTTCGCGCAGCCATTCAAGCATCGTAATCTGTTCAAGATCTGCTCGCTTGCCGTATTCGTATTTTACGGAGAGAAGCCCGCTCGCAACGCCGATCCTATCGGAAAGAGATAAGAACTTGAGCCGTGCGAAAGACTCCGTAAAATGCAGTGGAGCCGGCAACAAACCACGCTTCATGATTGAAGTGCGTCCACCCGGCTCGATCCAATAAAACTCGCGGTGGAAGTGGATCTTGTCGGCTACTCCTAGACGCCTATAGAAGTCGATCAAATTCGTGCAGCAGCGGAGCAGAACGTGCTGGCAATTATCGATGGTCGTACTTGTGTCATCTGCCGTATTGAGCGGATAGGATGTCGCGCGGCCACCCAAAAAGGCACGCGCTTCCAGCAAAGTAACCGAGTGATCGGCCGACCCCAAAGCGATGGACGCGGCGAGCCCAGCCAATCCTCCGCCAACAACCGCAACGCTAGGCTTTTGAGACAAGGTGCGCGTGAGCGTAGGCTTCGATCATGTTTTCCATCAGACGCAGCCCGCAATCCCGCTCGAGACTGAGAATGGACTCCGGATGGAACTGTACGGCTTCTATTGGCAACTCACGGTGCCGGACGCCCATGATAACGCCGTCTTCAGACTCGGCGGTGATTTCGAGGCAGGCCGGAAAGCTATCGCGATCGGCGTATAGAGAATGGTAGCGGCCCACCCTAAAAGGAGACGGAAGCCCTCGAAAAACGCCGCGGCCGCTATGCGTCACTAGCGAACCCTTGCCGTGCATTGGATAATCTAGCACCTTCAATGTTCCGCCGAAGGCTTCCACGATTCCTTGTAAACCAAGGCAAACGCCTAAGGCCGGAATGCCGCGTTTCGCGAGTTCCTGAACCAGCGCCGGAACGCCAAAGTCAATGGGACGGGCGGGTCCCGGCGAGATGAGAACGATATCCGGTTTGTCCGCGTTAACCACTTCGAGAGCAACGTTCGATCTATAGGTTGAGACGGTGGCTCCGGTCTGACGAGCGTAGTTCGCCAACGTGTGAATGAAGCAATCGTCGTTATCGACTAATAACAGCCGCACGCCTTCGCCGACCCTGCGGGCTTGCCGAATCTCCGGTCCGGTCGCCAGCGATGGATACAACGTGCGGAAAAAGTTGGTCGCTTTCAGACGGCATTCCTTGTCCTCCTCCGACGGGTCTGAATCGTAAAGCAGCGTCGCGCCGGCCGGATAGCTGGCGATGCCGTCTTTCAGGTGAACGGTACGGATCAAAATTCCAGTGTTGATGTCGCCGTTCAAATTGATTATGCCGAGCGCGCCGCCGTACCAGCCGCGAGCGTCCTTCTCAAGATCCTCAATCGCCTGCGCCGCCGCTTTCTTGGGCGCGCCGATGATTGTTACTGCCCACATGTGCGTCAGGAACGCATCGAGAGAATCGAATCCCTTCATCAGGGTGCCCTTCACGTGGTCTACGGTGTGGAACAATCCGGCGTAAGATTCGATCAGACGGCGGCCGATAACTTTCACAGATCCCGGCACGCAAACGCGCGATTTGTCGTTGCGGTCTACATCGCTGCACATGGTCAGTTCCGATTCCTCTTTGGCGGAGTTCAGAAGCTGGCGTATGCTTTCGGCATCGCGGATGGGATCGCCTGAACGGCGAGCGGTACCCGCTATGGGGCAAGTTTCAACCCGGTCGCCTTCGACGCGCACAAACATTTCCGGCGACGCCCCGATAAGCTGCTCGTCGCCCATCTGCATCAGAAATTCGTATGGACTGGGGCTCGCTTTCTGAAGGCGCTGAAAGAGTTCCGATGGGCTGCCATCGTAGGGAGCGCTGAATGTCTGGCGCAGAACAACCTCGTAGTAGTTGCCCTGGCGCATTCCTTCGCGCACGGTCTGAACCTTGGCCATGTACTCGTTGGCCGTGTGGTTCGACTCGATTTCCGCGTTGTGCACCACACCTCGATGCTTCTTGACCTTCGGAGAAGTGCAGAGGTGCCCGGCGGTATTCAAGCGGCCATTTGAGAATTCGTACTGATATCGCTCGATGAGTTCCTTCTTGCGATCCATGAAGTAGATGTCGTCGCACAAGAACAGATGGAGGTCCTTTTGCGATTCTCTCGGCAGGCGCAAATTTATGGGATCGAATTGCAGCAGCAGGTCGTAGCCGAATGCGCCGATTAACACGAGCCGCGAATCTTCCGGACTCTGGAATTCCTGGATCAACGTGCGGAGAAGCGAAAAAGGCGACGGCTGTTTGCTGCGCTGTTCTTCCGGGAAACGTCCGCCGAGAGGCTTAAGCTCAATGGTCAGCAAATCGGGCGTAGACCGCAGTGATTGCTGATGCGGATGGTTTTCAAATAGCGGCCGGAGGATTTCGATCAGCACCTGGCCGCGCTCGTTCAAGGCGTTAAACGCAACGTTGCGTTCGCGGGCGACGATTTCGATGGGCGGCGCGATGCTCGCGATATCCCAGCGCGAGTAACGTTCCGGAAACTCGTAACCCGACGAGAGATACACGCCAATCTTAGAGTCGAGCTGCCGGAGAACGTGGTGCAAACCGCGCGAATACGGCACTTTCGAGCTGTTTCGGGAGACAGTAATTCCGTGCGAGGTGGTGTAACGCAGCTGCGACATAGAAAGCGGGAAACGACGAGCGATTACCTTCAGGTTACTTCATCACGGGCACAAGAACCCGGTCCAGTTCGCTATCCGTGAGTGAATCCAGGTGAACGTTCCGCGTGATTGACCAATGCTCGACGTGCTCGGTCGACTCGCCGGGCGCAAGCTGGAGCAGTCGGCCCAGTGTTTCAAGCTCCAGAAAATCGGGATTTGTGAATATTTCGAAAGAACAGCCGTAGTCGGTGTAGAACGCCGTGGAATCGACCTCGCACTGCTTAGTGAATAGATCAGAGCCGAGCAGATAACCGGCGAGCGTTTTCTCGCAGAAGAGACCCGCCTTCTGAGCATCGAAAGTTGTGGGATCTTGCTTTAGAAGTAAATATCTTTTGGTGAAAGTCCAGCGCTTATCGGAGAAGTCGGTGTACGCCCACATCACGAGCGGATTGGTGGGCAAAAGCTGCTTATAATGTGGCGCGCGTAGCGGAAAGGCGACCATCCCGAGACCGCCCGGCGCCATCACGGTGAGAGCCCATGGCGCGAGTTCGACCGGTTCCGCGTCCGCGTTCGCGAGGGTGTGGACGAGTCTAACTCGACCGTCAACTGAAAGTGTGATGGTGATCTGTTTCCGTAGAGGAGCTTTTTGTAGAACGGTAATCGTGTCATCCCCAACAAGGGTTGCCTGAATGGGATCATTATCGAGCGCATAGGTGAACGGCATTCGCTCGGGTGCGGCCCACAGGCGATGTCCGCCACGAATCATCCACCACGGTTCTCCGGAGTTGCCAAGCTGATCTTTGCACTCGTAAAACAGGTTCTGGCCGCCAATGAAACCATAGCGGATGATACGTGGTCCGACATCGGTGGTCACGATCAGTTCCACCTCGCCATTCGTGAGGCGGTAGCAGTTCGGCCAACCCGCGTACGCAGTCTTTTCGATCTTGAGGACGCTCATGTTCTCGTTCTATGCAAAGTGGTCGAAGCCCTTCGGCGCGAGGCGGTTCCCGTCCAAACGGATTTCGCCAGGCTTTCCGTTCGTGATGACGCCTATGTGCGTCACCGGGAGCTTCGGAAATTGTTTCCCAGGTGAGGCAGTGAAGAGCAGTTCGTAGTCTTCACCGCCATGCAGTGCCTGCTCCAGAGTTGCGCCGCGCGCCACAGGAATTGCGGAGCTATTTAGATCGGCACTTACGCGTGACTCGATACATAGCCGACGAAGGTCGAGCGAAAGTCCATCGCTCAAATCCATCCCGGCGGACGCGCGGCCTCGAAGCGCCCGGCCTTCCACGACCCGTGGCTCCATTTTGCGACGCCAGAGGCTTTTGGCTGCGCCGCCGAGCGTTCCAGTCACGAAGATACGATCTCCTGGTAATGCGCCGCTACGTAGGATTGCTCCGCCTTTGGGGACCCGGCCGCAGCACATGACATCGGCAATGACCTTATCGAATTGAGAAAGATCGCCGCCCGCGAGTGAAATCTTGTGCTTGTTCGCAAGCGCAAGGAGACCCTTGTAAAAGTTATCGACCCAGCGTGGAGGAAGATTTTGCGGGGCGGCCAGCGAGACAAGGCAGAATACGGGTTCGCTGCCCATGGCGGCCAGGTCCGAAAGGCTTCGGGCAAGCGCTTTGTGACCAATCTCAGCCGGCGTATGAGTACTTAGCGTGAAGTGGCGGCCTTCAAGAACAAAATCGGTTGTGAAGACGAGATCCTGATTCGGCTTGGGCCGCAGAATCGCACAATCGTCGCCAATACCTTTTATGATTCCGCGGTTTCGATGTGCGGAGCCAGCGAGATTGCGTATGCGTTCGACGAGTTCTGTTTCGCGCATGGCTCTATTCGGCTACGGGCTGAGCGAGCGCCAGACCAGCGGGCAGATCTTCTCCAAAAACGCGGCTTGAAGATGCGAGGCCGTGGTCGTCACCCGAGAGTTGGCGAAGGAGTTCGGCTGCACGGGGGCTGACATCGCAGGCGCGCCGGACGGCTTCGAGAGTTGTGGGTGCAAGGTCGCGCGCAGTGTCGCCGGTTATCTGGGCAATGTGAACGACGGATTCAAGAACGGAGGGCGTGGCGGGCAGGCGCAGAAGGTTGTCAACCCAACGGCTCGCGATGGAGGGAGAAACGACTAGATTGATAGGGCCGCTGAAAAGCTTGCGTGCGCCCAAGCGCGACAGACACCAGACAGCGGCGTCGGCCATCTCGCCACGCTTCAGCAGATCGAGTACGTTGTCGCCAAGCTGCACTTTGGTTTGCTGCGGCAGCAGTTCCAGACTCGAAGCTGTGCGCCACATTTCGCGGTGCAAGCTTGGGTTGATGCGCTGCTTCTTTTTCTGCTTCGGAAGAAGAGTGGGCGAGAGGCGCTGAAAAATGTCGGCCTGTTGATTGCGATTCAAACCGCCTGCGATACGTCCGCAGAAAATCCACCAGTCCACTTCGCACTGAACCTGATTACCGAAAGTGAGGCCGTTTGCGTAGATACGCCGCGCTTGTTCAATACGATAGTCGTCGCCTGGAAAGCCGAAACCGGGGCGCAGGCAGAAGCCGGTCAGATTGAGCCAGCGAGCCTCATGCGGCGCATTCTTTCGGCGGCCGTCGGCGTGTTCGAGAAGCTTATCTGAGAAAGCACGGATCGTCGCGAGCGGCCAGGAGGTCCGGCCCAGACCGAGCGCTTGTTCGAGCCGGGCGGGCAGTTGTTCCGGCGGTAAACCGGAAGCCGATTTAGTGAAGACCTGAGTAATCAGCCCTTCAGCCAGGGCCTGTGCTTCCGCGCTGACGATAGCGGTCGAGCGTACTCCGGCTGCCGCTCTAGCGGGTGCGGCTTCCATGCTGTCGGTGGTCTTGCGAAGTTGGAATTGCAGACGCCAGCGATGTTCGCTGATCTTAGACTCGGCCCAGGTTTCTAGCGTGCCGATTTCGCTGAGACGAGCTCCGAGAGTCACGGGAACGCGCCGCTCGCCGCCTTTCCCGAAGCGGATCACGGCACGAAGAGGCGCGTGCAGCCGTGGATCGCTGGCGGGGTCGAGCATGTCATCCGTTGGCGTGAAGGAGACAACCTGGCCGACCACGTCGTCAGTACGGCTCAACGAACTGTAGAGGCGAAAGGCGACCGGTGTGTTCGCAAGAAGCTGCAGTTCGGGTTCGGCGAGCTGAATTTCCTGACCTTCTTCGGCGCCGCGGGGGACAAGGCAAACGGTGCGAATAGACGATGAGCCGGAGCCCTCGACTCCCAGGTAATAGGCACGAGGCAAGCCGCCGCGCACCAGTACGCCCGATCCAGAGGCGCGCACGTAAGAATAGTAAGCCGCGCCAATAGCGACTGCAAGATCGAGGTCCTGATTTTCGAAAATCAGCGGCGTGCGGCCGAACCAGTGTGCGACAACATCGCGAACGCGGTCGCGGAAAATTGCGGGAATAAAAAACCCACCGTTAAATAGGATGGCGTCGATACCGTGCTCGGCCGCGGGCGAGCCTTGCAGAAATTCTGCAAGATGCCGGGTGATGGCGGGATCGGACACATAGGGCAATCCGAGTTCGCGGAAAACGCTTTGCTTATCTTGTTGCGGCTTGTCAGTTAGCTCACACGGCGGAAGAAATCCTCCCAGGGCGAGTTCGAGTACTTCTTCACGAGTGATCGTGGTCTTGAGTGTTCCACCAATTAAGGAAGAGCCGGAGCCGACCACGGTCACATCCACGGAGGGCGGCCCGTTCTCAGAGAGAATCGTCTCTTTTGCGAAGGAGCATTGACGCCGTAACGCGCTGCGCTGCCGCAAGGAAAGCGTTTTACCGAGCTTCGATTCGACAAGCCAGGAAATTGTGAGGTCGAGATTATCCCCGCCTAACAGAAGATGGCGGCCGACGGTGGTGCGTGTAAATTGAACGCGGTCGGCTTCGCGATCGACTCGCACGAGTGTGAAATCGCTTGTTCCCCCGCCGACGTCGCAGATGAGGACTGTCTGGCCATCGAAGAGTTCTTTATTCGATCGCGCGAGATGTCCAGCGATCCAGGCGTAAAACGCAGCGGCAGGTTCTTCCAGCAGCGTGAGCTTTTCGATGCCTGCTTCGCGCGCGGCTTGCACAGTTAACTCACGCGCCTCTTCGTCGAAGCTGGCGGGCACGGTGAGAACGACTTCATGTTCAGAAAGCGCGGTGCCTTTGACACGCTGCCAGGCGTCACGGAGATGGGCCAGGTAGCTGGTCGATGCTTCGACGGGCGAGAGCACACGGCCTTCTTCCTGCGAATCCCAGGGGAGGATTTTGGCGGTCCGGTCAGCCTCGGAATTCGACAGCCAGGACTTAGCGGAGTGGACGGTCTTGGTGGGAACAAGTGCACCTTGATCGCGGGCATATGCGCCGACCGTTAGAGGCTCGCTTAGATAAAGGAACGACGGAAGCGTGCGGAGGGAGCCGGTGCGATTCGCGTCGAGTTGCTGCTCGATGGGTAAAACGCGAATAGGCGGGAAGTCCGCTTCGGCGGCTTCAACGGGATCGATGTAAGCGACGGCGGAATTAGTGGTGCCTAGATCGATTCCGATGTTCATTTGGGCAACCTGGCAGCCGCGAGCCTAGCAGGATGCTGAAAGAGGCAGAAAACCCCTTGCTCGCGCGCGCGGCTCGGAAAAGTATCCATACTCTTGCAGCAACTTACCGAGCCACGACCGCTAGGGAGTGGTACTGGCGTGGCCTTTTCCAGCATCCTGCTAAGTTCCTGTAGAACGGTGAACACTAAGAAATCTGTGTCAATCACGCCGTAACAGGACGTCATCAGTTGGCTTGTTTCCGTTTGCTCCCAGACTGAACCTCTTGACGATAGGCCGTGATCTCTTTGTCGATTTCACGCATGGTGAGCTTGTTCATGCCTTTGCGTTCAGCATCCTGGCGAATTCGTTCGAGTGCTTCCGACAAGGTTCTGGGTTTGCGAATGTCACGTTGTTCGCGATAGGTCCGAAGCGCTTCGGTGAGCAGCTGTTCCACGGAACGATTTTCCTTTTGGGCAAGCTTCTCGGCTTTGCGGAATTCAGCCGCCGGAATCGATATCGGAAGGGTTTTCGGGGTTCTCATACCTTAAGACAATTGTCGCTTACGCGGCACGTTCACGGACGTTGAACTCAAGTTTCCAACGGCGGCCGTCGGCGGCAACGCACCAAAGTTCCAACATGCCTGTTTCCGTTACGTTGCTCTCCAGAGTGACGGGCACGACTTCTTCCTGGGTGTTGTCCGTGTGATGCGGTAAGAGTACTTCAACGGGCGCGAGTTCCTCTATATCCTCTCCAATCTCTTCGATGAGGGTTCCCGGCGCGTCATCCTTTCGGGAAAGAGAGGAGAAGAAACGGAACTCGGCAGGCTCACCGACCACGAGCGCAAACTTGCGCTGCGGTAGTTCAACTTTCGAGCCTTCCTCCAGACCAAAGGGGACCACAGCCAGTGCTTTCATGGGCGCTGCAAGCCCGGGGATAGCCGGCAGGGAACTCTCGATCCCAACGTAGTAGCTGCGCGGTACGCCTCCGCGAATGCGGACGCCTTTGCCGCCGCGCGCAAGTCCATAGTAAGCGGCCCCGCGTGCGACTGCGTGCATCAAATCCGCGCTCTTCGTTTCAGTCTTCAGTTCCAATACCGGCTGCTGAAGCCAACTGTTTAGGACTTCGAAAATACGGTGCTCAATGGCGGCGGCTTGCAAAACACCACCATTCAAAAGTAAATGAGTCGGCCGAACGAAGTTGTCCGATCCGGTGTTCGCGGACGCCTGACGGAGGAACTGCGCCAGATGTTTAGTAACCGCCGGATCGCTCGCATAATTCAGCCCAACTTCCATCAGAGCGGCGCGGCGCTGGCGTTCCGGCGCGGCGTCGGATGCAACGAACGGGAAGAAACCTTCAAGCAGAAGATTACGTACTTCTTCGCGGCTGATCTTCCCGCGAATCGTTCCGCCGATCAATCCGGTTCCGCGGCCCAGAATCGTAAGCGGATGTTCTTCGGGCGCGGCCACATCGCTCGACAATAAGACCTCTTTGGCCGCACGGCACTGTTGCCACAGCGAATGAAACTGCATGGCATCCAGCTTCGTGCCGCGCTGCGCGAACTGTTGTTCGGCAAAACGCGCCACCGCCAGATCCATGTTGTCGCCGCCAAGCAAAAGATGTTGGCCGACGGCAACGCGCTCCAATTGAAGTTGGCCGTCCTGTTCAGTGACTGAAATCAGGGTGAAGTCGGTCGTGCCTCCACCGATATCGACGACCAGGATGAGATTGCCCGGCGCAACCTGTTCGCGCCAATTTGGATTGCGTTCGATCCAGGCATAAAATGCGGACTGAGGCTCTTCGAGAATGATGACTTCGGGATACCCGGCGAGTTGTGCCGCGCGTTGCGTCAGTTCACGGGCCGCCGCATCGAAGGACGCGGGAACCGTAATCAGGACGGACTGCCCGGCGAGCTTTGCGTCGGGATGAGCCGCATCCCAAGCGAGCCGCAGGTGGAGCAGATACTGCTGCGATGCTTCGAGCGGCGAAATCTTCTGAATGCCCTCAGGCGCTGTCAAAGGTAGAAGCGGCTGTGTGGGGTCGGCGTTCTGATGAGAGAGCCAGGACTTTGCCGAAGCAACGAGTCGGTTCGCGTTCTCAACGCCCCGAGCGCGCGCAAGGCGGCCGGCAATGTAGCGCGGCAGGGCGTCCCAAGGTAAAGCGAGAGCGCCTTCCACGAATTCGTTTGGACCGGGAATGTAAAGCGACGATGCCAGCAAATCGAGTTCCGCTAGTTCACCGGGGTTCGCAAGCTGAAGAACTTTAAAGAGCTCAACGCCCGAAGTTTCGCCGTCCTCCGCATTCGCATAAGCAAGCGCGCTGTTGGTGGTTCCGAGGTCGATACCAACGATGTATTGAGGCATTGGGCGAATCGCTACTCGACTTCAATCTCGGCGGGAGCAAGGGTCGAGAGATCCTGTTTGCCTATAGGCGGAAGGTTGACGGAGGACGCCATCCAGCCACGATGACGGAGAGTTCCGCCGGCGGCCTTGCCGCTCGCGGGAACATTCCCCAGAAGTTTGATGCGATTGGGATCGGGCGCCTTCGACGAATCCAGTTTTTGAAAAGTTCCTTCGACGCTATCAATGACTGGAATGAGATTAACGTGACGAGAAAGGCTCGCCTTACAATCGCCGTGGACACTGCGGACGGCAGCGCCGATCTGGCCATCTTCGAACGCGCCGATATCTTCCATGAGGAAGTCGATCAAACGCGAATCTCTTTGCAGTATGTGGAGAATCTGCAGAGCGCCATCGCTTGTTTTGATCGTGGGCGCCTCTGTTTTCACGACGGCCGGCACGGGCTTCGCTTTGCTAAAGCCGAATTCCAAAGCGATGTCTTCGGGCAGCGTGCCGGAAAAGAGAATCGAAAAAAAACTCCTGAATGCGGAGGCGATACGGGACAATAGGCGACCTCTGAAACTCAGGATATCAACGCTCGCGCAGTCCTTGGGATCGAGCCTTCGCGAGGGGCCATTAATTATTAGCTGTACTGCAAACGATTTTTGCGGCATATTAGAACACAAAGACAGTTTTTTGTTTGAAGGGAGAATTTAAAAAATATGGCAACAAAGAAAAAAGCAGCAACGAAGAAGTCATCCGCAGGATCGGCGTCCGTAAAGAAGACGGCCCCCGCATCAAAGAGCACGGGCAAGAATGCCGTTGCTAAGAAGACAGCAGCGAAGAAGGCTCCGGCCAAAAAAGCTGCGGTGAAGAAGGCCACCAAAAAGGCCGCACCAAAGAAGGCGGCCGCCAAGAAGAGCTAGAAGAGAAGAGCTAACAACCGGCATGGGAGGGACGGGCGACCGTCCCTCCCATGCCCATTCCATTTAGTTAAGAGACTTTCGCTCCGTTCAGCTTTCGGTTCGGCTTCAACATATTCAGTTTTCAAAGAACCAGGCCGACGAGGGCGTCCGGCCGCGGAACTGGGGTTTCCGTCTTACTCAGGCGGCTTTGGCTTGCATGAGTTGTTCGGTCAGTTTATTCGCGCGGACACCGTGCAAATAGGCCTCCACGTCGGCAGTTGAAAATTCGAACCCATGGTCGGCCGGATCGAAGGGTTTGCGGTCGGTTTTAGCGGCAATGTAGAGCTTGGCGGCCTGGGCGAGTTCATCCTTTTCTTTCTGCTCGCGTTCGCGCTGAAGTTCTTTCACTTCCTTGATGAGTTTCTCGCGCAGGCGATGGAGACGCATTTCCTGGATTTGCAGGTTCCGAAACTGGCGTTCGTAGGCGAGGTAGGTGTGCATGCGCAACATGGTGAGACGCGCTCGACGATCGAGATCAGTTACTTGATCCGCGAACTGGTTGCAGCCCTTCACGTAGATCGCTTCTTCGAGGCCGGGGATGCGGTCGATGCGCCAAGTGGCGTCGGCTAGCGATTGGACGAGTTCGCACTCACACTCACCTATCGGGCCGTAGGCTTTGTCGTAGGCGATGAGGTGCTGTTCGTAGCGTTCGGCGTCGTCTTCCGGAAGAAGAACGGTGCGGCCGGTTAGGGCGGTTTTGAGGTCGTTCCGGGAGGAGTTGGCCCTGCCTTCGGAGCTTTGCGGACCCGTACTCAATTGCGCGTTGGCCCGGTTGGCAGCGAGACGGGCAGGGCTTAGTTTGCGTGTGGGAGCGGGAGATTCGGCTGTGGCGAGATCGGGACACTCACTTCCCGAGTCGTTTGCCAGGACGAAGATTTCGGTCTCCGGGATGTCGGTGGAGATTTGGACCTCGTCTGTCCTTGTCGATTGCTGTGGAGTGGCCATGGAAGCCAGTTTACGGGTTTTGCGCTCAGCGGCGCGGCGTTGTTGGCGTGATGTCATTTGAGTTCAGTTTGCGCCGGCTGGGGTGCGGCTTTGGCGTGAAATGGCGGTAAGTGGTTGTGAGGATTGGGGCGATTTTTATTTGAGTTTGTGACTGGGGGTTATACGGACAAATAATTCATTGCTCCGTATGTGGCTGACCGCTTAGATCTTTGCGTACGGGCCAAAGATCAGACAGACCTGTTCATCATCAATTTTTACGAACTCGCGCCCGCCCCCATCCAAGCATTTCAGGAGAAGCCATTCTGCCGGAAAGTGACGGTTATAGATCCTCATGGCAAGAAATCCGAGCCGGCCTTCCTCGCCGCTGCCGCCCCGTAGTCCGATTGTGTCGCTGGACGGCGTGGGCGTCTTCACGAACATTTTACATTCAACCAGATCGTACTTGCGCCGAACATAAAGCGCTGTTTGTTTGAGCTGTATCAAGGCGCGAGCGACATCCGAACCCTTGACTTCAGCAATGATCGCTTTTCGTGACGAGACTTCGACAACAATATCCGCTGTTGGTCCCATGGGCATACCGAAGAGGGCGCGCGTGTCATCCTCCGTCCTACTTAAAATCCGGTATCCGCGCTGTTCGTAGAGATCGGCGACTATATCCTCTCGCATGAGAGCTTCGACTGCGATGCGAACATTCTCGATCTTCATAAGCGATACAAGTCAGCCGCCTGCCTGGGCAGTTTGTTCAGTATACCGACTCCGGCGCAACGATGGAGGAGCAATAGGGAGGGCCGCCACTGTTCGTACGTGTGGCCGCTCAGCGGACAAGAGCTGTTCCCATTTCGGACGCTGGTTTCCTCGACGGGATCACACGTTCAGCAAATATGAAGCTTCGCTTTGGCCTGAGCCGTGCACTCTTCTATGGGGGAACATATGCCAAACAACGCACTACGAAAACAGGGAACCGTTCAGGCCTTCAACGTCAGCCCTAAAGGAGCTTATGAAGGGTTGCTTCTCCAGACTAAAGACGAACTGATACAGGTCAACTTTCCACAGGAATTCGCTGCGGCGATGAGCGATCTTGCCGCTAGCGCAGCCGACGTTCAGTTAGAGGTGGAAGCCCAAAAAGTAGACGGCCATGCCTGCCATCCGGTGTACCGGTTGCTGAATGTTATGAACGGGAAGGAGTTTGCGGGCAAGGTGACGCGTCTCAACTACGCTCTTCATGGAGAAGTTAACGGCGCCATTCTCGATTCCGGCGATTTTCTTCATGTGAAGCCGCAAGGAGCAGCTGCGTTGAAGTTGAAAGTTGGCATGAAGGTCAAGGGCACGGGATCTACAAAACCTATGGTTGGGGGACACCGCGTGATTGAGGCGGATGAAGTGAATGGAGTGCGCATCGAGAAGAAGCCCAAGCCCAAAAAGAAAGCTCATTGAGACGCGGCC
>JALYVD010000025.1 GCA_030853405.1 Acidobacteriota bacterium | reverse complement strand
TCCAGAAGAGCCTTTACCGGACTGAATCCCCAGAGTAGGACGAACAAAACCAGAAAGGCATACGGCATCCAGGCAACAAACACTTCGCGACGGGTGTGATGGCGGAATGCATGGATGTCCGTCCGGTGTCATCTGGGTCTACATCAGTGGGTCTACATCAGCGAGATCTTTCCCAATACCGTGAGGGCAAAGGGACAAAGCCTCGGCAGCTTTTCCCACTGGTTCATGAACCGCCGCTGTGTCGGGCATATTCCCGCTCACGGCGGCCCGTACCGGTGGGTATCCCTTCGTTTTCTTTTCCGTGGTTATGGTGATTCAGTTCTTCGTCGTGTTCCGGTTTTATCCGGAGACCCAGCGGATTCCGTTTGAGGAACTACAGAACAAACTCGGCTAGAGATGGCTTAAGCCTCTAATTGAGGGAGAGGCGTGGTCTTGCCCTGTTCCGCGTCTTCCGGGAAAACCGCATATCCAGCGGGCGGCGGATAAAGAGACTTCAACAGGTTCAACCGCTTGCGCAAGTAGCGGCTCGGGAGTTGCCGCGGTCCGGTCTCCACATCGATATCGCAGCAGATTCCGTGAAGATAAAGGGTCAGCGTATCGATGAACGATTGACGCACATAATCCGCAAACAACGGGCTATCCTTTTTGACGTTGGTCTGCCGCCGGATCAGCGCCTGTTTAGCCTGCCAGCCGTCATCATCCAATTCACCGTGAACGGCGGTGGTCAACTCTTCCCGGATCATGGCCTTGTACGCAGTGGCGGCTTCGGTTGACCAGGTGTCCGCAACCAGCGCAGCCAACCGGCGATAGAGGCGGTAATGATACTCGGCGACGTCCTGCTCTTTCAAAGCGAAGACTAGCACCGTCTCGTTTTCGTAGCTCACCTGCGAGGCCCAGGATTGTTTGCCCTCCGCCGGGCGCTCGGCAACGACAAAATCGGAAAGCTTCTCGATAGCGGTGCGCGTTTTGCGCTTACTTTTTGTCACGCCGCGTGCACCCGAGCGCTCAAGGTACGGCACCAACAAAATCGAGATTCGCGGCAGCATCGCGGCAATGGAAGGAGGCAGCGCCGCAACCGGCTCCTCCAGATATTCCTTAACCACCTCTTCGCTCATAGGCAGTGAAGCGCAGAAGTAACTGAAGGTGTTGCTCAACGGGATCGCTTCGGCACGGAACCGTTCCGCAAATTGCCCGACGCTCACCTTTGATAAGCCGGAAGCTGAACCGGCAGCTTGACCGGACTGAGCCGTGTTGGAAGGACTCGACTCTCGAATACTGGGCATCTATGTTTTCGACCTCGATTCTAGCAGAGCGATTCCGCCGCAAATCCTTTTTCGACGGGCAGATACGGGCCATTTGCACTGCTACACTTGAGGAAAAAGCAGTGGATTTCCTGGTTTCCGCAGGCGAAGCGTCGGGTGATATGTACGCGTCGGGCGTAGTCGCTCACCTTTCCCGGCGTTATCCGGAGGCCCATTTTTATGGATGCGCCGGACCAAGGCTTCAAGCCGCCGGCGTGGAACCGGTCATCGATTCAGCCAGTCTCGCGGTGGTGGGACTCGCGGAAGTGGTCAGTCACTTGCCGCGTATCTATGGCGAGTTCCGCAAGCTGGTTCACTTCGCCGAACGGCGCCGGCCCGACGCGGCACTCCTCACCGACAGCCCCGACTTTCACCTCCGGGTCGCTCAGCATCTAAAGCGCTTGGACGTTCCCGTTTTTTATCTCGTTGCGCCGCAAGTCTGGGCCTGGCGTCAGGGAAGAGTCAAGACGATCGCGAAACTCGTCGATAAGCTCTACTGTTTATTTCCCTTTGAGGAGCGCTGGTTCCGCGAGCGCGGCGTTGACGCAACCTATATAGGACATCCGCTCGCCCACACGGTCCGGACGAGCATGACGCGCGAGGAGTTCTTCGAAAGCCACGCACTTCCGAAAGACCGTCAGCTTATCGTTCTTCTGCCAGGCAGCAGAGCGGGCGAGGCGCGCCGCCATATGCCCGACCTGATCCAGGCCGTTCGTCAACTGCGCGGCCGTTTTCCCTTATCCGTCATCCTCGCAACCCCCAAAGGGTTCCGCACTGGCGCCGCATTAGAAAAATTTCGGGAACCCATGGCAGCGCAATCCATCAAAATAGTAGAAAACGAGACTTGGGACTGCATTGGCCACGCAGACCTCGCGCTTGCCGCGAGCGGAACCGTGACCATTGAAGCGGCCGTCCTCGGAACCCCCATGGTTACTTTCTATAAGGTCATGCCTCTGAGTTGGTACGCTGGCCGTCACCTGGTCAAGGCGCCGTTTCTTTCGATGGCTAACCTTGTGGCCGATCGCAAAATCGTTCCCGAACTGATCCAACACGAAATGACTTCGGACAACATCGCCGCAGCCGCGTCCAATCTGTTAGACGGGAGCGCGGCGGCTAGGCGGATGAAGAAAGACCTTGCGGCGGTTCGCGAGTCGCTCACTCTTGAAGGCGATCCTTTTCTTCGAGTCGCTAATTCTATTGCCGACACTTACCCTCGCCTCCATCCAGGCGAGCCGGTGAGTTCGCTGTCCGGGAGACAATAAGTTAAATGATGCGCCATTTCAAAGCTGCGGCCTTTGCCCTCGCTTTTGCCACCGCCGTTCTGGGGCAATCGCCACAACGGAACGGGCGCATTGAAGTCCAAAAGTACACGATTGACGCCGACATCAATCCGCGTACGCAATCTATCGCGGCTACCGCCAAAATTGACTTCACGCCGCTTGAGAACACGAATGACGTTACGTTTGAGTTAAACAATGCCCTGAACGTCAGCAAGGTTGTGGACGGCCACGGCGCCTCTTTGCAGAATACCCGGAACGCCCAGACTTTCACGGTAACGATAGGCTTCCCCGGTTCGCTTCAGAAGGGCCAGCCGAGTCAGGTGTCCGTCAGCTACGATGGCAAGCTGACCGGCAATGAGGATTCGCCCGTATACGGCATCAAGTTTGCGGCCCTTCATCCCGATTTCGGCTATCTGCTTTACCCCGCCCGCTGGTTTCCGGTGAATGGCTACACAGTAAACCGGTTCGCCGCCGATCTTCACATCACCACGCCATCGGATTACCGTGTGATCGCGAGTGGTGATTTGAAAACCGACCGCGCCGGAGCCGACAAGAGCCTGTTCTCCTTCCACTACGACAAGCTGAGTTTTCCGGGCAGCATAGCAATCGTGAGAGGCGACCCGGTCCGGGTCTCTTCGCAAGGCATCTCGTCGCAAATTTTCTTTCGCGATCAACAGGCCGCCAACGCGCACACATATGGTGACGAGACCGGCAAGATCATGACGTACTTCACCTCGGAGTACGGCCTTGCCCCACAGGCGAATTTGACGCTGGTTGAAACCGAGGCTGGCGCGGTGAATGGGTACTCGGCTCCGGGCATCATTTTCCTTTCGCCCTCCTCGATCTCTGAAAAGGTAAACGTTAAGGTTCTCGCGAATCAACTTTCACGGCAGTGGTGGGGCGTGCTCGTCTCACCTAACAGCCGGAATGCGCTCTGGCTGATGAACGGGCCAGCCCGCTTTTCGGAACTGCTGTATATCGGACATACCGCCGGTCCGGGAGCTATGGAGGCGGAGGTGAAATCCAGCTACATAGAGGCCC
>JALYVD010000009.1 GCA_030853405.1 Acidobacteriota bacterium | reverse complement strand
CACCCGTCGTGCGCCATGAATTGCCGCCAACCTTGTCGCCCCAGGTCCAGACATCTTCCTTGCCGTACTGGCAGAGGCTGAAGACGATAGGACGCCCGCTCGCCTGGAGCGCGTCGCCCATTTTTTGGTAGACGGCGCGCATATCTGAGTCTTGATATATAGTTCCGGCTGAGCACCAGTCGTATTTCAGGTAATCGATGCCCCAACTCGCGTAGCTCTTGGCGTCCTGTTCTTCGTGACCGTAACTGCCTTCGTAGCCGCCGCACGTGAAAGGTCCGGGCGAAGAGTAGATGCCGATTTTCAATCCCTTCGAGTGCACGTAGTCGGCGAGCGCCTTCATATTGGGAAACTTTTTGTTCGGCATGATGTTGCCGTTGGCGTCGCGCCCGGCCTCCCAGGTGTCGTCGATGTTTACGTAGATGTAACCGGCGTCCTTCATACCAGTTGCAACAATTCTGTCGGCGGTGGCCCGTACCGTCGCATCAGTCACGCGGCCCGCGAAGTGATTCCAACTGTTCCAGCCCATGGGCGGAGTGCGCACCAATCCGTTATCCGGCACGTCGTGCAACTCGGTGGGGATGGGCAGTTTGGCAGGTGGGCGAGTTGCTTCCTCGGTGCTGCGTTCGGCTATGGCTTTCGTTACTGAGCCTTTATGGGTGGGAGTTTCCTTGCGGCTGATGGTCAGGTTTAAATGGCCATCTGTTAAGGTCCCATCGTATGTTTGGACGACCTGCCGCCACGGATTGATCTGGGCGTGAAGTTTGCCTTCGACGAACGAGCCTTCGACAATCTTCTTATGTCCATAGTTTTCGATCACATCGCCCGTCACCGAGGTGCCGCTCTGAACCAGGTTCAGGAAAACATCGTGGGTACTGCCGTCGGGTCTCTCGATGTGTATTCGCCAGACGCCGTTGACGCTGTCTTGAGCTTGAAGGACGGAGAGGGCGGCTGCGAGGAAGAGCGCACAAAACGATAGAGTTCGTCTAAGATGCATCACGTCTGTTGTATCAAACGTTGGGTCACGATACTAGAGACAAATGGCACGCATCGTTCTAAACACGTTCGGTTCTTTCGGCGACATACATCCTTACCTGGCGATCGCGATTGAACTGAAGCGGCGCGGACACGACCCCGTGATAGCTACTTCGGAGGTTTATCGCGCCAAGATTGAGGCCGAAGGGATCGCGTTCGCGGCGATACGGCCCGATGTTGGCGAGCTTCTCGGCAAGAAGGACATGATTCGACAGATTTGGGATCCGGTGAAAGGCCCGGAGGCTTTGATTCGTGGCTACTTGATGCCTGCTGTTGAGCAGAGCTATCAGGACCTTTGCGTTGCTTGCGCAGGCGCCGATCTTTTGCTGACCCATGCCGCCGCTTATGCGGGTCCTGTTGTGGCCGAGAAATTGAAATTGCGCTGGTTGTCTGTCGCTCTTCAGCCTCTGGTGTTTTTCTCCGCGTATGACAAGCCGACGGTTGCAGGCGTGCCGGGAATACGCTTCTTGAACATGCTGGGCCCGGTCTTCACGCGGGCGCTGCTGAGTTTCGGGAGACGTCGAACCTCATCTTGGGCGGAGCCATTGCATGAACTCAGGAAGCGAGTGGGCCTCTTGCCTTTGACCAAAAGTGCATTGATGGGCGGACAATTCTCTCCTTTCGGAACGGTCGCCATGTTCTCAAAGTACTTCGCGCAGCCGCAGCCCGATTGGCCGGTCGGAACTCACGTCACGGGCTTCCCATTTTTTGACCGGGACGGTGAGGAAGTCGCTACGCTTGCCCGGTTTTTGGATGCCGGTCCGGCTCCGGTTCTCTTCACTCTCGGGTCTTCGGCAGTGATGGATCCCGGCAGCTTTTATCGGGAGAGCTTCGAGGCGGCGCAGCGTCTGGAAATGCGGGCGGTGCTGCTGGTCGGGCTTATGTCCCATGACGCCTTTCCGCAACCGCTGCCCGATTCGATTCACATCGCGAGCTATGCACCGTATTCGGAAGTGATGCCCCGATGCGCCGCTTCCGTGCATCAGGGAGGCATTGGCACTACCGCCCAAGCGTTACGGTCGGGCCGGCCGATGATCGTCGTCCCGTGGTCGCACGACCAGCCGGACAATGCGGAACGGCTGCACAGATTGGGCGTGGCGCGGACGATTCCCCGCTCGGGCTATACGGCAGGGCGGGTGGTTCGAGAGCTTCAGGCGCTCCTGAACACGGGAAGCTATGCCGAGCGGGCTCGCGAACTGGGCGAGAGGATTTCGCAGGAGAACGGAATCACCGCGGCTTGTGACTCGATTGAAGTTCAATGTAGTCGAGAGCTGCCGGATTAGAGTCCTGGCCTTTGCCGATAATGCTGAGCGAATCACCTGGCCGCAAGGCCACACCAGGCAGAGTGTAACGGGTCGAGGTGTGCCCGTCGAGCCTAGCGGAAGGCAGGTGAAGATTGGCATCCCAGAAGCCCACCCTCTGTTTGTTCACGTACAGCTCATAATGCGCTTCGCCCACGTCAGGGTCGAAATACTGGACCGCCAAGTTGTACCAGCCCGGGGGGCGGTCCAGAGTTGTTTTTGCTTCGCAGCCTGAGGGGCTTTTACAAACAACCGCCTTACCCCCGGAGGCGGTCTCCCAGGGCGTCACGTCTGTTGGAACGTACCCGTCCAGTTGCATCGCTTCGGCTTCGATGCGATTGGGATAATGTCCCGCACGGCCCGCCGCATCGGGAATTCCCGACATCTTCAAGAACCACTCGCAGACCGCATCGCGCCAGACAATTGCGTGGCCGGCCTGATAGGTCAGCAGCGCTAACGTTTTTTTGAAGCGCTCCTCGTCGATATCGCCGCGCAGGGACTTCCATTGTTGAACTAAGCCTGCCGCCTTAGCGGCGCCTTCGTAATGTGTGTCGTAGATGTATTGGATGACAGTCTTGCCGGAGTGCAGCCGGTACGTGTAGGGCACATGATGCATGAAGAGCAGCAGATTGTCCGGCATTGTCGTTAGCGACTCGTAGATGCGCGCGAGTTCCGGCGGATATTGACCGATGTAACCATTACCTGTGGCCGTGGTGCGGTCCATTCCTGCGCCCTGGTGGTCCGCGCGGATCCATTGCCCCCAACCATTTCGTTCGGCGGATTCGATTCCAGGTCCGTAGTGCACGTGAATGATATCGGTGAGAGTACCGAGTCCAAGCGGCCCGGTGTAGTCTTCATAGATTCGCCACGACGCCAGTTGCATCGCCGTGATGTTATCGACCACTTTGCGATTGTTGCCAAAGGTCAGGCGTGTCCAACTACTGGCAATCTCTTCTGAAGATTCCCCCGGATTCCATGCCAAGCGCCCGAAGCCGTAGAGGTTCGCCATCGCCAGTGGATGCGCCAACCAGTTCGTGTCGAGGCCCACGTTCGCGACACCGACGAAGCCGCCTAAGGTTTGGCCGAACGATTTACCCGTGACGATGTCCCGCAGTAGAGTGGTCTTCCCATTCGCGCGGAGATCGGTGTCGAGCGCGGTTTTCCACATCGGAACCAGAAACACTAAGTGCCGCTGCTGGCCTGTGTACTCCTGAGTGATCTGAAGCTCGATGGCTTGGTTGGTGTGCTGCAGCGCTGCGAAGAGGGGCGAAACGGGCTCGCGCACTTGGAAGTCGATGGGACCGTGCTTGATCTGAACGAGAACGTTCTTCTCGAACTTGCCATCGAGAAGCCGGAAGTTGTCGTAGCCGGCGCGGGCACGGTCGGCTTTCGGATCGCGCCAGTCGAGATGGTGGTTGTAAACGAAGCCACGATAGAGGACAACTCCTCCATGGGACTGCAGCGCTCGCGCCAGCACGTTGGCCGCATCAGCAGGCGTGCGTCCGTACTTAGAAGGACCCACGCGGCCTTCGGAATCGGCTTTGACGACGAACCCGCCGAAGTCCGGTATCAGATTGTAAATCTCATCGGCCTTTTGCTTCCACCATTCGCTGACTTGAGGATCGAGAGGGTCGAAGGTCTTCAAGCCACCCACGACTTCGGGGCTGCTCAGATCGACGGAAAGTGAGAGTTGAACGCCCCAGTGCCGGAAGGCATCGGCGATGCGGGCGACTTGCTTTAGCCGATCGGTTGAGAGCATCCGCAGGTCGGCATTCACGTTGTTCACGGTGCAGCCATTCAAGCCGACCGAGGCCAATAAGCGGGCATACTCCGCCGCGCGTGTAAGGTCCTCGCGCACAGCGCCCTTATCGAAGAAGATAGAGCGCCCGGCGTATCCGCGTTCGACGGAACCATCCATGTTGTCCCATTGATTGACCCAGCGAATGGGAGAGGACGGCGTCTGGGTTTCGTTCCAGTCAGAAAGGCTTTGGAACTGGGCGATCTTGTCGAGTACGCGAAAGACTCCGTAGAGAACGCCGCGTTCCCCGTTCCCTTGAATCAGCCAGTAGGTGTGGCCGTTCTTGGAAGCGCGACTAAGCCGGAATGCGGATCTCAGAGCACCGGAGGCCTCCAGTACGAAGGCGTCTTCGTCCGGGAGAGAGTTCGCTTCGCGGAGGGTGCGATTCAACATGCCACGCACGCCGCGCACAAGCTCATGCTGGGCCGTCAACAAGACGGGAGATGGATGGAGCACGGTAACGACGGCGGGCAAGGAATCGTAACCCGCGAGTACCGAGGGGTCGTCAATTTGCGCGTAACGGAGCCAGCCATCCCTGCCCGTCTCGCCAAAAGCCATCGCCGAAGTCAGCAGCAGAGCGACGGTAAGAGAACGCCGCGTCACGAGTTCACTCCGGAAGCGAGGAAGCCTCCATCGACGGCGATACACTGACCGGTAAGAAAGCTCGCGCCATCGGAGGCAAGCAGCACAGCCGTGGCTACGAGTTCCTCCGGGTCGCCGAAGCGCCGCATCGGCGTGCGCAGCAGAATCTCGCGCCCGCGCGCTGTTCCGTCGAGCAAGGCACGATTCAACTCGGTGGGAAAGACGCCCGGCGCGATGGTGTTTACCGAGATTCCATCTGCGGCCCATTCGCAGGCCAAGCTGCGGGTGAGCGAATGGACAGCGGCCTTCGACGCACAGTAAGCAGCCACCTCATGAAATGCGACGTAACCGCCTAGCGAGCCTATGTTGATAATCCGGCCTCGCCCGCCGGCCTTCAGAGCCGGATAGAAAGACTGGCAGGCACGCAACGTGCCTTGCAGATTGGTCTCGAATAAAGCAGACCATTCCTCGTCCGTTACAGAGAGTGTGGGAGTACGCTTGGTGAAGCCAGCGGCATTAACCAGAATGTCCACGCGCCCCATCGTCTCGAGTACGCCCGAGCAGAGGCGCTCGATTGAGCTACGGTCCTTCACGTCAACGGGGATGGCGAGGGCCTCCCGGCCTAATTCGCGTGCTTCAGCACAAACCCGTTCGATACTGTCCGGCCTGCGACCGGTGGGCACGATGTCAGCCCCGTAGCGAGCGAGGCCGAGCGCCAGGACGCGGCCAATACCGGAGGTTCCGCCGATGACGACCGCGACGCGCCCGGTGAGGTCGAAATAGTTCGCCATACTCTATGCGTTCTCGGCTTGCTCATGCGAGGCGCTGAATAACGTTTCAAGATTCAATTTCCGCACAGCTGTTTCAGAGCCGAGATTGCTGTTTGCCTCATGGAAACTGATACGGCAACTTGGCTAGCCTCCGTCGCAAAGCTGCAGCGGGAAGGCTCCGAAGGTCCGGGTGCAGAAACAATCACAGACATTTCAAGCAGCACCATACTAAGGCCGTTTCCGTAAGCCGCTGGATTCGCTTTCACTAGCTGACGGTAGATGGCTAGAGATTCGGTGCATGTCCTCGCGCCTGCCTCAATATGGCCAGATTGAAGATAGAGACCTCCAAGGTTGCAAAGTGTCTGGGCAAGATAAGGGCTATATGTGGCGGGATTATTTATAACGAGCTTGCGATAGCCTTCAACAGATTCAGCGTATGCCTTCTCTGCGTCTTCGGTCCGTTCGGTTTGACTATAGAGCTTACCAAGATTATTCAATATCAGGGGTACAGAAGGAGAATAGAGTACGGGGTTGCTATTCGAGAGTTCGCGACAATTGGCGAGTGCCGCCGTGTATGCCGCCTCGGCATCGACATAGCGCTCGGTTTTCATGTAAATACTGCCCAAGTTGTTCAGCGTGAGGGCCATATCAGAAATATAGTGCGCAGTGCTGAGCTTCATAAGTTCGCGATAATACGTCAGGGCTTCGCCGTAGGTCTCCTCCGCTTCTTTCTCCCGCCCAGTATCGTAGTAGAGATTGCCAGTATTGTTCAATGTCATAGCGAGATCCGGGAGATAACGCGAGCGATCCTCCCTGACGAGTTCGCGACTGATTGCAACCGCTTCACGGAACGCCTTCTCGGCCTGTTCCAATCGATTGGTCTTGCGATAGAATTTACCTAAATCATCCAACCTGACAACTAACTGGGGCCGGTAAGAAGCGGGCTGTATTTGGGCAAGTTTACGTTGGATATCGAGAGCTTGAGTCAAGGAAGACTCCGCCTTCTCCATACGCTGAGTGTTCTGATAAACAACCCCGAGGTTGTCCAGTGCTGTGACTATACAAGATAAGTAGGAAACGGAGTTGTTCTTTATGCCGAACTCGCGGTAAGTGCCCACGACTCTGATGAGCACGATCTCTGCCTGTTTCATCCGCTGGGTATTTTCGTAGAGGGCGCCAAGATTGCCAAGGGTTACGGCAAGGTAGGAAAGGTAAATCTCCGGGCGGTCCTTTGAGAGATGGCGATAGGCTAATGAAGCAGCCAGATACATCGCCTCTGCCTCTTTGGTCCGATCGGTACGAGCGTAGAGGACACCCAGATCGAGTAACGTCTTGCGATATTCGAGAGATGGCTTTGGGAGTTGTTCTTGGCGAGTTCTCGAGCATCACTGAGTGCTCTCAGGAACACGGGTTCAGCTTCTGCATACAGGTTTTCGCCTAGCGCGAGTTCAGCTTCAGCAAGCGCATACGTGAATTCCTCCGGGCGATACCGATAAGCCAGCTTGTAATTAATTAACGCGTCAACAGGCCGAAACTGTAGCTCGTAAGCCAATCCACGATTGAAGTAATCGCGCGCCGCCTGATCTATCCGCAGTTCGTCGCGACCTATAATCTCGTCGAGCAGCTTGGATGCGCCGTCAAGATCCCCATCTCTCAACAGCGAGGCTGCGCGCTGGCTCATCTGGTCATCGGCTGATCGCTCTGCCAACTGCTTACGCAGGGTCTCGTAGTTCGTGATCCAACCTGAGAGCTCGACGTCTTTTTTGTCGAGGAGTTCCTGCAGTCTCCGAACCGTATTCGGAGACTCAGCCAAAATCTTGTTCAGTTTGTTAATTACGCTTGGGTCAATTCCGCTGCACTGAACGGAAATCTTGCCGCTGATATTAGAGATGTTGGGACTGCATGCGCCGTGGGAGACTTGGCTCGCTGACTTGGGCGCCTCCGGCGGCTGGGAGAGACAGGATACCGCTAGGATTAGTCCAATGACTGAAGTCTTCATCAACGGCGCGGCCCTCGTTTGATCGAACCTTCTGTCGATGATTTTCCGTATTGGACGCTGACATTGCCACGGATTTCGTTGAAATTTGGGCTTTGTGGTCCGTATGAAGCTTGCGACGAACGAGGATCACTCGCGGGTGATGGCGCGACTTCACCAACGGATTGGAGTTTGGGCTTCCTTGTGCCCTCTGCCCCGAAGGTTTTAATTGATAGTGCGTCTTCCATGTCCGGTAACCCAAAAACGCAAGTATTACTAACCCAAATACTAAGCCAACACGTACAACGGAAAAGCGCCAGTTGCGAGACTTAGCTTGTGGAAGAGAAACCGGGGGGAGCGGAAGCCCTTGAAGAAAAGGAATCCAATTCTCGTCATAGTTCGAATCGTAGAAGTAATCTGAGTGGCGAAACTCCACGCGTTCTTGTTGACGAAGACAACTGCTGGTTTCAGTGAAGCCGTGAAGACCCGACTGGCCCGCGTCGGGGACAACCCATTGACCGGCTCTGGCCCACAAATCGTTTCCACCGAACTGATTGAGGACAGCACGGATCTGACCAGCAGCGGCAAGCCCGTTCCAAGAGAATTCCCGGTTCACGATCGCACCACACAAGATAACTCGATCAAGCCTGATCTCTTGATATTTCGTGAGCGCTCTCGCGACTAGATACGAACCAAAGCTATGCGCGATGATCGAAGGACGCTCACAATGCCACCGTTCACATTGACGAGTTAGCTCGCCACTAAACCAATCTACTTTCTTTTCCCGTGATCTCCTTCGTAACAGCCCAAGAAGGCCAAAATCTCCATAGTCCAGGGCGACGGGAGTAAAACCCTTCTGACTGAGCAGAGGCGCTAAGTCTCGCTGCCATTCACCTCGGGTCCTTATACCGTGCAGTAGGAATACGACCGAAGAGGTTTTGGCCATTATGCGCTATAAAGCCTTAGCGCTTCTTGCGAACGAGACGCCGTGCTTTCCGGACGACGCCTGGGGCGGCGGCGAAGGCTTCGTTTACTAGCGCTTCCTGCTGGTCGTTGTGTACTTTGTGGGCGCCAGTGGCCGGACTGGCGGCGGAGGCGCGTCCTACATAGCGCAGTTGACGGCGATAGGAGCCGCCGTTGTCGCCGGGGTTGACGATCGGCTGCATTTGTTCTTCGACGAAGTACCAGGCGGCCATGTTTTCCGGCTCTTCCTGTACCCAGAAGAGTTCGGCGGTGTCGGCGTAGCGGTGCAGGATGTCGGTCAGTTGCTGGAGCGGGAAAGGATAGAGTTGCTCGATGCGGATGATGGCGACATCGTTGCGCCCCAGTTCCTCGCGCTTGTTGACCAAATCGTAGTAGACCTTCCCGGAGCACAACAGGATGCGGCTGATCTGGTTACCAAGGAAGTGCGAATCGCCGATGATCTGCTGAAAGGCTCCCGTGGTTAGTTCATCGAGCCGGGATGCGGCCTTCGAATAGCGAAGCAAGGCCTTCGGCGTGAAAACGACAAGCGGTTTGCGGATACCTCGACGGTCGTTACCGCCGTACATCTGACGCCGTAACAGATGAAAGTACTGAGCCGGGGTTGTGCAGTTGCAGACCTGGATGTTGTCTTCGGCGCAGAGTTGCAGGAAGCGTTCAATGCGTCCGCTCGAATGCTCCGGACCCTGTCCTTCGAGCCCGTGCGGCAAGAGCAGAACCAGGCCGCTTGGCTGATTCCATTTCACCTCAGCCGAGACGATGAATTGATCGATGATGATCTGCGCGCCGTTGGCGAAGTCGCCGAATTGCGCTTCCCACAAGACGAGCGTGAGCGGGTCGGCTACGCTGTAACCGAACTCAAAACCCATGACCGCGTATTCGCTGAGAAGACTGTCGATCAGTTCGAATCTGGCCTGCTTCGGGTCCAGATTCTTCAGCGGTACGTACGGTTCGCCGGTTTCGTAATCGCTGAACTGTGCATGACGCTGGGTAAAGGTTCCACGGGATACGTCTTCGCCGCTTAAGCGGACGGGCGTGCCCTCAAGAACCAGACTGCCGAAGGCCAAAGTTTCAGCAAAGCCCCAGTCGATGGGCGCTCCGCGCAGTACTTCAGCCCGCTTGCCCAACAAGCCTTTCAGCTTGGGATGGAGGTTGAAGTCTTCAGGCAAGGCCGTACATTTTTGAATGACTGTTGCAAGCGTGTTGTAGTCGGCGGCGGTCGAGGGAATCGGCTGGTAGACCTGCTCGGCGGGAGCTTGCGCGAACTGTTCTATGACGAATTCCTCGCGATGGCGCTTGGCCTGATCGTAGGTCTCGTTAAGGCGAGTGCGGAGCTGGGCGCGGAGACCGTCGATGTGATCTTTGGGAACGAACTTTTCACGTACCAGTTGCTCGCTGTATTGAGTGGCAACGCTGGGAAGAGCCTTGATTTTCCGGTACATCACCGGCTGTGTGTAGCTGGGATCGTCGGCTTCGTTATGGCCCTGACGGCGGTATCCGATGATGTCGAGCACGACGTCGCGCTTGAACTGCTGGCGATAGTCGTAGGCCAGTTGCGCGGCGCGGAAACACGCCTCAACATCGTCCGCATTGACGTGCAGAATAGGCGCTTGCACGGTGAGCGCCACGTCGGTGCAGTACTGACTGCTGCGCCCATCGAGCGGGTTGGTGGTGAAGCCGATCTGGTTATTGGTAACGACGTGAAGCGTGCCGCCCGTCTTGTAACCGTCGAGCTGCGACATCTGCAGAACTTCCGCTACGATGCCTTGTCCAATAAAGGCGGCGTCGCCGTGGATGAGCAGAGGGATTACGCGCTCACGCTCTTTGTCGCCCACGCGATCCTGCTTGGGACGGACGAGCCCTTCGACAACGGGGTCAACCGCTTCGAGATGGCTTGGATTGAAGGCTACGGAAACCAGGACCTCTTTACCTTGTGAAGAGCGGTGGACGCCGCTGGCGCCCAGATGGTACTTGACGTCACCGGAGCCTTGCACGCTTTCGGGATCGGGTTCACCTTCGAACTCCGAGAACACCTGGGACATGGATTTGCCAACCAGCGTGGCCAGCACGTTGAGCCGTCCGCGATGGGCCATGCCGATGACGACTTCGTGGACGCTTTGATTGGCGGCGCGCTCCAGGATTTCATCGAGCGCTACCATCACGCTCTCCAGACCTTCCAGTCCAAAACGCTTCTGGCCGACGAAGCGGGTTTGCAGAAACTGCTCAAACTCTTCGGCCTGGATGAGACGGTTTAGAATGCGGTGGCGAAGCCCGTCATCGAGCTTCCAGGCGTTCATCGTCCCTTCCATCCGATCCTGCAGCCATTGCTTTTGGATGGGGTCCTGGATGTGCATGTACTCGACGCCAATGGAGCCGCAGTAAGTGCCGCGCAGACGGTCGAGAATTTCACGCAGCGTTTCGTAGGGCTGCATGTAGGAAGCGATGGCGCCACTCGGAGCTTTCACCGCGCCCGCGAGAAAGGGCCGGTCCAGATCCCACATCGAAAGGCCGTAAGAAGCGGGATCGAGGTCGGGATGATAGGCGGGTTCGCTGCCGAGCGGGTTGGTGTTGGCAAGCAGATGGCCGCGAATTCGATAGGCGTTGATTAACTGAACGACAGCCGCTTCTTTGGCGACATCCGTGTTCACGGAGGCGTAGCGGTTGGGCGCGATCTCCTGATCGGTCTGCCAGCGTACCGGCATGAAGGGGATTTTGAGATCGCGGAATATCTCATCGTAGAAGCCGTCTTCGCCTTGCAAAAGCTGCTGCAGCCTGGCTAGGAATGCGCCCGACTCCGC
>JALYVD010000007.1 GCA_030853405.1 Acidobacteriota bacterium | reverse complement strand
AACCAGAGCCTAACTAAAGCAGACATGCTAATCACTGCCTTTGAAAAGGTCGCCACGACGAAACCAGTCAAGAGTTCGAGCCACCCGCTACACGGTGAGCTTCAGTCCGACTGCTGAACGCCGCCATCCCCAAGAATGAGATCTCCCTTGACATTTAAGTAAAAACTAAATAAACAATGAAGAGGAGGATTCATGAGAGCTTTGCGCGTATTTGAGTCAATTTCGATTGACGGATATTTCACCGATAAGAGCAGGGATATGAGCTGGGCACACACAGGAGAACAAGACCCCGAATTTGGGAGGTGGATCGGAGAGAATGCGAGTTCCGGCGGCGAACTGTTATTCGGGAGAAAAACTTACGAAATGATGGAGGCCTACTGGCCTACACCACTGGCCGCAGAACAGATGCCTGAAGTTGCGAAGGGTATGAATGAGGCCAGAAAATACGTTGCCTCGAAAACCATTCAACCAGGATGGAACAATACCTCATTATTGCGGGGTGATCTTGTAGCTGCCGTGCGCGCTCTGAAGCAGTCTATGGGGCCGAACATCGCCGTGCTTGGTAGCGGAGACGTAGCCGCGCAACTCGGGGAGGCAGGATTAGTGGATGAATATCAATTTGTGATCGTTCCCGTTGCAATGGGCGCGGGACGGACGGTGTTTACCAGGAGATGCGAACTGCGTCTGGTGGATCAACGTACCTTTCGTTGTGGCAATGTCGTGGTGACCTATGCAGCCTAAAGGGCAACTCCACGACAATGGGAACTTTGCCACCCTGACGTTTCGCCGAACGTATCCACACACGACGGAGCACGTATGGGAAGCGATCTCCACACCCGAGGGTTTGGAGAGCTGGCTAATGTGTTCCTTTGCTCACATCGAAGGCCGCGTAGGCGGACGGATGGAGTTGGTCTCTGGTCCAGCGGCATATCACTCCAAAGGGAAGATTCTTGCGTGGGAGCCGCCGCGCATTCTTGAATACGAATGGAATGTTGCGGCATGTCCAGAAATGCCCCGCGGCGAACGAGCGGTTTTCCGATATGAACTGACTCCGGATGGACATTCGACACATGTGTTGGTCACTTACAGTCGAATAACGAAGGAGACGGCACGCGGGTTTCTCCCAGGATTGCATGCGTTTCTTGATCGACTGGAAGCTCAGCTTGATAAGCGAAGCTTGCCTGACTGGGCATCACGCTTCAACAGTGTTGCTGAACACTACCCAGAATGGACCGGACATGCGCCCCACACAGCAAAATGACGTATTTCATGCGATCGCGCATCCCGCCCGCCGCGCCATTCTCATCAAGCTTAGGGCAAGCGAATGCGCGGCGAACGAATTGGTAGAGCCATTTGAGATGACATTCGCCGCCATCTCCCAGCATCTTCGCATCTTGGAGAATGCCGAGTTGGTGGCCGCTCGCCGGGAGGGCAGGTATCGGCTCTACCGTCTCAAGCCAGAGCCGTTGCTGGATGTATTGCGGTGGAGTAGTGAATTCGCAGCGTTCTTTGAGCAAAGGCTAGACGCGCTTGGCGAGCATCTGGATAGGAAGCATAGCAAGGCCACTCTCCGTGGTGACAGAGGTATTTCAAATAAATGATCCAAGGAAAAACGCTACGTTGCACTCCTTCCAGGGCCCTATTTTTGTTGTGAGCACATTCATGCTTCTGACTGCGTGGAAACAATGCGCCAGCGGCCGGTCTTTTCCCCGATCACCAACGCTGGATTCACCCACGCTATGCGTCCTTTCTGCCCGTGAAGGTGCTCGCTCGCGTCTTCCGGGGAAAGTTCGTGGCCGGTTTGAAGCGAGCTTTCCAAAAGGGTGAGCTTGTTTTCCCTCGCGCTCTCCAGCCGCTTGCAAGAGCGCGCGTTTGTTCTTTTCTGCATCCGCTCTTTCGCCAGGACTGGGTGGTGTACGCCAAACCGCCCTTTGGTGGTCCGCCGCACGTTCTACACTACTTGGCTCGTTACACACATCGTGTTGCCATCTCCAACCATCGGCTTGTTGCCTTCGCCGATGGTCAGGTCACCTTCCGCTGGAAGGATTATGCGCATGGCAGCAAGCAGAAGCTGATGACGGTCACGGCGGAGGAGTTTCTCCGCCGCTTTCTTCTCCATGTGCTCCCGCACGGCTTTGTACGCATTCGTTTCTTCGGCTTTCTGGCAAATCGCCGCTGTCGATCCTTGTTGCCGTTATTTCAGCAGCTTCTCAGAATGGGAACGCATCCCGGCTGCCCTGATCCGGTCCCGCTATTTCAGGTCACCGAACTCACGCCTTTCGCCTGTTCCCGGCTCTTCAGACCTTTCCCAGTCTGATCGAATTTGCACTCCTCAACCTTTCGCGCGGTATCCGGAAATCCGAAACTTTGATTCAAATCCCATAGCGGTACATTGCCAAACTCCGGCCGCGTCCGCCGCAAACGCGGGCACCTTCCTTCAAACGGCTCTATCCGAAGCGATCCCGCGTGGAATAACGCTTCGCTCCTGGATGATTGCACGCCGGATCACTCCAGATAGAGTCCTAACGTTAGGGCGGATCTATCCTGATGTCTCCACCGGATGATTTTGGGAATCAACTATCCGGCGTGCTTTGGCCGTGGGACTCACCGTTCGGCGTCGCGTTATGCGGAAGTAGATCAGGATCTTGAACTAACCCCTTGACCTTCGACCTATTGGTGGTTTACGCTGATGAGTAGAAGGTTGAGATATTGCCGTCATCCCGTTTTCCGATCCCGCAAGGCACGCTCGACATGCTGATTCTTCAGATCCTGTCGCTTGAGCCGGCGCATGGTTATGGCGTCGCCCAGAGGCTGGAGCAGATCTCGCAATCAGTAGTTCAGGTCAATCAGGGCTCGCTGTATCCGGCGCTCCACAGGCTGGAAATGAAAGCCTGGCTGAAGGCGGAATGGAAGCAATCGGAAACGGGGCGCGAAGCGAAGTTTTATTCGTTGACGGCTGCCGGCCGAAAGCAGCTGGCGGTTGAAAAACATAGCTGGGCGCGCCTGACCAGAGCGGTTCAATTGATTTTCGATGAGGGCAACCGATGACGAGGCAGTTGGTGAACTGGTTTCGGCGCAGAAAGCTGGAGAGCGGACTGGCCCGGGAGTTGAGCTATCACCTGGAGCGCCGGATTGGCGATTTGGAGCGTTCGGGTTTTTCGGAATGGGAAGCGCGGCGGCAGGCAACGCTGGAGCTTGGCGGGATCACGCAGGTTCAAGAACAAGTGCGGGACGTGTGGCTGACGCGGTGGTTGCGGGACTTCGCGTATGATCTGCGGTTCTCGGCGCGGTCTTTCCGGCGGGCGCCTTCCTTTACGATCACGGCGGTGCTTTCGCTTATGCTCGGCATCGGGGCGACGGCGGCCATCTATTCACTGGTGGATCAGGTGCTGTTGCACGCGCTGCCGGTCTACCAGCCCGAGCGCCTCGTGCTGATTGACTGGAAGGGCGATCAGGTTGCGAACGGGTTCGGAAGCTGGAATCTGATGTCGTATCCGATCTGCCGCGATCTGGACGGGAAGACGGAGTTTTTCGATGGAGTCTTTTGCCGTGCCCAGATTCCGGTGAATCTATCGACGGGCGGCGACTATCAAGCAGCGGAAGTGGAAGTGATTTCCGGCAACTACTTTCGCGTGCTGGGCGTAAGGCCGGCGTTGGGACGGGTTCTGGAGAGCGATGACGACGCGCGTCCGAATTCCAATCCGGTGGTGGTGTTGGCGTACGACTTCTGGCAGAGGGAATTCGGCGGGTCTCCGCACGTGGTGGGACGCAAGGTACTGGTGAACGGACATCCGCTGACGGTGATTGGCGTTGCCGCCGCGACGTTCCGTGGCATCGACGTGGGCCAAGTTCCCGCGCTTTGGATTCCGGCATCGATGTCGGGGCAGCCATTCCCCGGTTCAATGAGCTGCTGGACCGGCGTACGCGCTGGTTGCACGTGCTGGGACGCCTGAAAGAAGGCATGACTCCGCGCCGGGCGCAAGCGGGGCCGCAACCGTGGTTCAAAGCGATGCTCCACGAGGATATGTCGCGGGCGGGTTTTCCAGTCATCACCGTGGAGCGGCGGCGTAATTTTCTGAATTCATCGCTGGTGCTGAGCGCTGCTCCACAGGGCCATTCGGGACTGCGGCGGCGGCTGCTGGAGCCGTTGTGGGTATTGTTCTCAGTAACCGGCGTGTTGCTGGGGCTCGCGTGTCTGAATGTGGCTGGGTTGTTTCTGGCGCGCGGCTCTGCGCGTGAACGAGAGATCAGCACGCGGCTGGCGCTAGGGGCGTCAGGAGGGCGGCTGAGGCGGCAGCTTCTTGCGGACAGCCTGCTGATTGCGTTGACTGGCGGCTTGCCGGGGACTGCGCTGGCGCCACTGGTGGTACGAGCTCTAATTGCTTCCGTTCCGCAAAGTAATGCCGCTACCGCTTTGCACGCGTCAATTGATTCACGTCTTTTGCTTTTCGCGCTTGTGGTGAGTGTGGCGGCGGGTGTGTTGAGCGGCTTTGCGCCTGCGTGGCAGACGGGACACCGGCCGCTGATGTCGTCGCTTCGTGAGCGCGGCGGCAGTTCGTTGGGTGGTATCCGGCTTCGGAAGCTGATTGTCACGGCGCAGATTGCCTTGACTCTGATCCTGGTGGTGGGAGCGGCCTTGTTTGTGCGGACTCTGGATGCGCTGACGACAAAAGGACCGGGCTTTGTGACCTCGAGCCTTGTGTCCTTCGGAGTGGACCCTCTGCGCGATGGTTATTCGCCGGCCCAGGCAGGCCAGCTGATGCGCCGCATCGATGAAGCAGTCGGGCAAGCGCCGATTACCCAGTCAGCGGCGATAGCGCGGTTTGCTTCGTTAACGGGCGGAAGCTGGAACAATCCCATGACGATTCAGGCACGCGAGCGAATCGGGACCGATCACGACATCAATCTGAATGCAATTACGCCTCAATTCTTCCAGACTCTGGGTATCAAGATTCTTGAGGGCCGGAACTTCGACGAACACGATAACCGATTGCCGGGTGAGAAACGAGTAAGCAAGGCGATTGTGAACGAGGCTTTCGTGAAACGCTAATTGGCTGGGCAGAATCCGGTTGGAGTGCTGATTTGTCAGGGTGCGGGACCGGACGCAAAGCCCGACACGGAAATCGTCGGCGTGGTGTCGGACTTCAGTTATCGTGGTCTTCGCGAGGAATCAGAGCAAGCGTATTTCCCCTTTTTCGATGGTGATGGCCCGAGCGGCAGCTTTTATGTACGGGTTCGCGGCACACCGGCGGTGGCGTTCCAACAGCTTCGTTTAATTGTGCGTAGGGCGAATCCAACATTGCCGCTGACCGACCTCCGAACGGTGAATGAACAAGTGGACGGGTCATTGACGGCCGAACGCATGCTGGCCACGCTCTCCAGCGGTTTCGGGCCGCTTGCACTGTTACTTTCGCTGGTTGGCCTTTACGGAGTGATGTCTTTTGTGGTAACGCAACGGACGCGGGAGATTGGTATCCGGTTGGCGCTGGGCGCCAAGCGGTCTTCCACTATTTGGCTGGTGCTGCGAGATGCCCTGGCGATGATCGTTTTGGGGATAGGCATTGGTCTGCCCATTGTCTAGGCTTTGGGGCGGCTTGTGCAATCGCAGCTCTACGATGTGAGCCCGTTTGATCCAACGGCGGTCGCCGGGGCCATTCTTGTCCTCGGCTTGGCAGCATTGAGTGCCGCCTTTATTCCCGCACAGCGCGCCTCGATGGTGAACCCGACCGATGCTTTGCGCGTGGATTAGCAAAGCGCGATGCCGCGAAATCTCATTCGCCGATTACGGTGGTGAGCATAGCCGACGCCAAAACTGATCCACAATTGAGATTGAATTCGGACTGACAAGAGACCGGACGTGGGCGTCCGGCGCGGATCATGGGATCCGCCCACCTAGGGTCAACAAGCCTCAGAACAGCAGTTTGAGCGCGAACTGGATTTGCCTGGCCGGGTAAGTGGAGCGAATCGTTCCGAAGGCCGAACTTGTTGAGATCGTGTTCGGGATACCAAGATTCGTGTGGTTGGTCACGTTGAAGAACTCCGACCTGAACTGCAGAGCGATGCTCTCGTGAATGCGGAACGTCTTGTTCGCGGAGAGATCCCATTGTTCCTGCCCCGGCGCGCGGAAGGCGTCGCGGCCCAGGTTGCCGAAAGGGGCGTAGGCGGAGGGCGTCGTGAATGTATACCCGGCGAAGTAGTTGTTGATCGTCGCCGACTTACTTTGACTCGCCGCAGAACCTGAAACATTGGGCCGGAGAATCGCCTCGCCACGATAATCGTTGGTCAAACCCGTGACATCGTTCGTCGCGGAAGGTGAGTATGAGACATCAAGTGGCGTTCCGCTTTGCGCAGTAACTATGGTGTTCAGTTCCCAACCGCCCAGCACGCCATCGAATATCGGATTCATGCTTGAACCGAAGCGGCCCCCTCTTCCGAACGGAAGTTCGTAGACCAGACTGGCAACGTTCATCAGCGTGACGTCAAAGCTGGATGGGCCGCGCTCCGCGGCAAGATTTCGGATGTTCTGAGGATTTGCTTCGTAGGATCCGGCGTAATACTCAAGAGCTTGTTCGGAATTGCCGAGCGCTTTGGACCAAGTGAACGAATTTAAGAAATACAGTCCGCCGCTGAAGCGATGTTCGACGCGGGCCGAGAGACCGTTGTAATCGTTGTCCCCCGCCGGATCTAGCCACGTGATCGGCCCGAAACCTGGATCGGGACGGCGCGCCTGCACTCCCAATAACGGAGTCTGACCGGGCACATTCGGATAGGCTTGGTTGTAATCGGCGATGATGGGCAGACGCAAGCTATGGTTCCCGTTGTAACCGAGTTCGAAAACTGTATCTCTACTTAGTTGCTGCTGGATCGAGAAGAACCAGGACTGAATATACGGCCACCGTGTATCGGCGGAAATGTAATCGATGTTCGAAACGAGCGGGTTGAAGTTGGCGGGATTATCGATTCCCGTTGTAAAGCTGTTCTGCGTGGTGAGAAATGTGGACGGAACGCGGCCTCCGGCGGGAATGGATTGTGTAACAATGCCGAAGAGCGCTTGCGGCGCGTTGATCCCTTCTTGGGCGCTCCCTACACGATTGAAAAACGAGTAGCTAATGCCGTAACCACCGCGCATAACGGTTTTCGGGCTGAAGCTGTAAGCCAGGCCCAAACGCGGGCCAAAGTCCTTGTAGTCGGGGTGAACCAGCGAGCGGTCGTAAAGGCTGCCGTCCTTCGCCTTGATCAAGCTGCTGGTGTCTGGATGGAAGTTGGTCCAGTTATTATCACGCTCCCAGATAGGAGTGGCAAATTCCCAGCGCAGACCCAGGTTTAAAGTCAGTTTCGATGAGACCCGATAGTCGTCCTGAACGTAGAGGGAGTTTATGTGCTGGCGAAGATTTGTCACGAAGTTATTGCCGAGTTGGATCGTGCTTGGAAGTCCAAAGATGAAGTCGGCCAGATCGTAAGTGGTTGCATCGCTCTTCACCGCGCAACCGGCCGCTTGACCCAATTGGGCGCAAGTAGGTTTGCTGAACTGTCCGCCGTACGTGTCGGCGCCATAGAGCGGATTGACGTCCAATACCTCAGTGCGAATCGCCTGGAATTCGTAACCAACTTTGAAGGAGTGACGGCCCACAATCCAGGAGTAGTTTAGCTTCGGATCGAAGGATGTCGGGTTTTGGAATTGTGGATTACTCGTCTGGCGGCCGAAAGCGGAAAGTCCGCTGACAGATTGAGAGTTGAGACCGCCGGTCAGGCCGGATGTCGGCAGGCCGGGAATACCGTAGAGATCCTGCATGCTGGGACCGCCAAGGTAGGGAGGCACTTTTCCAGCGAGAATGTGGTCGAAGCCGAAGCGCGCTTCCAATAATGACGACGCGGTCAGTGTCCAGGTGTAACCGGCAGCCGCCTGCTGTTGGACAGAGTGGATATAACCATTGCCGCCTCCGCCCGAAGGTCCTGGAATATCCGGCTGATAGTACTGCAAATCCTTGCGCTGGCTGAAGCGCAGGAAAGAAGTCATCTTGTCGTTGATGTGGTAGTCGATCTTTGCATCGTATTTATCGCTGTAATCGCGGATCAATAGCAGCGCGACATAGTCGTTACCACGCCCGGCGCTCTGGGCTGCCGGAAGCTGGTTCAGGACAGTGGCGGCAAACGGGTTTAAGCTCGAAATCGGGATCTGCGATCCGGCCTTATAGACGATCTGAGTCAAAGGATCAACTACGGTTGACGGTAGAACTCCAATCCGGTCGGTAGCCGTGGGTATCGTGTCGGTGTTTAGATACTTCTGCAACTGGCGGTAGCCTTCGTAGTCGGCGAAGAAAAACAGCTTGTTTTTAATCAGCGGGCCGCCCACGGTGAAGCCGAACTGATTGCGTTGCAGAGTTGGCTTTTGAAACAGGGCCGGGCTGAAGGTGAACCCGACAGCGTTCAAATCCGTATTGCGCAGGAACTCATACGCAGTGCCGTGAAACTGGTTCGTTCCCGAGCGCAGTGCGGTGTTGATGACGCCGCCGCCAACACGGCCGTACTCGGCGCTGAAGTTGCTGGTGATCACTTTGAACTCCGCAATAGCATCGGGCGACGGCTGCACGACTTGGCTCGAATATCCCTGGTTGCTAGGCGAATAAGCGTTGTTATCCAGGCCATCCAGGAGGAAGTTGTTATAGGTGCTGCGCATTCCATTCACGTTGAACGCCGCTTCCCGGGGCGTGCCGCTGGGCGAGAAAGAGACACCAATTGGCGATTTGTGCACGTTTGTAGAGAGCAAAGCAAGATCGGCATAGTCGCGGCCGTTCAAGGGCAGTTCGACAACCTGCTGCGTGTGGATCGTTTGGCTGTGCTCGCTGGTGTCGGTTTGAAGCGCCTCCGCAGCGCCTTCTACATTGACCGACTCCGTTACCGTGCCGACCTGCATCGTGATGTCAACGCGTTGACGGGCGTTGACTTCAACGGCCACATGATTGGTGACGAATTTGGAAAATCCCGGGCCCTCCGCCGTGATCGTATATCGGCCAATCTGCACGTTGAAAAAGTCGTAATTGCCGCTGGCGTCGGACACCGTCTTGTTCTCAATGCCAGTTGCTTCATTGGTGAGCGTCACGGTGACGTTTGGAACAGCGGCATGGGAGGCATCTGTCACGGCGCCTAGAACCTCCGATGTCTCGAACTGGCCAAAGGCAAATGTGGAAAACAGCAGCAGTCCTGCAATCGAGCTTAGTAGCTTAGACATTTTCTTCCCCTGGAACAATCCTCGAAGATAACACTGCCTGGGCGAGCAAAGATATAGATATTCCATTACAATGCGCTGAATAAACAGGCGTATCATTTCGCGCTGAGAGGGGTCCAACGAGGCAGGAGGATTTATGGCTGAAAATAAGAAATGCGCACACCCGTCGTGTAACTGCAGAGCAAAGGAAGGGAGCGATTATTGCGGGACGTCATGCGAAGGAGCAGGGAATACCCCGGATATCGAGTGCAGCTGCGGACATCCGGAATGTATGTCTAAAGCAAGCAGGCTCTAACAGGATGCTGAAGAACTGGGACGGACAGCCTATTTCGCCGCGAGGGATCGCGCCCTTTCAGCATTCTAAAGACGGCGAAATAGGTGTCAATCCCGTTTTCAGCAAGGTCCTAACCTAAGCTTCGTCTGGAAGGATAGGCTTCTTGTGTTTGGGCTGGGCGCGGAGTTGGCGCTCTTTGAGGGGGCGCGAAGGCGGAACAGGGCCGACGCGTTCTCTGGCAATAGCCTTGACGCGGTTCGACTTACTCGGTAGTGTTCGCTTCTTCCGCATGGTTAACGCTTAGCTCGTCCAACTCGCCTCGTTGATTTTTGTTTCGACGCTGGGATCGACTTCGGCGATGGTTAGCATATTGTACGCGATAATCGACCGGGTAGGAATGAAGTGGAACACTCTGCCGGCGAAAGAGGCACTGCGCGCCTGCATGCCGTGTAACAGAGTGGCCGTTTCAGTTTGCCTGGCTGCTGTTGCGACGTTCCGGAGTCCCTCGTACATGGAAGAACTTCCGGCGGCGAGCGTGTAAGCCATGATCAGGTTTTGGACTGTGCGTTCTTCCTGAATGTGACCCGATAGCGCGGCAGTAGGCATATCGCCCAAAGAGCTTGCGGCGGCAGTTTCGGCCTCGGAGATGCCGCCACCCAGTTCCCGAACCTTTTCGGTAAGCCGCTGACAGTTTTCCCCGGCCTGCCCGGCATGAGATAAGAACGCGGCCTTGACATCGTCGTCGTCGCAATCGGCGGCAAAATCGCGCAGGCGGTTCTCGAAACCGGTTTCCGCGGCAATGGCGTCTTCGAGGTGAGTCTTTAGCAAATCCAACTTTTTGTCCATGGAAGCTTCCCGACTGTTAGACAAGCAAACAGGCGCAAATCGTTCATCTACACTGAGTTCTGAAGTGATGTGTAGAATGGGCCGCCTGAGCTTCGGGGTTGGAATTCTGTTTCTTAGCTCGATGTGTCGTGCGCAAGACCCTGCGCCCGATGTTGCGCAACAGAGGGCGATACGTTCGGCTATGGCCGGTTACGCCGAGAAGTACGTTTCCAGTCTGCCGAATTTCCTGTGCGAATTGACAACAGAGCAATATCAATCCGGCACAAAGCACCCGCGGTGGAAGCGTGGGGACACGGTGACGGTGCAGTTGACCTTCAGCAACGGAAAAGAAAAGCGGTTGCTGGAGGCTGTCAATGACAAACCAGTGAAGTCCCCTTTCGTGAGGCTAAGAAGTCCACTCACGACCGAAGGTGAGTTCGGGGCGATTCTTGCCGATGCGCTAGCCGATAGCAGCAACGCGGAGTTCCGCTGGAACCGCTGGGACACGATCCAGGATAAGAAAGTAGCCGTGTTCGATTACTCGATTGATAAGGAGCACTCGCTTTTAAAGTTGGGTGAGAGCGACCTCGCGAGTGCGATTGTCGCGTATCACGGCTCGATCTTTGCGGACCCGGACAGCGGGGCGATCCTTAAGATTAGCGATGAGGCGGACGATATTCCGGCGGAGATCCGAATGAGATCTATCGGGACAACGGTCGATTACGAAGAGGTCAAAATCGGCACGGGCGACTATGTGCTTCCGAGCCACGCCACGGTGGTCGAGAATACGCGAACGGAACTGATCCGCAACGAGCTTTACTTCCGGAATTACCGGAAGTTCGAAGCTGAATCGTCGATTAAGTTCGAGACCGATGCGCCTCAGAACCCGTCGCACTGAGATCGCCGGGATTCAACAAACCGCGATAGCCGTTCTTCATTCGTTCTTCGATGACGGCCCAGACCTTCGGGTCACAGCCTTTCCATTCAACAACAACGGTATTGCCCAAGTACGGAAGATCAGCGACCCCTATCTTGCTGGAGAAGAATCCGGCCACTGTAAGATCACGGAAAATGGAGAAAAACATCACTGCGGCCCCGTCTTCCGGGGCGTGCCGATCCGGGAAGGCGATGCGGTCAAGCAGTTGCTTTTGCTGGGCAGGCGAGGCATCCGCGAATTCTTTCGAAAAGAGCTCGTTCGATTCACGGTCGAGCCACATTAAACCGCCGAAGATCTGCGCTTCCAAGCGGTCGTCGCCATCCTGCTCGGTGCGGAACACGATCCAGTCGTCGAGAAATTCAGGAACTCCGGCCTGCGTGGCACTTCCGCTACGTTCATCGGCGGGAATGATAAGGTCGCTCAGGACGTGAACGGTCTTCCATTGACGATCGTCGAAGGTCTGCCGGTGAAAGGGTGCTTTCGGCGCGTGAGTTGCGGCGGGTTCTGCGACAGCCGCTCCGGCGCC
>JALYVD010000001.1 GCA_030853405.1 Acidobacteriota bacterium | reverse complement strand
CCCTATAGCAGAAAATGTCAATTGCCAAAGCCGCGCGTTCTTCCCGGGACGATTTTTTTTGAAGCTCCCGCATATCGCTACCGATACCGGAGATTCCAAGCAAGCCCGATTGGGTATTCAAAAGCGTTTCCACCTGATTGCACGCGAGTCCCTCTTTGTCGGCGATGATCGTGACCAGACTCGCATCGATATCCCCGCATCGCGTACCCATAACAAGACCTTCCAAGGGTGTCATGCCCATGGAAGTATCTATCGAATACCCGCCTTTAATGGCCGCCGCGGAACATCCGTTTCCCAGGTGAAGAGTGATGACGTTGGTAGCCTCGCGAGCTAGAGAGCAGAGTTGGCGATAGCGCTGGGCCACATACCGGTATGAGGTCCCGTGGAAACCGTAGCGTCTGATCCGATGCTTCTCATAAAGTCCGTAAGGAATCGCATAAAGATAAGCGTGCCGCGGAAGCGTATGGTGAAAAGCCGTATCAAATACCGCTACCTGTGGAAGTTGCGGCCCAAAGAGTTTGGCGGTAGCCAGGATGCCTTCGATGTTGTTGGGATTGTGCAGCGGCGCGAGTTCGACGCACCCGCGGATTCCCTTCAACACGTCGTCGGTGATCAGGACCGATTCTGAAAACAACTCGCCGCCATGAACGACACGATGTCCTACGGCGTGCACCTCACCTGGCGATTCCTTCGAGCTAAGCCAGCGGAGAACTCTCTCGACCGCGGCATGTATATCGGGGATGTCTTCTTTGCTCTTGTGTTCGGCGCCGCCGATGTGAACGGCGAATTCAGCTTCATTGCCAAGGTGATCGACGGCCCCGCGACAGAGGCGTTCATCCCGGTCCTGATTGATGCGATCGAGATCGGTCGCAACCAATTGAAACTTCAGACTGGAACTGCCGGCGTTCAGTACAAGAATGTTCATGCGGGGCCGTTAATGAGGCCGGGGGTGAATTCATAGCCTCGTGAAAGATCACACAAAGGTACCAGGACGTGTATTACCGACTATCTCTCGTCATGGGACTGAAACGTGAACTGGCTTTCCCATAACTATGAAAACTAGGCTATTTTGAACAAGTCTGCAGATAACGCATTCACCTTAACCCGGACTGGCCTAGAGCATTTCTTTCACTCACAGCTTCGTTCGGATATTCAAATCCGGGGGAGATATATGTTGCAAAAACTAAAACGTACTTGACAGCTTGTGTGGCGACGTTAGGATTACTATCCGTCGCAAGCAGCGGTTTCGGAGCATCGGTTTCAACAGGCACAACCTTTACAGGGTCTATAACCCTCACCAGTTCGCAGACTGACGATTACTTCGTCTATGACGCGAACGGCGGAACGCTCCAGGGCACGAAAGGTGTTGGAGTGACGCTGCCATTCGTTGGCACAAACTACATACCTGCCGGCACATTCACAGTCAGCGAGACCATTCCCGACTACATCACTTCGGGCGTGGCTACGGCAGTCGGACTGTATTCACCCGCCGGTGTCAGCGTCGCCGTGAATCAAGCGACTTACAATAGTGCGCTGAATGCTGAAACCTGGGCTCAGGTGTTTACGAATACACCGGAGTCCAGCGTTGTTACGGCGCTTCAGAATGGCGATTCAACCGCTCTTGAATCGTTCCTTACCCAGTATTCGACCGATTTCCTAAATTTTTCATCGAACAGTACCTCTTCAACGAGCGGTGGCATCCTGCACTTTTCGAACGCCACTGACGGCGGATCACTGACCTTTAGCGCGACTGCCTTCGGTACAGCACCCGGCGGAAACGGCAGTGGCAGCGGTAGCGGTAGCGGTAGCGGCGGAAACGGCAGTGGCAGCGGTAGCGGTAGCGGCGGAAACGCAGCGGCAGCGGTAGCGGCGGAACGTCGGCGACTCCCGAACCATCCACTGAATTCCTATTTGCGGCGGGCTTTGCGGTGCTCGCTCTGGCCGGACGCAAGTTTCGCCGGTCCTAGTCTGCTTAAAACCTTAACGCGGCAGAGCAGCTCATCTTCGATTGACGTGGGCTGCTCTTTTTCTTTGCCGATAGATGTTTATCCTAGTGCACCAGGATCAGGTATATGGCCATGCCAAGGCCAACAGCCGCAAGGAGCAGTCCCAAAACTACGGCTTCTACCGAAACCCGTCCTGCCTTCCACGTTCCGGAACTCAATTCGTGCACCAATTGGAAGTGGCGCAGAACAGCGCTAACGGTGACGACGACACCCAAGCCCACCAGCGTCACCCCCGACCATATTGAAAGACCCATTGTATGGGCGGGAAGATTCCTGCTTGCGCTCAACTGGCGGAGGAACAAGCCGAAACGGCTGACCGCAAACCCGACTCCCATCAAGCCGAGTCCCGTACGCAGCCACGCAAGAAACGTTCTCTCGGCGGCAAAGTAAACCCGGGGGTCTTGTTCTGCAGGTCTCTCTATAGGCGAATTGTAACGTCGAGCCGTTAAATTTCAGACCGGATGCTGTCACACTAAAGAGTGATTCGCGTCGGAACCGCAGGTTGGAAATATAAGGACTGGGAGGGCATTGTCTATCCCAAGGCAAAGGCCCGAGGATTCGATGAGCTGGCTTATATTTCCGGATACTTCGACACCGTCGAGATTAATACGTCCTACTATGGCGCACCACGCGCGTCCGCAGCGAAGAAATGGGTGGAGAGCGTTGCTGGCAATTATAACTTCAAATTCTGCGCCAAGCTTTTCCATTCCTTCACGCACGAGCGTCAGCCTGCGCCGAACGACGAAAAGGAGTTCAAGGACGGGATTGCGCCTATCGTCGAAGCCGATCGTCTGGGCGCGCTCCTGATTCAGTTTCCCTGGTCCTTCAAATCCTCGCCTGAAAACCGGGAATACCTGGTGGGTTTACAGGAGCGTTTTCGCGAATACCCGCTTGTCGTCGAGGTTCGTCACGCAAGCTGGATGGAAGAGGACGTGATGGATCTGCTCAGCGAGCGTGGTACGGGTATTTGCAATATCGATCAGCCGCTATTTCATCGATCTGTTGAACCCGGAGCGCATGTGACCTCCACAGTCGGGTATGTCCGGCTACACGGCCGCAATTACAGAAACTGGTTTTCGGCGAAAGCCGATGTGCGCGAACGATACGATCATCTTTATTCAGCCGACGAACTCAATCCATGGATAACTAGAACGAAACAGATCGCGGAGAGTGCGGGTGAGACCTACGTGATCGCGAATAACCATAATTTAGGGAAGGCCGTTGTAAATGCATTAGAGATCACTTCGGTTCTGAAGGGCAAACCGGTCCCAGTTCCACCGCAACTCATCGAACACTATCCACAACTTCGGGATTTCACACCGAGCTAAAGCTCATCCGTTTCTGGCGGAAAGGGTGAGATTCGAACTCACGGACAGCTTTCACCGTCGGCGGTTTTCAAGACCGCTGCCTTAAACCACTCGGCCACCTTTCCGTAGTAGAATCTTACCAAAATAAGGCATCCGGTCAGCGGCGTTCTCATTTCACATGCACCGTCAAAGAGACCGATTTCGTATGTCCAGCGCCATCGTCGGCCGTGATCGTATAAATGGTGGTTTTCTTCGGAGCGATATCCATACAGTGCCGGATTGACGGCTTAATTTGTTCGACGGGTGGATCTATTTTCACGTTTTTCGCGTTGACCACGCCGTAGCAAAGTTCCGTGCTTTGTCCCGGCTTCAGCGTGCCGTCGGCGGCTTCGAATGTGGTAAACGTGAGTTCTCCGTGCTGAAGTACGAAGTTAGCGTTGTCTCGTTGGGCCTGCTCCTGTTTCGCCTGCAAATCTGCCGTTGCCCTGGCGTTTTCCGCGTGCCGGGAATACAAGATCCACGCAACCCAGAGTACGACAATAACCATCAACACCGTCGTATAAGGAAAAATTTTTCGGAACGGTGATTCGCCTCCGGCAGGCGGTAGGTTCGGTTCATCGGTGAGCGGCATCTACACATAGACGCAAAACGACACTATGAGGCTTCCGAGTACAGCGCGAAAATCGTCACCGTTTCGATATCTGGCATTCAATAAGCCATTCAACGTGCTAAGTCAGTTTACGGCCGGCTCTACCGAAGCCGGGGACGCGGAACCGCGCCGCACGTTGGCGGATTTCATACCGGTCCCGGATGTCTATCCGGCGGGCCGCCTTGATTACGACAGCGAAGGGTTGATGTTGTTGACGAGCGACGGAGTGTTTCAGCACCGGCTGACCGATCCACGCTTCGCTCATCCCCGGACTTATTGGGCGCAAGTGGAAGGAATCGTCACGGAGGCGGCGGTACGTGCCCTCCGCGAAGGAGTGCCTGTCCAGAGCTATCGCGCAAAAGCGGTGAAGGCACTGCGGATGGACGAGCCCGAACTTCCTCCACGCGAACCGCCCATTCGCTTCCGCATGAATATACCCACATCGTGGCTGGAGCTTTCCATCGCCGAAGGCAGGAACAGGCAAGTGCGCCGCATGACTGCCGCTGTTGGTTTCCCTACCCTGCGGCTGGTCCGGGTCAGCATCGGCTCCGTGTCTCTGGGAACTCTCCAGCCGGGCTCCTGGCGCGATTTGACGGATTTTGAACTGCAAGCTCTTCAGCGAACGGCTAAATAGCGCCGGTTAACCGCGATAGCGGTATCGGTCGTCGTAATGCTGGCGCAGCCGGCGCAATTCTCTGACGTCGCGTACTAATGCGTGCCGCGCACGGGGATCCATTCGATTGTGATCGATCACATGTTGAACGTCGCCAATAGCTTCATCCAGCTTGTCTTTATCGAACCCACCCCCCTCGTGCAGCCGGTCTGCAAACTCTCTCAGGTGGTGAATTGCGTGCTCATAACGGTCACGCATCTGGTCTGTGTAGCCGTTAGCACTACCAATCAATTCCAGATCTTTCAGCGTAGCTTCAACTGGACGGCGGTGCTCTGGATTGTAGCGATAACCTTGTGCATTCGCCGGCTGCAACACACCGGAAAGTCCAAGCAGAGCTGCGGCGCCCAGCGACCGGCGCAAAAAGTCTCTTCGGAACGCGCTATTGGTATTTTTATTCATCCTCATCGCTCTCTGTGAGGAAAGACGCAGCACCTCGGCCGGTCAGTACATGTTCTCCCCAACAATCTGTAGACTTTAACATGCGCTTAATGCGCGAGCGCTAATGTTCTACTCTGAAGTCCACATAAGAAGCGGAGGAGCCCGAGCGGTAAATGCGCTCCGTGGCCTTTTTGAAATCCTCTTTTTTTGCTTTCGGAATATTGGTGAAGGTCTGTGGGTTTCTATCGACAAGCGGAAACCAGGAGCTTTGAATCTGTATCATCAGGCGGTGCCCTTTTCGGAAGCAGTGATACACGTCGGGCATTGCGTATTCAATTTTCTGAACCTTCCTGGGAGGCAACGGGCGTGGAGTTTCAAAGCTCTCGCGGAATTTAGCGCGAAACGGTTCACCCCGCACCAGTTGTTCATAGCCACCAAGCCTGCCGCCGGACTCAGTCGGATAGGCATCGATAACTTTCACGACGAAATCGGAATCGGTAGCAGTAGTGCTGATGTAGAGTGTCGGCGTAATCGGCCCGGCAACCGTTAGATCTTCCGCCAGCGGCTCTGTCGAGTACGTCAAAACATCGGGGCGGCGCTCGGCAAAACTCTGGTCGGCGTCCATGTATTGCGGAGGAACGTTCATCGCGGATCCTTCGAAAAACGGTACGGGCCGCTCAGGATCGCTAACGTATTCATCGAACCCAGCGGCGTCGGAAGGCGCTGCAACACTCAATTGTTTGCGCGGTTCCAAGTACAAGCGCAGCGGCCTCGAATTGGCGGGCGGCCAGCTGTCTTCTTTTCGCCATTCGTCTTTTCCGGTTGCGAACACGTAAGCGTTGGGAAGGCTCGGCTCATCCTTTCCCTTAAGGTAGTGAAGAAAAAACGGAAGCGCGATGTTGTCCTGAAAAAACTCAGACGTGTTCGAGCCGAAATCGATGTTTCCAAGCTTGCGGCCCGAGCCCTCTTCCCAAGCGCCGTGCGACCAAGGACCCATGGCAAGTGTAATTTTCGTCGCTGGAGATTCCAGGCGAATGGCTCGATAGGTACCGAGCGTCCCCGCTAAATCTTCGGCGTCGAACCATCCGCCCACAACCAGAATTGCAGGTTTGATCCCATGCAAATGCGGGAGAATATCGCGCTCCTTCCAAAATTCGTCATACGTGGTGTGCGTGAGCAGATCGTTCCAATAGGGGTTGCGGCCGTGGAAGTATTTCTGAGAACGAACGAGCGGGCCCATTCGCAAGAAGAAATCGTAGCCGTTCTGCGTTCCATAGTGGAATCTGCTTCCAGTGTCTGTCGGCGTCGGTTTCATCTGAGGCGCAAAGCCCCGATAAAAAGAAAAATTCGCCTCTAGAAAAAATGCGCCGTTGTGGTAAGCGTCGTCTCCCATAAATAGATCCGCGATGGGAGCTTGCGGAGATGCCGCCACGAGTGCCGGATGCGCATTAATTAAACCCGCCGTTGCGTAGAATCCCGGATAGGAGATACCAAGCAGCCCCACCTTTCCGTTGTTGTTCCGGACGTTCTTCAGAAGCCACTCAATTGTGTCGTACGTATCCGTGCTCTCGTCTATTTTTGCGTTCGGGGGGCGCATCTCCACCCACTGGCCTTCCGACATGTATCTCCCGCGCACGTCCTGAAACACGAAAATGAAGCCTTCTTGATCGAATTTCCGCGACGGCCCCAATACAGCCGGATAGTTGTTTACGCCGTACGGTCCGACGCCGTACGGCGTCCTGGTCAGCAGAATTGGGTAGGGCGCCGTGTTCAAAATAGACGCGTTCTTCGGAGTGTAAACAGCCGTGAACAGGCGCTTTCCATCGCGCATCGGAATCCTGAACTCGTTCTTAAGGTAGTTTGACGAGAAGCCCGTATCGGAAGTGGACGAAAGTGCACCGCAGCAAACCGACAAGCACAGTAACGGGAGGAATCGAAGCAACACCATCTGACCCATCGTAAAGAACCGCAGTTAAAAACAGCTATACTGGCAAAGAAAAAGCGAATCTGTACTGATGATCGACACGGAAGAACAACTCGCCCGCCTTAAACAGCGCATCGCCGTGATCGATCGCAAATACGCCCAGCGCGAGCCCCCACCTGCTCCTTCAATTCCTCGGCCCGTCGAATACAAATGGGCTCGCTCCTTTGTCGAGGAGTGGTCCGAAGGCGAGGTCGTCAAAAACGAATTCGGCGAACATTTTCAGACGGAGCGATTATTTCCAGCGCACAAGTGCCATGGGTCCGCCGATATAGGCGCGCTCTCCGATCTTCCGCACGACCTGCTGGATGCCCTCGGAGGCGCGGAGATTCCCGCAATGGCTCCCGGCCGTTGGGCCTTTCTCGATACAGAGACAACCGGGCTGGCTGGCGGGTCCGGTACGTATGCATTTCTTATCGGCGTCGGCCGCATCACGCCCGATGGGTTCCGAGTGCGGCAGTTTTTCATGCGTGAGTACGCCGAAGAGCGAAGCGTTCTGGCAGCGCTGGAACAGCATCTGAACGAGTTTGATTTACTGATTACCTATAACGGCAAGAGCTACGATCAGCCGCTGCTCGAAACGCGTTATCGCATGACACGTCACAAACCGCCGTTCGGGCGTCTGGGGCATCTGGATCTGCTTCACGGCTCTCGCAGACTCTGGAAACTACGTCTTGAAAGCTGCCGGTTGATGCAGCTTGAAGAGCAGATCCTAGGTTTTTATCGCGAAGGCGATCTCCCGAGCGAGTTGATTCCGTATGTGTATTTTGAGTATCTGCGTTCCCGTGAGGCGCAGCGCGTCGTCCCCATTCTTCACCACAACGCGATCGATATCCTCACGCTGGCTTGTTTGACCGCCATCGTTCCGGCGGCATTTCGTAGCACGGACCCGGAGTCGCTCGCAAAACTTGGAGTAAAACGCGGCGAGGACTTGGCGGGCATCGCTCGATGGTTGCTGGCAGCTGAGGAGCACGAGCCGGGGCTGGCAATGTTGAAGCGGGCGGTCGATGCAGGACTACCGGACGGCTTGTTGTTTCGCGCCCTGTGGGATATCGCGTTACTCGAAAAGAAGCTCGGTCGAGCCAATGCGGCGTTGAGCCTATTCACGGAAATCGCCGGCTGCCGCAACGATTTTCGCGCCAATGCGCTTGAGGAATTAGCCAAGTACTACGAGCATGAAGAACGGAATTATGGGCTTGCCCTTGAGTTTACGAAGCAAGCTTTAGGGTATAAATCTTCGCCCGCACTGCGGCATCGTGGGACGCGTCTGGAGCGCCGCTTAGCGAAGCCGCGCAACAGGCGGCTGCTCTAGGCGGATTTGATTTCCGTCCAGTACCGATCTCTTATCCGCTGCGCGGGACCCGTCAACGCCCGGAACCATTCGCCGCGTCCCAGCACTTCCGCGGATGGATACAACACCCCGTTATTGCGCTCTGCGGGCGGCAATAATTGCCGGGCCGCAGCGTTCGTAGTTGCAGTACGCATTTCCTTACAGATCGCGGCAGCAACCTGCGGCCGCAACAAATAGTTCAAAAATTCGTACGCCAAATCCCGATGCTTGCTCTCTCTCAAAATCGAGGCGTTGTCGGCGTACAACGCAAACCCTTCACGCGGGAACGCGAAGGCCAGGTCCTGCGAATTGTCCATCGCTACTTGCGCCACCTGGGCCCACATCTGCGCCACCAACACGTCGCCTGTCACCACCTGGTCGCGTACTTCCTCGTTCAGGTACGCGCGCAACAGCGGCTTCTGACGGATCGCCAGATCGCGCGCCGCCTTCAGTTGCCCGTCGCTTTCCGAATTGATCGAATCTCCCAGACGTTTTAGACATGCCGCGAAAACTTCCGCGGGGTCGTCCAGCATCGTCACACACCGTTGATAAATGTCTTCCCAGAGATCGGCCCACGCCAGCGGTGGTTTGCTCACTTTTCTGGAGTATAGAATTCCGGTTGCACTATGCATGTACGGCACGCAGACTTCGAGCCGCGGGTCCCATACCGGTGCTTTGAAACGTTCGTCGAGATTCCCTAAGTTGCTCAAATTGCCGTGATCGAGACTAGCGAGAAGGTCAAGATCGCGCATCGGCTTAACGAAGCTGTTCGACGGAAAGACAACATCCCAGCCCGAGTTGCCGCTCATCACTTTCGCAAGCATCTCTTCGGCGCTGCCGTAGGTAGCGTATCGAACCGTGCAATGAAATTCGCGCTCGAAATTCGGAATGGTCGTACTGGCGACGTAGTTCTCCCAGTTATAAACGTTCAGCCGCCGTTTACCGCGCCTGCAGCCGAGTGCCGCCCCCGCCACTCCCATCAGAAATACTCTGCGGTTCATATCGATCCGTTCATATGGATACATGCTTGGCAGCGGCGCTTTGCTCCAGCCGTCCAGCCATCAGAATCAGTGTTCCGAGGCACACCGTAATCAGCAGCGAGAGCGCGTTCACGTCTGGACTGACGCCGCGCCGCGCCATTGCGTAGATCATCATGGGCAGGGTTTCGGAATTCACGCCCGCGACGAGGCTGGTGATCACGTAATCGTCAAACGAAACCGTGAAACAGAGCAGAGCGGCGGCTAAAACTCCGGGCAGCAGCATAGGAAGCGTCACGTAGCGGAATACTTGCCATTCGTTCGCGCCGAGATCGAGAGCCGCTTCTTCCAAAGCAATATCGAAGGTCCTTAGTCGGGCTAACACGACAATCACAACGTAGGCGAGACAGAAGGAAACGTGGGCCAGAATCACCGTATGCAATCCGAGTTGAAACCGCAGGAAGCGAAACGTCCACTGGAAAAACGCGAGCAAGGAAACGCCGGTAACGATCTCGGGTGTTAAAAGCGAAAGATAAAGCGAGTTGGTCAGAAGTGGCGCACGTTTTTTCCAGATCGCATACGCAGCCAGTGTTCCGATGACAGTTGATATCGCCGTGGCAGTCACGGCGATGATCACGCTGTTGATGGCCCCTTCAAACAGTGCTCCATTGTGAAGGAGAGCGCTGTACCAATGCAAAGTGAAACCACGCCACACCGCAATTTTGGACGAGTTGAAGCTGAAAATTCCAAGGATCGCGAGCGGCAGATAGAGGAAACAGTAGGCCGCTGCCGCATAGAGCGCCAGGAACCTCTTCATAGCAGCTCCCCGCTCTTTCGCGCAATCGCCCGTGTAACCAGGAGTGCCAGCACCATTAGTAACAACGACAACGCGGCTCCAAACGGCCAGTCCCGCGCCGTTGTGAATTGATTCTGAATCAAATTACCAATCATCACGGTTTTCCCGCCGCCCATCAGATCCGGTGTGAGATAAGCGCCCAGACAGGGGATGAACACCAACAGAGAGCCGGCCGTAATTCCAGGTCTTGCTAGCGGGAGAACAACCCGCCAAACGGTGACTAGAGGGGACGCTCCCAAATCCGCGGCCGCATCAAGAAGGGATGGATCGAGTTTCTCTAAGGTGGCGTACAGCGGAAGCACCATGAACGGGAGATAGCCGTAAACCAGGCCAAGGATCACAGCCCCAGTATTGAAAAGTAGGGGCACCGGCTGTTTGACAAGGTGCAAGCCGATAAGCATGCTGTTGATCAGTCCCGTGTCTCGCAGCAGGAACATCCAGGCATAGGTCCGGATCAGAAAACTGGTCCAGAATGGCAACATCACCAGGTTCAGTAACAAGATTTTATGCCGTGAAGCGCGGGCGACATAGAGCGCCAGGGGAAAGCCCGTGACAACGCAGATTGCAGTGGAAAGTGCCGCAATCCAGATCGACCGCCAAACGATCTGTCCGTAGACATGGTCGAAGATGCGCGTGTAATTGTCGATATTCCACGGCTGAGCGATGCCGCCATAGGCGCCCCGGCTCAGAAAACTGTAAACGAGAACGATTAGAAGCGGCGCGAAAAAGAGTACCGTCATCACGGCCGCGCTTGGGGCAAGAAACAGGGTTCGAAGGCGAGTCATCCTAAGACGCTTCACTAAATCGCAGCTCATCCGACCGGTTCCACCACACCGTGATCGGCTCGCCCATTTGAAAGTCGTTCTTTGGATCGTCCAATTCAATCGTGCACTGAGACCCATCGAGAAGTTGCGCTCGCAAGTGTACGCGATTACCGAGGAATGTGGAACCCTGCGCCGTCGCCTGTATGGATGCCACGTCGGTACCGGGATGCTGCCGCGAAGCCCGCAGTGATTCAGGCCGCAATCCAGCGCCCTGAAACCAATTCACTTCGCCTAAAAACTCGGCGACAAACTTCGAAGTGGGCCGATGATATAAATCTCTCGGCGAACCCAGCTGTTCTATGCGCCCGCGGTTCATGACGGCCATTCTGTCGGATAAGGAAAGCGCCTCTTCCCGGTCGTGAGTAATGAACAGAAACGTGATGCCCACTCTGCGCTGTAGCGCTTTCAATTCAAAGCGCATCTGTTTGCGAAGGTTGGGATCTAAAGCCGACAAAGGTTCGTCCAACAAGAGTACCTGCGGCTCGACGGCCAGACAGCGCGCAAGAGCGACGCGCTGACGTTCACCGCCGGATAGCTGCCTGGGCAGCCGCGATTCTTTGCCTGAGAGCTGTACCGAAGCGAGCGCCTGGTCCATCTTCTTTTTTATTTCTGGTTTGTTGAATCGCCTGCGTTCCAAACCGAAGGCGACGTTCTGAGCGACTGTTAAATGCGGAAACAAAGCATAATTTTGAAACACGGTACTGACATCGCGGCGGTAAGCGGGCAGTTCAAGCAAAGAACGGCCATTGAGGAGAATGTCGCCTGAAGTGGGCTGTTCCAAACCGGCGATGGACCTGAGCGTCGTCGTCTTGCCGCATCCAGACGGACCCAACAGGGAAAAGAACTCACCTTTCTCAATGGACAGAGAAACGGCATCGACGGCCCGGTGCGTCGGGAACTCCTTTGTCAAGGCGCGTAGCTCCAGGACCGTGCTCATTTTTTAAACCCAATGCTAACGCAGTATCCTGTTTGTTAGCTCACGTTCAACAGAATGCGTATTTTTACTATCCCGGTTGTGGCATTTGGCGCCTGTCTTCTTGTGAACGCCAAAGCTCCGCCAGTTCAGCCTCCGGCCACCATGCTCAAAATAGTTGTGCGGCTATCCGGGCCCACCATTAAACCCAATTCAAACGCGGCTCTTCCGAAAACCATTTACGTAGCCGATCCCCACTTCGCTCGCATCGAAGATCCACCCGATTCGCGGCAAGGTCTTCAGAAGTTGACGATCATCGCGGAACCCGATGCTTATAGCGTGAACTTAATCGATAAGAAAGGCACTCACGCGATCGATCAAGGCGGCCCCAACGATCTGCATTTGCCGATCATGCTGCCGTTTGATCCCAAGCACCAGTTCGGAGCGCTGGACAAACTAGAGTTCGGGGATGAGCTGGATTTCTTCAAGGATGCCGGGGCCGTCCAAAAAGCGGGGCCTATTATTAATGCAAAGCCGACCGATGCCTGGGTGCTGAAGAATGCCCGCGTGACCGCAACGCTTGTGGTTCGATCCGGTACAAACGTTCCCGTGACTTTGACCTGGCAGTGCAAAGACGGAAAATACACCTACGAATACATCACGGATGAAGAACTTCCCTTCAACCCGGCTCTGTTTTCAAAACCGGCGGGTATTCAGTTTAAAGAAATGCCGCCGCCCACGCCGGGCGAACAGGGCTAAACCCTCCGGCTTTCTTTCGTCTGTCTTTCTTTAGCCGTGGACGGCATCTATCTGGCATGACTGCGATTCCCCACAGGATACTGGGACACACGGGAGAAAAGGTCTCCTGCATAGGCATGGGAGGTTATCACCTCGGCATGCCCCGTTTGAGCGCTTCGGACGCGATTAAATTGATTCACTCGGGATTAGACCGAGGCATCAATTTTCTGGACAACTCGTGGGATTACAACGACGGCGAGAGTGAACGCCGTATGGGGAAGGCGTTAAAAGAAGACGGCTACCGGGAACGCGCCTTCCTCATGACCAAGATCGATGGCCGGACGAAAGAAGAAGCCAAAAAGCAAATCGATGAATCGCTGAAGCGTCTGAAGGTGGATCACCTGGATCTGCTCCAATTTCATGAGATTATTCGCTTCGAAGATCCCGATCGAATCTTTACGGAAGGCGGCGCCATCGAAGCGGCGCTCGAGGCGAAGAAGGCGAGCAAAACCCGCTATATCGGTTTCACCGGGCACAAGGATCCGCGCATTCATCTCTACATGCTGGAGGTCTCCGACACATACGGATTCCAGTTCGATGCGGTGCAAATGCCCATCAACGTGATGGACGCTCATTACCGAAGTTTCGGACAACTCGTCGTGCCGGAACTGGTGAAACGTAACATTGGCATTCTGGGAATGAAGAGCATGGGCGACACCATGATTCTAAAGAGCAAGATTGTCAGCCCCATGGAGTGCCTGCACTACTCGCTCAATATGCCCACGTCCGTCGTCATCACAGGCATCGATTCTCCCGAGTTGCTGGACCAGGCGATTCAAGCCGCGACAACGTATCAGGACGTCACTCAGCAGGAGATCGCTTCCATTCTTGCGCGGACCAGGGATGCTTCGCAAAAGGGTGAATGGGAATTGTTTAAAACCAGCGCCCACTTTGACAGCACTGCCGTTCACGTGGAATGGTTGGGAACTGAGAGCCCGCACGTTAAAGCGGTGGCGCCACAAGCCGGCTAATCTCCGTTCCGTTTGATACGCTGGGCCCGAATGTCTCTTCGGCGCACAGCTCTTTTTACATCAGCTTTACTTTGTCTTTCTTTCACCGGGCCGCTCTTGTCGGCGCCGCCGGTCAAACCGAAGCTGGTTGTCTCCGTCATCATCGATCAATTCCGCTACGACTATCTGACGCGCTTTCGTTCCGGTTATCACGGCGGCTTGGATACCCTGCTGACGCATGGCGCCGATTTCACAAATGCCTTTTACACGCAGGTCCCAACCATCACGGCGGTTGGTCACAGCATCTTCATGTCGGGTGCAGTGCCTTCGGTTAGCGGCATCGTTGGGAATGCGTGGTACGACCGAGACGAAGGGAAGGTCGTCACCAGCGTCTGCGATTGGGACGAGAAGACGGTCGGCGGCCATCAAGAAGAAAAGGGGAGCAAGTGTACCGACGCCGATCCCGCTTCTCCTCGGCGTCTTCTCGTCAGCACCGTGGGCGACGAACTTCGTGAAGCGAATCCGAATTCTAAAGTAATCGGTATTTCAATAAAGGCCCGCGCCGCTATATTGCCGTCGGGACACCGCGCCACGGGCGCTTATTGGCTCGACGACGTGACGGGTAACTTCATTACCAGTTCGTTCTACATGGATCAATTGCCCGCTTGGGTCGATGCCTTCAATACTCAAAAGCTACCAGCGAAATATGTGGACCGTGAATGGCCGCAGTTTCCTCGCTGGAATTTCCATGGCTCCGCAGCCAAGCCGTACGCCAAATTACCGGCCAGTCCCTGGGGCAACGAACTGATTGAGGCGCTCGCGGAAGGCGCGGTCACAGGCGAGAAATTGGGACAGCACCCGGGCGTAACCGACCTTCTGACGGTTTCCTTTTCGTCGAACGATTATGTGGGTCATGCCGTTGGTCCAGATGCGCCTGAAGTTCGCGATATGGCGATTCGCACTGACCAACTGTTAGGGAAATTATTCCACGCATTGGATCGTCAGGTTGGAATGCAGAACTTCGTTGTTGTTCTTTCAGCCGATCACGGTGTTGCCGCTACGCCAGAGCACGACAAACTGGGCAAAATGCCGGGCGGCTATTTGAACGTCAATTATGAAAACCTGGTCAAGTCCGCGCTGGACCGGAAATTTGGTGCTGCGGACTGGATTATTCCAACCGGAGGAGAGACGAACATCTACCTCAACTGGAAAGCTATCAAAGGCCACAAACTCTCAAAATCGGAGATCTATCAAACCGCTAAAGAAGCTCTCTTCTCGATTCCGCAGAGTCATTTGGCGCGAGTCTATACACGCGAGCAACTGGACAACGGAATCGCGGGAGATTTCATCGCCACTGCCGAGATGAACGGCTATTTCCCAGCCCGGAGCGGCGATTTGGCCCTAGTTTTCGAGCCCGGCTACGTGCCCGGTTCAAGCGGAACGTCGCATTTCTCGCCCTACGCGTATGACCGCCACGTGCCGGTGATTTTCATGGGACCTGGGATCAAACCGGGCCGCTACGACGAGACTATCGCGCCCACTGATATCGCTCCAACGCTTGCAACCATGCTGGATGTTCAAACTCCAAGCGGCTCATCCGGGCGCGTTTTAGTAGAGATGTTGAGCAAATAGACCGGGTACCGCAAAGATATCCCGCAAACCTAGATCGCTTCCGCCGATAAGGTCGCTAGAGTGTCACGATTTAGCTCAGGTCTGCTTATGTTCGCTCTCGCCTGTTTCGAGCCTCTTCATTTAGCGGCCCGGAACGCGAGCGAGGCGTTGCCGACTCTCCGTACGGCAAGGCAGGCCCATAGTCTGACTATTGACGAGGCCAAGCGCCGCTATCCCGTCCACTTGAAGGGCGTTGTCACTTACTCGGACCAAACTTCCGATCCAGATGACGGCTCCGCTTTTCTCCACGACGAAACGGGAAGCATCTACATAACTTTTCCGAAGTCTTTCCGCCCTCCGCTGCGTCCCGGGGAACTCATTTCAGTTGATGGAGTAAGCGGCCCAGGACACTTCGCCCCGATTGTCGCGGAGACGACGATCCGTCGGAACGGAACATCCACTCTGCCCGCGTCGCTCCCCGGAAGTCTTTCTCAGATGCTAACCGGATCGGAGGATGGGAAATGGGTTAACGTAAGGGGCGTCGTGCTTTCAGCGCGAAAGGATGCATTTCATCTCATTCTTGAACTCCAGACCGACACTGGAGTGTTGACAGTAATTATTGCTAACGTCGCTGCGGTTCAGTCCGAAAGCTTAGTCGATTCCAGCGTTGTTGTAGAAGGCAATTGCGCTCCGTTTTTCAACAAAAACCGCCAGCTAATAGGCGTTCGCCTGTTTGTGCCCGGCCTCTCGCTCGTTCATATCGTAAAGACCGCTCCCGCGCCGTTCTCCCTTCCCAGGCATTCCATATCCGATCTGATGCGGTACACGCCGGATCTGGGAGAAGCTCATCGAGTGCTGGTTCGGGGAACGGTAACTCTTTGTTTGCCGGGCCGTCTCGTGATCCAAGACAAGCAGGAAAGCACCTTGGTACAAACCGCAACTCCAGCCACCTTCGGCGTGGGGACGCTTGTGGACGTCGCCGGATTTCCCGCTCCTGGAGAATATTCCCCCATGCTGCGTCAGTCGCTTATCAGACCGATTGCAACGGGGCCGCCACCGAAGGCCCTCGCCGTCACGCCGGCCCAGATTCTGAAGGGGAGCTATGACCTGCGTTTAATCAAAGTAGCTGGCCGCCTTATGGAACGGCAGCAAAGCGCTCTGGACCAAACCCTCCTTATTTCCTCGGACGGTTCATTGTTCGAAGCGGTTCTTAGCGCGCCTGGCGCAACCCGCACCCAGGATTTGCGCCAAGGAAGTTATCTCCAGCTAAGCGGCATCTGTTCCGTTCAGGTAAATGAAAATCGAGTACCGAAGGGCTTTCGAGTTCTGCTTCGGTCCTCAGCCGATGTGGTGGTTCTGCAAAATGCTTCCTGGTGGTCGGTTGGCCACACGCTCTACGTGCTCTTCGGAACCCTGCTCGTTACCTTTTCGATTTTCGCGTGGGTTGTAGTGCTAAGAAAGCGAGTCGCCAAACAGACCGGCGTGATACGGCGTCAACTCGTCGAAGCCGCCAAGCTGAAGGAAAAGGCCGAATCGGCTAACCGCGCCAAAAGCGAGTTTCTCGCAAACATGAGCCACGAAATCCGTACACCGATGAACGGAGTCGTGGGAATGATCGATCTTGCTTTGCAGTCTCATCCGACTCCCGATCAGTTTGAATGCTTGGATCTTGCGCGCCGCTCTGCGTACTCTCTTCTAAGCGTCATCGGGGATATCCTCGACTTTTCCAAAATCGAGGCGGGAAAGATGGATCTATATCCAGTTGCCTTTAACCTGCCTGAATTGCTGAATGAGATTATAGGAAGCTTTGCACCCCGCGCGAGAGAGAAGGGGATTCAACTGCTCTGTTACTGCGGCCCGGACGTGCCTGCCATCGTTCTCGGAGACTCCTCCCGCCTCCGGCAGGTGATTGTCAATCTGGTTGGCAACGCTTTGAAATTCACCGAACGGGGGCAGATTGCCGTAAATGCAGAGATAAAGGAACAACGGGGCGATCGGTTACGCCTTCACTTCGCGGTTACCGATACGGGAATAGGCATTCCGGAAGAGAAACAAAGATTGATCTTCGAGGCGTTCTCTCAGGCCGACCTGTCCACCACAAGAAGATATGGCGGCACCGGACTCGGATTAACGATTTCATCGCGAATTGTTGCTCTGATGAATGGAACGATATCCGTCGAAAGTGAACCAGGACGTGGTAGCTGTTTCCGCTTCAGCGTCGAATTGCGGACCGCTCAACAGACCGCTGAGCCTGTAAGGGGCACGCAACCGGACTCTGAGTTGCCGATAGCGCCTCTTCGCATTCTGGTTGCTGAGGACAATGTTGTCAACCAACGGCTCGCGTGCAAGCAGCTTGAGAGAATGGGCCATTCGGTGAAAGTCGCCGCAAGCGGCGTGCAAGCCCTGGAACTCATCGCGGAGCACCCGTTTGATCTAGTACTGATGGACGTGCAAATGCCCGAAATGGACGGACTTGAGGCGACGAGCCGGTTGCGCGGGAATGAAGCTCGAACGGGTGCTCACCTTCCGGTCATTGCGGTTACCGCTCACGCCATGGAAGGAGATGAGAGCGCGTGCCTGGCGGCCGGCATGGACGCCTACGTAAGCAAGCCGATCGTGAAAAGCCTTCTTTTAACCGCTATGAAGAAGGCGCTGGCTCTTGCCAAGGCTCCATCTGAGCTTTCAACTGAGAATCAGCCCGTGTTGGTATCTGGAACATGAGCCCACAAGAATTCACGAGGCCATTGCAATCGCAACCGATTCCGCGGGCAACTCGATCAGCCCCGGCCGAAGTTGCCAGCCTTGCTCCGAGCACAAAGCGATGTTGTTCAATGAGCAAGTCCTCGGTATCGCCTGCCGGTCTCCGGAGAAGTTACAGAGCACCTCAACCGTGCCTCTCGTGACCACGAACCATTGCGCCCGCTCGTCGTAGCGGATTTTAACCTCGTCAAGCCTGCCATCGGTCAGCGCACCGGATGAGTGCCGTAAGTCGATCAAGGCCTTATACCAGGCGAGCAGAGACGCATGCGGCTCGGCGTTTATCTCTTTCCAGTTAAGCTTCGAGCGATGAAGGGTTTCCGGATCTTGCGGATCGGGCACGTCCTCAGGCTTCCAGCCAAATGCATTAAACTCATTCCGGCGGCCTTCCGATACTTTCTGGCCCAGCTCAGGATCGTCGTGATGCGTAAAGTACTGGAATGGGGTTGACGCTCCGAACTCTTCGCCCTGAAAGAGCATAGGAACGAATGGTGAAGTCAGGACGAGGGCAGCCGCGATTTTCTGTTTTCCGACGCTGAGTATCTGGCTCAAACGTCCACCTTTCGCCCTATTTCCTACCTGATCGTGGTTTTGTGAATACGCGAGAAAATGATGGCCTGACAAGCCAACCGGTGGCCGCCCATGTGTCCGCTCACGATGCGGAGAGTAAATTCCATCGAATACGAAAGCTTGCTGAAAGGCTTTTGCAAGCTGCTCATAAGATCCGAACTCTTCGTAATAACCTTTCCGCTCACCCGTAAGTACGGTATGAAGAGAGTGATGGAAATCGTCGCTCCACTGCGCATTCATTCCAAGTCCGCCGGCTTCAATGCTCGTCACAACGCGAGGATCGTTCAAATCGCTTTCCGCAATGAGCACAAGATGCCGTCCGAGTTGTGAAGACAGTGCATCCACGCCGGACGAAAGTTCTTCCAGGAAATGCACCGCCGATTTGTCGAAGAACGCATGCACCGCGTCGAGCCGCAGGCCGTCGAAGTGATAGTCGCGCAGCCACGTGACCGCGTTGTCCAAGAAGAACCGGCGCACTTCATGGCTGCCCTTGTGGTCGAGATTTACAGCCGGCCCCCAAGGAGTTTTGTAAGCGTCGGTGAAGTAAGGTCCGAAGCTGTCCAGATAATTTCCGAGAGGACCGAAGTGGTTATAGACGACATCCAGGAGAACGGCAAGACCCTTGCCATGACACGCGTTCACGAGCGCCTTCAAATCGTCGGGCGCGCCGTAGGCATGATGCGGTGCATACAAATCGACCCCGTCGTAACCCCATCCCCACTTTCCCGAGAACTCGTTCACGGGCATAAGCTCAACATGGGTAACGCCCAAATCTACTAAATAGTCGAGCCTTTCAATAGCGCTGCGAAAGGTGCCCTCGTTTGTGAATGTTCCGATGTGAAGCTCGTAAATAAGGGCGCTCCCGAGCGGCTTCGCCTGCCAGTTTCGATCCGTCCACCGAAATTCGTTCTGGTCGATGAGCCGTGACGGTCCATCGATTCCTTGTGGCTGGTACAAGGACCGCGGGTCGGGAATCGCATTTCGGCCGTTGATTGAAAATGCGTAGTCGAGCCCCGGTCCGGCATGCTCTACCGCCGCGCTCCACCAGCCGCCGCCCTTTTTTTTCATCGGATGTGTTTCGGATCCGATACAGACGGCCACTTCCTCTGCTTTAGGAGCCCAAACTGTAAATGTGTGCATCTCTATTGCTTCACCAAAAGTGCGATCGGGAATGGCTGTAGTAGTGCTTTCAATTGGACCGCGCCTCCTTCCACCTCCGACTGCGCGAGCACGTTTTTCCATCTCCCGTCGGGGATCTCTAAAGCTGTATCTTTCCAATCGCCCTGTAATTTCATTGGAAACCGTGGGACAGCTACCAACACTTCACTTCCGCGTAAGAAGGCGAGCAGATGGCCGCGTCTCTCGCCACGTGCGTACAGCGGCTTGTAATCGCTCCTGTTTCCGAATACGAACGGATGTTCCCATCGCACTCGCAAAGCGTGCCAAATGGTCCATAGTTTGGGCAAGCCTTCATTGATTCTGTTCCATACGTCATTCGCGTTAAGATGCGGCAATTCGCCCAAGAGAGTCCTGCGTAATGCGTAGTCCACGGGACGCCTATTATCGGGATCGACAAGGCTCAGATCCCACAACTCCGTTCCCTGGTAAGTGTCTGGAATTCCCGGCGCCGTAAACTTCAGCAGCACTTGCGCCAGCGCGTTGAGGCGTCCCGGCTCGATAAGCTCTTCTACAAACGCTTCGAAGTCGTTCAGAAATTCCTCGTCTTTGTAGATGCCTTCAATGAACTCGCGCGTTGCCGACTCAAACTCCTCGTTTGGAGCGAGCCAATTTGTGTGTTGCTTCCCTTCACGGCAGGCTTTCTCCATGTACGGAAGCAGCCGGCCTGTATCGATAGGCCAAGCGCCCAACATCGTTTGATACAGAAAATATTCGGTGTTCCGGTCCGGACAAGTCTTCTTCTTGTGCTTGGCGTTCATTTCCGACCAGCGCTCGATAGCCTGCTTCCATCTGTCTGGAATCTCTGAAAGTACGCTGATCCGTGCACGAACGTCTTCGCTTCGCTTTGTGTCGTGGGTCGAGGACGCCAGCATAGTTCGCGGATGCGATTTCTGGGTCTCGGCGCACCAGGAGTGAAACTGTTCGGGCGAGACGCCAAATACACCAGGATCGCCGCCGACCTCGTTCAGACTGACAAGCCGGTCGAAATCGTAGAACACGGTGTCCTCAACCCCGTTTGCCATGGCGGGCCCGCAGAATTGCTGAAACCGGAACACGAACTCCGACTCAAGCTGTCCGCATACCCTTAGCAACAGCACGTCGGCGAAAAAGTCGAGCAAATCTGGATCGATCTCCGGCCGGTTCCCTTTAGCGGCTGCCAGCGTTTCAGTCACATACCGAATGTCGTCGTCTGTAACTTCATCCCGCTCCGGAACCACATACGTGCGGTACACGGGGAAACAGGCAACCAGTTCGCGGATCGCGCGGATGACGTCCTGGCGCGTGTAATCCCGGCGATCCCGATGCAACTCGCAGATTTCCATGAACAGCGTCGTCAACCTGTTCACATCGCTTCCCAGTAGATCCCGCATCACCCGGTGCTTCTTGTCGCGGCAAGCGGCGGCATAGTCGGTTGAAGTCCCGGTGAATTCCGTGTAAAGCCGATTGAAAGCCTCTTCGTTGCTCGAATCTACAAACAATCCCCCCGCCTGATTCAGGTAATCGTAGCCGGTCGTCCCGTCGATGGGCCACTCCTCGCGCAGCTTCTCACCTGGTTCAAGAATCTTTTCGCCCAGGATCCAGACGTCTGGCGCTTCGGCCCTTAAGCGTTCGAAGTACTGACGCGGATCCCGCAACCCATCTGGGTGGTCCACGCGAATGCCATCCAGAACGCCCTCCCGAAGCCATTTCAGGATTAACGCGTGTGAATCGCTGAAGACCTTTGGATCTTCCACTCGCAAACCGACCAGCGTGTTGACATCGAAAAAACGCCGGTAACCCAGATTCTGTTCGGAGGCGCGCCAATAAGCAAGCCGGAAGTTCATCTGTTCCAAAACTTCGTGTAATTTGTCCGGACTTCTGTTGATGTCGCCCAGTACGGAATCCACGGCGTCGGCGATGAACGGAACCTCGTTGAACACCCTGTCAAGCAGTCCGCCTATCACCGCTTTATCACGGTGGCGCTGTACCAGACTAGCCGACTCCGTGTCACTCGCGGCGGGGAGGTTTTCCAGAGAGTCCGCTAAGAAGGCTACGTAGTCGGAGCCACTTGCTTCGGCCGCGCGCCTCAACAAACCCGGCAACGACCGCGGGGCGGCCGGCAGTTCATGATCGAAGTACTTGATAAAGAAGTTTCCTCCTTGCCGTTGAATTTGCACCTCGCCGCGCGCCAGTACGCGCCCGTAGTGATCGCCCAGGATTGGGACCAGCAGCTTATTCCGCAGCTTCTCTTCGTGCGACTCCCAGTCGATGTCAAAGTATGACGCGTAGCGGCTTGATGGCCCATTCTCGAGTACGTCCCACCAGTAGCGATTGCGTCTTCCACTGATCGCCATGTGATTCGGAACGATGTCCAGCACCTGCCCTAAGTGGCAGGCCCCTAGCCGGAACGAAAAGCGGTCATGCGCTTCGGCTCCTCCCAATTCCTCATTCACCTTGTGATGATCGACAACGTCATACCCGTGTTGGCTTCCCGGCGCGGCCTGCAAATAGGGTGAGCTGTAAACATGTGAAATGCCCAACTGCTCCAAGTAATCCGCGATTTCGGCGGCGGCATCGAAGCCGAACCCGGCATGCAGTTGTAGCCGGTACGTTCCTGCTGGAATCCTTGCCATTCCTTGTTAAGAGCATCCCGGGGCACACATTGTTTCGTGAGCCGCCGCAAAAAGCCGTAGGGGAATAAACTTACACTGTAAGTGTCCCTACATGTTATTCGAAATTGAGAAAACACCGACCGCTCAAAGCTCTGTCATTCTGCTGCACCCGCACGACAATGTCGCCGTCGCGCGCGTGTCTCTGCCCGCCCGGCATGAGGTCGAGGTGAGCGGCGCGCGCGTTTTAACCGCATCGTCCATTCCGGCTGGGCACAAAGTCGCTCTCCGCGCCATTCAGGCCGGCGAGGCCGTTTACCGCTACGGCAATGTGATCGGTTTTGCTACCACGGCAATAGCGCCAGGTGACCACGTGCACGTGCAAAATGTTGGCTACAAAGAGCTGGATGCCTCTGAAATCGTTCCCGGCGAAGCGCCTCCCCGCAGCGCAGCTCACGCCGCGCGCGCAACCTTCCGGGGCTACAAACGCGCCGATGGCCGAGTGGGTACCAGAAATTACATTGCTGTGGTCGCCGCCAGCAACTGCGCGGCTTACACGTCCGAGCTAATTGCGCAAAGCTTCGCCGATGAGAACCTGCCGGAGAACCTGGACGGGATCGTTGCCTTTCCACATGGCGAGGGCTGCGGCATGTCTATCGGACCCGACTCGCAGCAGTTGCAGCGCACGTTGCAGGGCGTTCTCGATCACCCGAATGTTTCAGCCGCCATCATTCTTGGATTGGGCTGCGAAGTCAATCAGATCGGTCACTACCTGGGCGCGGGCGATGCTCCCGTTTCCGCTCCGGCCACCTTGCAAGGCATGACGCTACAGGACTCGGGGGGGACGCGCGGCGCGGTGGATTCGGCACGCAAACAGATTAAGCAGTTCATCGAGCGGGCGGCGTCGGAGAAGCGCATCGAAGTGCCTGCGTCCGCCATGAATCTAGGACTCAACTGCGGCGGTTCGGATTCCTTCTCGGGCATTACCGCAAATCCCGCGCTCGGCTATTGCTGCGATCTGATTGTGGAGCAGGGCGGAACCGTGGTGCTTGCCGAAACGACCGAAATCTTTGGCGCGGAGCATCTCCTGGTCCGGCGAGCTCGTAATTCTGTAATTGCTCAAAAGCTGCTCGGCCAAGTCGAAAATTACAAGAAGTATTTGCGGCAGTTCGGCGGCAGCTTCAATGACAATCCCTCGCCGGGCAACAAGGAAGGCGGGCTGACCAATATTCTTGAAAAGTCACTCGGCGCTGTAGCAAAGGCGGGCACGTCAACGCTTGAAGATGTGGTCGATTATGCCGAGCGCGTCACCACGCCGGGCTTTGTCTTCATGAACACGCCCGGTTACGATCCCGTCTCCATTACTGGACTTGCGGCGGGCGGCGTAAATCTGATCGCGTTTACAACGGGCCGTGGAAGCGCCATCGGGTTTCCCAGCATCCCAGTTCTGAAGATCGCCAGCAATTCCCACACCTACAACCGCATGACAGGCAATATGGACATCAATGCGGGGAGAATCGCGGACGGTGACGCCACGATCGAACAGATTGGACGCGAAATCTTCGAAGCTCTGCTACGGATCGCCTCGGGCGAAAGAACCAAAGCGGAACAACTTGGACATCACGAGTTTGCACCTTGGCGTATCGGCCCTGTGATGTAGCGCTTATGGCGCGATGTGGAAGAAGTAGATCGTCATGATCACTCCGACTACGATAACGACTCGGCGGATAGTGTTTGGCTTTAACCGGCGGGCGAGAATCGGACCCGCATAGCCTCCGGCGATTCCCGCCGCCATCATCAGCAGCGTTGGCGGCCAGTCCACTTTATGGGCGACGATGAAGATCACCGCCGCCACCGCGTTCAGCGTCGCACTCAGCAGTGTCTTTATGCCGTTCATCGCGTGAATGTCCGTCATGCCGTAGAGACGAAACGCCGCCAGAATCATGATGCCGATGCCGCCTCCGAAATAACCGCCGTAAATAGATATCGGAACCAAAAGCAGCAGCATCAGCAATTGGCTGGAGTGCAGGCGCCCCCGCATCGCATTGCTCACCTGCTGCCCAAAGGCGAAGAGGAGCGTCGCAAACATCAGTAGCCAGGGCGCAATCTGCCGGAACGTTTTGTCGGAGGTAACAAGTAACAGGCCCGCTCCAATCAGCCCGCCAATAAAGCACACGATCAGCCAGACTTTCAGTCTGCGTTCGTTCAGACGCTCGACATCTTTCCGATAAGCGACTCCGCTCGCAAAAGCCGCCGGAACCAGCGCGACGGTACTCGAGGCGTTTGCAATCACGGCGGGGATGCCGGCGAAGACAAGCGACGGAAACGTCAGGAAACTGCCGCCTCCTGCTACTGAGTTGATCGCTCCGGCGGCAAACGCGGCGGCGAATAAAAGCAAATAAACCATTCGGCCCTAGTGTAAGGGGCGACCGCATTGGCAAGACCCTGACGCTACTTTGGGACACTGGCAAGTATGCGCTGGGGTCTGTTTGTGGGAGCGATGTTTACGGGTGCGCTGCTGCTGTTCGCGGCGAAGCGCCCGATCACGATCAAAGATATGTTGTCGTACGACTCGCCTTCTGAGCCCCGCGTAACGTGGGCGCCCGATGGTAAGGCTTTCGTATACGAAGAAAACGGATCGGTTTATCTGCAGAAGACTACGGATAGCAAACCGGATGTCTGGTTCGAAACAAGTAAGCTTGAAAGCTCCGCCAAGGCCCCTGCGGCGTCTGCGAAGTTCGAATGGCAGAACAGACGCGTGGCGGAACATGAGTTTCAGTGGTTCCCGAATGCTAAAGATCTGCTGACTTCCGTGAAGGGCGACCTCTTTGTCGTACACCCCGACGGAAAATACGACCAGATCACCGCAACCGAGGTCCCTGAGGAAGATCCTAAACTGTCGCCGGACGGTAAGGAGGTTCTCTATCGCTCGAACGCCAATCTTTACGTTCTAAATCTTGAAAGCAGGCAGATACGGCAGTTGACCACCGACGGAAACCCTATGCTCTTGGACGGCCAGTTGGACTGGGTCTATCCAGAGGAGCTGGAACTCCATACCGCGTCCTGGTGGTCGCCCGACTCCAAGCAGATCGCGTATCTGCAATTCGATGTGAGCCATGAGTTCATCTACCCGCAAGCAGACCTGCTCGGCAGACGAGCGGTGAGTGAACCCGAGCGGTATCCACAAGCTGGAACACCCAATGCCAGTGTTCGGCTCGGAGTCGTTTCCGCGCAAGGCGGCCCGACGAAGTGGATGCGAGCCGGAAACAGTCCGGACAAGTTGCTGGCGCGCGTGGCTT
>JALYVD010000451.1 GCA_030853405.1 Acidobacteriota bacterium | reverse complement strand
ACTCTCGACCAATGATTTGCGGATACCGCCGATGTTCGGAATCTTAGACTTTTCTCCGACCCAGATGCCGTCATAGACGACGCCCCCAATATGTTCGGTGAAGTGACTGTAGATTTCGGGTGAAATGGTAGCGATGGGCTCCTCGGGAAATATTTCGATTGTGGCGGAAGCGCCCAGGGACAAGCGAGGCGCAGCCATCACAGCCAAGCCGGAGAGTACGAAGTTACGACGATTCATCGGTCAATAGTAACGCTTACATCGCCTGGATTCTACTGTTTTCCTTTCTCATGAACAGGGATTCGACGCGCGATAATAGGTTCGCTGTGAACTGCTGTGCGCTCCCAGTTGCGACTGTTCTGCTCCTGCTTTCCTCTGGTGCGCAGCAGCCCGCGATTTCTGATTTCTACGCACGCGGCAAAGCTGACCTTGATAGCAAGAACTATTTGAAGGCGGAACAGGAGTTCGAGCAGGCGGAGCATCAATCGCCGGGCGCGACGAATGCTCTGGCGCTTCAATCCAAGGCGCTCATCAATCTGGCGCGCTTTGAAGACGCCGAACGTTGCTTACGCCAGTACCTCAAAGTGTCGCCGCATTCCGCGGATGGGACCTATCTGCTCGCGTATGTGCTCTTTCGGCGCGATAAGCCGCGTGAATCGCTCGCCCTGTATACGGAAGCGGCCAAGCTACAGCGCCCTACCGCCGAGGACTTCAAGATCGTGGGACTCGATTATGTCCTGCTGGACGATAATACCGATGCGCTGAAGTGGCTGGAACGGTCGGTGGCGGAAGCTCCGAATAATCCGGAGGCCGTCTACTTTCTGGGACGCGCTTACTACGTGGAGAACTCATTTGATAAGGCCATGGCAGCTTTCGAATTGGCTCTTCGCCTCGATCCCGGAAACGTGAAGGCGGAGAATGGCATCGGCCTGGTATTCGCCGCGGGGAACAGGGCGGACTTGGCGGAAGCCGCGTATCGGCGGGCGATCCAGATGGAGCAGCAGAGCGGGACTCCGAATGAGGAACCGTACCTGAATCTCGCCGAGAGTTTGAGCCGGGGTGGGCACGACAGCGAGGTGCTTCAATTGCTGGATTCCGCCGAGCAGATTGGGGGGAAATCAGACAGGAGTCTGGAAGTACGAGGACGGATCTTCTTTGCGGAGGGTCGTTTATCTGAAGCGGAATCAGAATTACGCGCTGCCCTGGTGCTTAAACCGAAGAGCGGCTCTTTGCACTATCTGCTCGGACGAGTGTTAAAACGGGAGGGCAAGACCGAGGACGCCGAAAAGGAATTCGCACAGACTAGGACTCTACTGGGGCCGCAGGCGGCAAGGTCGAATTTGCAATGAGCTTCACCTTGCGAGCCGGGTTGACCTGTTGTATCTTGCAAGCTGTTCTTGCGGCGCAGACGGCAGTTGGGACCGAGCGGGTCCAGATATTGACGAGGGCTGCCGCCTTGATTGCCCAGCATGATCTCGCCTCGTCAGAGAGTGCGCTTCAAGCTTTACTTCAGGGCACGCCAAACGATCCTGTCGCGTTGAACCTCTTGGGAGTCATCCGGCTCGAGCAGCAGAAGGCGGAGGAAGCGGAGAGATTGTTTCGCCGGGCGCTCTCGATAAATCCTCAGATTGCCGGGCCGCATTTGAACTTGGCACGCCTCTACAGTGTGAACCGGCCGCTTGATTCGATTGCCCAACTGAAGGAGACGTTCCGAATCGCACCGGGCGACGGGCAGGCGCGATCTCTTCTACTTAGGATTGCGAAGGAGGCCAGCCTCGATGCGCTGCACTCGGGAGACAAGAAAAAGGCTTTGGCGATTTTGCTGCAGGCTCGCGAGGCGGCCCCGCATGAACCAGAACTCCTGTATGAGTTTGGGATGGTTGCCAAGGAAGCAGGTTTGCAGAAGGATGCCCAATCCGCTTTCGAGGAAGCGCTGCAAATCAATCCTGGCTACGAAGATGCGATTTATGCGTTGGCTCGAGTTTATTTGGATGAGAACATGGCGAAACCAGCCGAAGAAGAAATGCGCCACTACCTGTTGTTGAGACCGGATGATGCAACCGCGGAGTACGGACTGGGCTTTATATTGTTTGCCGAGGAAAAGCTTGACGAAGCCAAAGAGGCTTTTGAAAAGTCGTTGACCCTCCAGCCCGATCAAACCGAATCGGTCTTTGAACTTGGCCGGATGGCACAACAAAAGGGGGATAGCGTCGTAGCGCGCGAGAACTTCAAAAAGGTTCTATCGCGCGACCCTCATCACGCTGGGACGCTAACGGAATTGGGTGCGATGGAATATCGCGCGGCGGATTACGAAAAAGCGAAGGACGATCTGGAACGGGCAATCGCAAGCGCTCCCAGCTTCCAGAAGGCGCACTATTTCTACGCCCTTACGTTGCGGAAACTGGGTGAAAAGGAGGAGTCAGAGCGGCAGTTCGAGATATCCCGTTCCTTACAAAAAACACACACTGTTGAGCTCCGCTTAGCGGATGATCAGCAATGAAGAGACTCCTAAGCGTTCTTTTCGTAATTGGTTTGACCTGCGCGGCCCTTGATTCGCCCTTCGGACCGCCAGGACATTTTGTGGATGTTACTAAATCAGTAGGCGTGCAGTTTCTGCACAAATCGTCACCAACTAGCAAAAAGTATCTGCCCGAGACCATGGGTTCAGGCGTAGCGTTGTTTGATTACGACAATGACGGTCTGCTTGATATCTATCTGGTAAATGGCGCGCCAATAGCCGATCCCACGGCGCCGGGGACGATCCCAAAGAAAGACGGGCCACAGTATTGGAACCGGCTCTATCACCAGAAGAGGGACGGTACTTTTGAGGACGTTACCGAACGCGCCGGAGTGGCGGGAACCGGTTACGGCATGGGCGTTGCAGTCGGCGACTACGACAATGATGGCTACAAAGATCTGTATGTGACGCAGTATGGACGCAATATCCTCTATCACAACAATGGAGACGGGACGTTTACCGATGTGACTAGCGAGACGGGAACCGGGGGGAGCGGTTGGTCGACAAGCGCGACCTGGGTCGATTACGACAACGACGGCAAACTGGATTTAGTAGTTGCTCGATATATGGATTGGGATTTTCCGGATATCTGGTGCGGGGAGCACCAGGAGGGGCGCCGCGCCTATTGTCATCCTGATTTATTCAAACCCGTCACGCCGCTTCTTTTTCACAACGAAGACGGGAAACATTTTCGCGAAGTGTCGAAACAGGCAGGATTGACAAGCCCCGGAAAAGGTTTAGGCGTTGCGATAGCCGACTATGACCATGATGGCTATCCGGATATTTTCATTGCGAATGATTCGATCCCAGAGTTTCTATTCCACAATAAACGCAACGGGACGTTCGAAGAAGTGGCTTTAGAGAACGAAGTTGCTGTCGATGGAGATGGCAAATCGTATGCGGGGATGGGAGTGGATTTCTCCGACTATAACAATGATGGATGGCCGGACCTGGTGGTTACCGATCTGGCGAACGAAAAATACGCGACTTACGTCAACACTCGTGACGGCGGATTTTCCTACGCGAGTTACACAAATGGTATTGCCAGAATGACTCTGCTTCATTCCGGTTGGGGAGTCCGATCCATCGACTACGACAATGATGGGTGGAAAGATCTTTTGGTTGCGCGCGGGCATGTGTTGGACACCGTTGAAATAAGTACGCCGGGCCTGCTTTATAAAGAAACGCCGCTGCTCGCCCGCAATACGGGGCACGGGTTCGTGGATGTCTCGAAAGCGTCAGGCGACGTTTTCAATGAGAGGTGGGTGGCCCGGGGGCTGGCGACGGGCGACATCAACAACGACGGCAAAGAAGACGCGGTCATTACGACAACCAACGGCCCCGCTTACGTGTTGCGCAATGAGACGGACACCAAGAATCACTGGCTCACCTTGAAGTTGGTGGGCACTAAAAGCAACCGAGACGGCATCGGGGCCAGCGCGACGATAAAGACTGAGGCCGGTACCGAATACCAGACGGTTACTACTGGAGGAAGTTACTGCTCTTCCAGCGATGTCCGGCCGCACTTTGGATTAGGAGCAGAAAGTGCGGCGCGAGATATCGAAATTCGCTGGCCCAGCGGGACCATCCAGCACTTAAAGGACGTCCATGCCGACCAGATACTAACCATCAAAGAAACCGAGTAACTAGAACTCTAACTTGAGTTGAATTTGTATCCTCCTCGGTCCTAAGATCACGTCGTTGGGATTCATGATTCCGAAGTTTGCATCGTTTGGATTTCTATCGACGTTCACATGATTATCGAAGATATGCCTGTTGAAGGCATCCAGAAGGCTCACCTGGAGAAGAATATCGCTGTGTTCCGACAGTTGAGTGCGCTTCAGAAGATTGAAGTCTTCCGCCGTATAGAAAAAGCTCCGAACGGAACCTAGGGTGCGGGGCGAATCACCGAGTTGGAAAGCGCCGCCTGCCTGTATCCGTGCCGGGGCATTCGGGTCGATGAACGCAGCTTTGTTGAAGATGGAATCCGTCACCGGGTTGTAGTTCCCCATCAAGAATGCCTGGCTGAAGATCTGCTGTCCAGGAACAAGGTCATAACGAATGGCGCCGGTGAAGAACGGAATACCGCTCGCACAGCAAAAGTTTTCAGGCTGGCCGCTGTGATATGTCTGAATTCCGCTGACTGACCAACCCCCTAAGACCGCGTTCGCAAAAGCTCCGTGGTTCAGGAATTTCTTGCCTTTGCCGAAGGGCAATTCATAAATGTAACTCAGTACTAAGTTTTGAGGAATATCCTGGTTGCTCAGCGATTTCTCGCCTTTCAAGTTAAACGGGTTTTGAATCGACCCACCGCCCGAGAAACTTGCAAACGCCGGAAGCACGCTATCCGCATCCGTGATCGTCTTCGACCAAGTGTAAGAAGCAAGTAAGTTCAAACCACTGTGGAATCGCCGCTGCAGCCTCAGTTCGAAGGCGTCATAGCTAGATTGGCCCAGGTTTTCAAGACAACAGTCCGTATTCGGCGCGAATAGCTGCGGGAATTGCAGCAGTGATTCCGCTACGTTTCGAGTGGGTGAAAAACCAGCGTACGGTAGCTTGATTCCAGCGGCTTGCGCCTGCGGGGAACCAACCGGGGAGTTAAGCAACTGCCCCAAACCGAAATAGGAGGGGTTCAAGCTGTTGATAGGGTCGAAGCTAGAACGTAGATGTGTCGAGTGTTGCCCGACATAGCCTACGTCCAGGATGAGATCAGTTGCCAGCTGTTGTTGAATATCGAAACTCCAGTTGTTGACCATCGCCGGACGGCCATAGGAGGAATCTACGTAGGCGTTGGCTGGATTTCCGGCGAAGTTTGCCTGCGAAGGATCTAGATTGGGAGGAGCCTTATAGGCCGGAAATCCAGAAGCGAGATTGAAGGCGGGAGAAAACCCGTCAGGGCTGGACAACGTGGGATTGGACTGGAATCCGGTTTGCAAATCGTTGCCGAAGTCCGCGTAGGTGATGGCTCCGTAATAGATTGCAAAGCCGCCACGGAAGACCGTCTTGTTGTGCGCCGCGGCCGGGGCCCAGGCAAAGCCGACGCGCGGAGCAAAATCGTTAGGCCAAGTGTACGCCCAAGTTTCACTAACACTCCCGTTACGGCCAGGTCCTTTCCCTGCGAACACTAGCGCGCCCGGCAAGCCAGCCGCCGCGGGATTCGGTGCGCTCAAGCTGAGGTTTGAAGTATTCCCGTGGGCTTCGTGGCGAGGTGAGTCCACCTCCCAACGCAAACCATAATTCACGGTTAATGTCGATGAGGCCTTGTAGCTGTCCTCCATGAATAAAGCATAGTAGTGCGACAGCCACTTGGCCTGGCTTGCGTAAGCCACCAGATTTGCGTTATCGATCTGTCCAAGCAACATGCTGGCGACTCCGTTTCCGCTGAGTCCGGCTGCTCCGCCCGTCGTTCCCGCAGTTTCGGCACGCCCGAAGTTAAACGTTCCTGAAGTGTTGTTGATAGAACCCGGCTCATAGATCTGATAGCGGTAATCCACGCCAAACTTCATATCGTGCTTGCCCGATGCCCAATCAAGAATGTCGTTCACGCGCCAGCCATAGTCGATCGTGTCGTTGTCCACGTTGTCTCCAAAGCCGGTAATAGTCGATTCGCCAGCTCCGATGCCCGGGAACATGGGCCCACTAGCTCCCGCGATACCTAGAACTTGATCCCAGTTGGCGCCATTTCCCAAACGCACACCGGCGCCAACGTTCTTGCTGTTAGTTCGATTGAACCCAACGTTCAGATGGTCGAAAAGCGAAGGTGTAATTGTAAAATCATTGCCTGCGCGAATGTAATGCGTGAAGAAATCCTGATTTCGCCCCTGTCCCCCGGGGTTATCGAAAATTGGATTCGTTGAAAAGCGATTGTTATCGCGGGACGTATAAGAAGCGAAGAGCTTGTCTCTGTCACCTAAGTTTTGGTCACCGCGGATTGTCATAGTCGTGTCCAGCAAGGGAAAGCTGAATGGCAAGGAATAATTGTTTGTGGCGTTGCTGTTCAAAGGATTGGGGTAATAAGAAAGGAGTTTCTGACCGATCGGCGAGAACTGGCTAGACGGGATTGCATTCTTCCCTGTTTCTGAAAGGTAGGAAGTACGGCAAGGGGCTCCGCCGGCTCCGATTCTTGTGGTGGAAGGGTCGAAGATCTCCCCGGCGTAGATGTTGGTTCCGTCACATGGATTTGCGCCGACGATCTGATTCCGGTTTAGCGTACTGGAGAAGTCGCCGTTCTTCTCGGCCGCCGTCGGGACCGTAGTGGTCGAAACGCCCCCCTGGTTTTGCCGGTACTGCTCCCATGAGAAGAAGAAAAAGCTTTTGTTCTTTCCGTTGTAGATTTTTGGTATCCAGACCGGGCCGCCCAGTGTTCCGCCGTAATCGTTTTGCTTATCGAGCACGCGAGGCAAACCTTGATAGTTGTTGAACCAGGAGTTGGCATCAAGATCCTCGTTTCGGAACAAATCGTACGCATCACCGTGGAAGCTATTCGTTCCGGACTTGGTGCTGAAGATCTCTATGCCACCTGTTGTGCGGCCCAGGTCCGCGGGCATAGTGGAGGTCTCGACTCTAAACTCACTGAGGGCCTCGACCGACGGCGCCGCTTCGTCGAAAGACGACCCGTTCTCTGATCGATAGGTACTCGCGCCATCCAGGATAATCTCCGTGCCGTAGTTCTGGCCGCCGCTAACCTTTGATTGAAATGCGCCGCCTGTGGAAGCGCCGTTGGAACCAGAGCCGTTAGTGCCGGGCCCTACCGTTCCAGGGGTCAGGAAAACGAACGCTTCAGGAGAACGCATGGCTTGAACGGTGCTCCCGAGCGCAAGCGGCAAGTCGAGGACTTGTTTGGTAGTTACCACCGTTCCTACGTCCGCGCTCTCCGTCTCGATTGTGGGCGCGTCTCCCGAGACAGTAACCGTTTGGTTTACGTTGCCCGTAGCTAAGGTGATGTTTAGAGAACTGGTTGTGCCGACTTGCACAATCACGCCTTTAACAGAGGCCGCCGAGAAGCCGGGCGCATTGGCCGTGATGTCGTAAGCGCCAATGCGAAGGTTCGCAAAGTTGTAACCGCCGGAAGTGCTGGAGACGGTTTGGTATGTGGCGCCCGTGTTCACGCCTTTAGCCGTGATCTGTGCGCCAGGGACAAGAGCTCCGGACGGGTCGGTTACGTTGCCTGAAATGGAGCCTTCATTAGACTGCGCTGGCGCGATCTTGCACATCGATAAAAAAAGCAGAACGAAGAGTAATGCACCAAACCCCACTTCGGACTTGTTCTTGAAACTACGCTGCATCATGACGAACACCTCTTAGTTAGTTACTGCGCTTCCGATTCCGTATGCCGCTTCAACTTGTCTTGAAGATTCTGACCGCGTTGTTCATCCGCTTGTTGTTTTAGACGGACAAATGTATTTAGCGCCAACCGAGACTCTTCAGTCCGCTGCGCGCGCCGGTAGAGCTGGGCGAGTTGGTAGTAGGATTGGCGCTTCATTTCTGGTTCAGTTGTGCTCGCATCTCTCACGACAACTGTGAAATCACGGATCGCCGCCTCGCTATTTCCCAATTGGGCCTCCGCCCGGCCGAGTTGATAATGAACTTCGGTCGATTCGGGGTGAACGGCAAGGAGTTTCGCAAGTAAACCAGCGGCAGCCTCCGGTTTTGAGCGCTCGATTTCAACAGTTGATAGCTTGTACATGGCCGTAAAGTTCTGCGGATTGAGCTTCAGCTCATTCTCAAATTCGGCTTCGGCTTGTTCAAGCTGATCTCCCTTCAGGTAGATTTCACCCAGTTGGAGATGCAGGCCAGGAAAATTGGGCCGCTCAGAGAGCGCAAGCTGACCTTCCTTTGCGGCTTCATCCAAGCGGTCGGCCTCTTCGAACGACTCGGCAAGAACCTGGTGAACACGCCAGGAGTTCGGGTCGGTCTTGTACATTCGCTCATACGTTTCTTTCGACATCTGCATGTACGCACGGCCCAGGTGATACATGACGTCTACGTCATTCGGCTTGAGCTTGGCTGATTTCTGTAGGGTGACTATGGCTGAGCCCGCGTCCCCGGCAGCCAGTTCGGCCATTCCGAGCCACGTCAGCGCTTCCGGGTTAGAGGGCTCCTGTTCGGCTGCCTGCTGCAGCGCGGATACAGCCTCACCGTATCGGTCAGCTCGATAGGTTGCCATACCCAGGAACAGGCTCGCTCCGCGCAACTTCGACTTCAGCTTGAGGCTCTTGGTAAACAGTCTGGCAGCATCCTCTGCGCGGCCCTGCTGTAATCTGACCAACCCTAAATCGAAATAGGCTTCCGCGAAATTTGGCGCTGCTGCAATACATTTCGAGAAGCTGTCGGCCGCATCGTTGAGCTGGCCCGCACGCAGAGCCTCAGTTCCGTGTTGACATGAACTCGCGGCATCTTGCGCGGCCAAGATCGAACCCTGACCAAAAACTAAAAGGACAAAGATGCATATGACCTGGCGGTTGAGCAACATTGACCCCGGAACTTTCCCTTGAATTGCTTCCGTGAATGGAAGCGCTTGCAATGATGCTAATTCCAGATTCGAGTAGTAGTCAATGATTATCTTGGGGTAAATCCAGAACCTGTAAACTCCTACAGGTCTGTCTGCACTCTGGCCGGACCGGTCGATTCGCGCACTACTAGATGCCTCTCCATCCCTTTGCGATAATCCACGCAGATGTTTGTTACATTCCGGCGGCCCGTCCCAACGTCGTAAAAGACAACGGGAAAGCGAGCTCCGAGTAACTCTTCGATGACATGCGGTTCAATTCCGAGACAATGACAGCGAGCCCGGCGACCGGCGGGCAGTCATCAGGCGAATGCCTCTCAATAGTTGTTCCGGCTGGTAATCTGTGTTCGCCACAACAACTTCGTAGCCACAGCGGTGCGCTTCGGATTCAACTTGGCGCACAAGATCGAAGAAGAAGGGATTCTCCATGTTGGAAACTAGAACCTCGAACGTGCGGCTCTTTCCCGCGGCCAGCGACCTCGCGTGCAAATTGGGGTGGTAATTAAGGTCCTAAATGGCCCTCATCACGCGGTCACGCGTGGACCCGCGTACCACGTTCATGTGTTGAGAACACGCGAAACAGTGGCCGTCGAGGCCTTAGCCCGGAGTGCGACTTCTTCGAGGTTCATCGAGTTCTATTATCCTAACGCTTTCCGTCGGTTGACCTCCCTCGATTGCAGGCTTTATACTTCACATGTCGTTCTGCAGTCGCTTGCATCAATCCCAACGCGATGTGGGCTGATACTCGGGAGATTTTATGAGACGGCTTGTCCCCCAAACGTGGTGCGTCCTCCAAAGGGCCGCCGCTTTGCTGTTTGTTGCGTGCTGCTGCGCCAACGCTCAGCACGCGGTCGAACTGGCGGGCGACTTTT
>JALYVD010000439.1 GCA_030853405.1 Acidobacteriota bacterium | reverse complement strand
CAGCCGAGCACGTAGCGCCGCCAGGCATCCCGCAGTTGAATACTGGTTCGGCTCTGACGCGCAGACCACAACTCACGCACTTTTGCTTTGAATCGTTCGAGACTCTCCGGCGCTGCTCCAATCCGCTCCTCACGATCCAGTCGAAAGCCCAGGAACTTGCGTTCGTAACGCGGCGAAGCCGTGTCAGCTTCGCTGCCAGACCCCCCGTGCCACTCTTAGCGGCGTTCACCTTCAAACGCAGGTGCTTCTCAATCCAGGCCTGTATCGAGGCCGGCGTGCGCTCCGCCGCCTGTTGACTGCCTACATAGATGTTGCAATCGTCGGCGTAGCGGCAAAACGCATGCCCCCTCCGTTCCAATTTTTGATCGAGCGCATCCAGTGATCGAGCGCATCCAGATAGATGTTGGCCAGCAGCGGCGTGAGCGGTCCACCGTGCGGCGTCCTTTCCACGCTGGCTTCCACCAGTCCGGCCCTCATCGCGCCCCGCGGCAGGTACTTCCCCATCAAGTGCAACACTCGTTGTCCCGAATCACTTGCGCCATCCGTCCCATCAGAATGTCGTGGTTGACGTGGTCGAAGAACTTGGTGATATAGATATCCACCGCCCGGTCCTTCCCTCCCTGCGGATGGCTGCGGAGCAGTCACCGCTTCGCGGCCATCCCGCCTCACCGGAGTCGGAACCCAAGTCTCCGCCAGCAGCTTCGCACGGATCTTTTCCCAGTGCGCTTGAAGGAATGCAGTTCGGCGACTGATCGCGCCGCATGACCTCGGCGTATGTTCGTCGCAATTGTCCAGCATATCCATCCACTGGTCCCAAAAACAACCAAAGGGACCAGAAATCCATTATCCATTTTCATTCCCCCCGCTGAGCGTTGCCGCTTGTTTGTATTACCGGTCAGCGGGCTCGATTGTTAACAGAGGAAACGAAAAATCTTCGATGGTTCTACGCGATTCCGAGTTTCTGCTGCATCTCTTCCAACGAGACGCCCTTGGTCTCCGGGTAGAAAGCGAATACGACGAAGAATTGAACAACCATCATCGCCGAGAAAAAGATGAACGGCGCTCCTCGCGAATGAGAAGCAATGATGGGAAACGTCCAGGAGATCAGGGCGTTCATAAACCAGTGCGTAAATGTACCCAGGCTTTGCCCGTTTGCCCGCACACGGGTTGGGAAAACCTCACTGATGAAGACCCAGATCACCGCGCCCTGCGAGAAGCCGAAGAATGCGATATAGCCGACCAGCAGCCAGACCAGCAGGTTCTCGTGTGCGTTGGACATAAAGATTCCCGCCGCGCCCGCCAGGCATGCCGCAGTCCCCACCGCGCCAATCAATAACAGTTTCTTCCGGCCCACTTTATCGATAATCGACATGGCGATGATCGTGAAGAGCAGATTCGTGGCGCCGATCAACACAGCCTGCAAATCGCCTGAAACCTTGCTGAATCCCGCACGGGCGAAAATGTCGTTCAGGTAATACAGAATCGCGTTAACACCCGACAACTGATTGAACATCGCGATCGAAACCGCGAGAAAGATTGGCACTCGATACTTGTGCTGGAAGAGCGGCTCGTGCCCATGTCCGTGCTCCACGTCGATGGAGCGAACAATGCCCTGAAGTTCGGTCTCGGCGTTTTCTTCTCCAATCGCATTGAGCGTTGCACGCGCTTCAGCCACCCGGTTCTTCTGCGCGAGCCAGCGCGGACTTTCGGGAATTAGGAATAGCATCAGCAGGAAGAATAGGGCCGGGATACCCGATACACCGAGCATCCAGCGCCACTCCTGGATTCCTCCGATTGCGACCCCAATCAGATAATTCGAAAAGTACGCGACCAAGATGCCCGCGACCACGTTGAACTGGAAAAACCCAACAAGCCTGCCGCGCCATTTTGCGGGCGCGATTTCGGCGATATACATGGGGCCCAGGACGGAGGAGCCGCCGATTCCTAATCCTCCGATGAACCGGAATATGAGCAGTGATTCCCAATTCCAGGCAATCGCACAGCCGAGTGCGGAGATTAAGTAGAGAACGGCCATTCCACGTAGGCTGGCGCGCCGTCCATAACGGTCGCCCGGCACGCCGGCTAGCATCGAGCCGACGATCGTTCCGATTAGCGCAATCGCAACGGTAAAGCCTAGCCGCCCAGGTGAAAGATCGAATGTCTTTGTGAGCCCGGCTGTGGTTCCCGCGATGACCGCGGTGTCGAACCCGAACAGCAATCCGCCGAGCGCCGCGACTACGGTGCTCTTGAGTAACGCCGCTGACAATGTCACGCGAGATCCCCTTCGAGGACGTGTTCCGCGAGTGCGAAGCAGCCTAAAACACCGGACCATGGAGCTAATTCCGGTGGCACTAGAAAGCTATCTATTTGGTCCGTTATCTTCGGGTGCACTATGTATCCATTCAGCAGTCTAATAAACTCTTGTCGAATCAGCGGGAATAAATGTGCTTTCTGCATAACTCCACCTCCAAGCAGGATACGCTGCGGCGAAAGGGTAACCGCGATGTTCACCAGACCTAGCGCAATATAGTGCGCCTCCAAGGCCCAGGCGGGGTGAAAATCGGGAAGATCGGTCCCGGCGGCTCCCCAGCGAGCCTTCATCGCCGGACCACAAGCGAGACCTTCCAGACAATCACCGTGATAGGGACAATGTCCCGGATACGGGTCTCTCGACAGATCGTGAGGAATTCGCAGGTGGCCCATTTCGGGATGAACCAAACCATGAACCACTCGCCCTTGGGCGATCGCACCACCGCCTATGCCCGTTCCGATGGTCAGATAAACCGCGTCGCTTAGTCCTCGCGCCGCGCCCCACCGCGCCTCTCCCAGTAAGGCTGCGTTGACATCGGTATCGAACCCGACAGGCACATTCAGCGCGCGTTGAACCATTCCGCGAAGGTTGCAGTTCGGCCACCCAGGCTTAGGAGTTGACGTGATGTGACCGTAGTAGGGCGAAGCTGGATTAAGATCGACAGGTCCAAAAGAACCGATACCTAGGGCGCGCAAGTCCGGGCCGCAGCGGTCCTCAAAGAAACTCACGACCCGCGCAATCGTCTCCTCCGGCGTGGTTGTTGGGAATGACTCGCCGTAGAGATCGTCCGGGCCCGTTCCCACGCCGCAGACAAACTTGGTCCCACCCGCTTCAATGCCACCGAGCATTGACACGAGTATATGCAACGCCGGCCCGGGCAGACGCGCTCAGGTCTTCTTTGTGTAGACGAGCTCTTGTGACTTGTCGGCTGGCTCCATGTGTTCGCAATGAATGTTGAGCGTGTTCCCGCCGGGCGCTAACTCCAGCTTCCATTGCGTCGTCGTATCCTCTTTCGACCCATCTGTCTTCAGGATCATCAGCGAAGTGCCGCTGTACCAAAGCGAAACCTTAGCCTTGTGCCCGTTTTCGTCGAAGACACATTCGGTTCCATCGGCGGAGCAGGAGAACTGATCCGTAATCTCTTTTCCGTCTTTCTCCCGAACGGATCTTTGAAAGTTGATTTTGCCTGAAGCATTCTGAATGGTGAGCGTGATGCTCGCCCCATTCGCGTCTGGACTCTTGGCATCGTCGAGTTGCCATGTCCCATTGAAGTTCGGTTGGGCAGCGGCAACCAATTGCGAAGCGCAAAATAAAGGCGCAGCAAGTACCGCTAGCGCCATGCGTGAACAGCGCACAGAGACCTCCTTGCGCGATCCGCTTCATCGGCGCGGATCGTGTTTTTCTCTGTGATCAATGTTATACGAAAAATTACAGGGGCGGGGAGGCTATTTATGCGTCAGCCTTCCACTTGATATTGCAGCCGAGGCTGGGGTGCTGGTCTTCGCTGACCGGCTCGTCATGTAAAAGCGCGTCCATGGCGGCGCGAACATCGCGGCCCGTTATTGGATTTGTGTTCCGCGGACGGCTATCGTCAAACTGGCCTCGGTATACCAGCCTGTGATTTTTGTCGAACAAAAAGAAGTCGGGTGTACACGCGGCGGTGAAAGCGCGCGCAACGCTTTGCGTCTCATCGAAGCATAGCGGGAATTTGAATCCAAGTTCTAACGCCATGGCGCGAAGACCGTCCGGCCCATCATCTGGGTATGCCGCCGCGTCGTTCGAAGATATGGCGGCTATTCCGATTGGTCTTCCAGCATAGTCTTCGCCCAGGCGGGCAAGTTCGTTCTGGATGTGCCGGACATACGGGCAATGCCGGCAGATGAACATCACCAGCACACCTTTTACGTCCTTAAACTCGTCCAGACTGATCGAGCGGCCCGACGTTACGTCGGTCAGATGAAACTCGGGCGCGGGAGTTCCGAGGGCAAGCATGGTTGATTCTGTGCGGGACATACAAATCCAAACTAACAGGAGTGTTTCGCCGAAGCGGTTACGATAGAACCGGCAAGAGCTATGCGGCTAAACGATTCGCGGTGGATAGCGTACTGGTATTTCTCGATTGGCGTCGGCTTCGTGCTGCTGGCTATTTACAACGGGATCATCGGGGGCAAACTGTGGCTGATCGGGATACGCGTGATTATTGCGGTCGGTTTTGCTTTGCTGGGGTGGATGGAACTTCGCGGTAAGGCCCGGAAAAGATAAGCGTAAACCGATCTAGCCTCTTGCAATTGGCTGTACTATGCATCATAGTACAGATGTGATACCGTTCCGGCTTACGTTTCGGCCAGGCATCTCGCTTTACGAACAGGTCGTCTACGCCGCCAAACGAGCGATCATCTCGGGCGCCATGCGCGCGGGAGATCCCTTTCCTTCCGTCCGGGCCTTGAGCAAAGAACTCAAGATCAATCCGAATACGGCCCATAAGGTCATCAACCAATTAGTAACGGAAGGCATGCTCGATGTGAAAGTCGGGGTCGGAACAGTCGTGGCGGCCATGGGCTTGTCCAGCGCGGCCGAACGCTCGCGGTTGCTAAAGAGCGAACTGGAGGAACTGGTGGTCGAAGCAAAGAAGCTTGGAATGGAACTTGACGACGTCGTTAACGCTTTGACTCAACACTGGAGAAGACTCGACTGGACGAAAGAAAGCATACAGAATAAACCGGGAGGCCGGCAATGAGTGTCATCCAGATGAGGTCATCCAGATGAGTTCACCTATACGTTGCGACCGTGTATCGAAGCGCTTTAGACAGGTCTTGGCGATTGACCGTCTGCAACTGGAAGTTCAGGAAGGAAGTATCTATGCGCTCATCGGCCCGAATGGCGCTGGCAAAACTACGCTTATCAAACTGCTGGTGAACATCTTACGGCCGAGCGCCGGTCATTGCATGGTGTTGGATAAGGACACGCAAAGGCTTTCTCCCAATGAGTACGCGCAGATTGGCTATGTATCGGAGAATCAGGAATTGCCCGAAGGGATGACGGTTGATTATTTTCTGGGTTTTCTGAAGCCGTTCTACCCGAAGTGGGATGACAGTCTGGCAACGGAGCTGATACGCGAATTTCAATTGCCGCGCGGTCGCCGGTTGGGCCAGCTTTCAAGAGGTATGAAGATGAAGGCCGCACTGGTTTCAGCGCTGGCATACCATCCGCGTTTGATTCTGCTGGACGAACCTTTCAGCGGCCTCGATGCACTGGTACGCGATGAATTTATCGAAGGATTGCTGGAGCGGGCGGCCGACACAACGATCCTGGTTTCCTCGCACGACCTTGCCGAGGTGGAGAGCTTTGCCAGTCACGTCGGCTATATGGATTCGGGCCGCTTGCAGTGTTCAGAGGAGACGGCTAGGCTGTACGAGCGCTATCGCGAGATAGAAATCGCGGCAGGTACAACGCTTAACCTGCCTTCCGCATGGCCGGAGAGTTGGTCGAAGCCGCAGGTGTCGAATGCAGTTGTGCGGTTCGTCGAGAGCGAGTTCGACGCGAATCGAACGCCGTCCGAGATCTCCCAATGCTTTCCCACAGCTCTCAACGTTTCTATGACTCCGATGCCGCTGCGCGAGATATTCGTTTCACTAGCCCGCGGAAGCCGCGGCGGCGCCGAGTAAGGGAGAACAGAGATGGAACAAATTCTGCGCATTTTTCGCAAGGATATACGGCACTTGTGGCCGAGCATATTGATTGTGCTCGCGCTAGTAGCGGTCCATGCGGCGTTTGATGCACGTAATTCGCCGATAGGCCACGGGCCCGAGAGAATCGACTCGATCTCGACCCTGCTCAACATGCTTTTGCCGCTGGCAATCTGGTTCCTGATTGCCCAGGTGATTTTTCAAGAGGCAATCCCCGGCAAACAACAATTCTGGCTCACGCGTCCCTATTACTGGGGCAAGTTGCTCGGCTCCAAGGTGCTCTTTGTAGCGGTCTTCATTAGCGTTCCGCTTTTCCTTTCTGACTGCTACATCCTAGCGGCTCAGGGGCTGCCGGTACGCGGGGTTTTCATTGAGCTTCTGTTCCGGCAGGTGATTGTAGCGATGGTATCCGTCTTGCCGTCGTTTGTTCTCGCCGCCTTGACGACCGGCCTCGCCCAGTTCTTGCTGGCTTGGTTTCTTCTGCTGCTCGCGGTTGTTTCGACGGACATGCTGGCAAATGCTATGTCCGGTACCCGCGGCCTGGTTGCCACGGGCGTATCGCCGTTTTCTTTGACGGTGTTGGCCGTCACTATTTGTGGGATCGTCATTTGGCAGTATGCCAGGCGCAATACCGTCGCAGCGAGGCTGGCCTTGGTGGCGGCGGTCTTCGTATTCCTGCCGATGGTGATGAGTTTGAGCAGTCACTTTCGCTCGCGGGAGCCGGATAGGCAGAAGCCGCTAAATGGGTTCAATATTCGGATCGCATATGATCCTGGCAAACGCGTCTCGGTTGGGCCGGACTGGCAAACGCAGCCACAGGGTTATATCCGGTTGCGTATTCCACTGACCGGGGCTGGTCTCCCGCCTGATTTTTTTTTTATTGTTACGGCGACAACCTAGATCTACACCGGTGGAAGGACCTGGCCGAGG
>JALYVD010000434.1 GCA_030853405.1 Acidobacteriota bacterium | reverse complement strand
GATCGAGTGAATTGCCTCCGCGATAATTAGCCGTAATCTGGACGACGGGAGGCACCACCTCTGGATACGTCGCAACCGGCAGCAGTGGAATGGCAATCGCACCGAGCAAAACGATCACGATCGCAATGACGATGGCGAAGACAGGACGGTTAATAAAAAACTTAGCCATGAAAATTCCTCTTCAGTTCGCGGTCTCGCGCTTGTCGTCGCGGTAGGGCTGCGGGCTTACTGGAGAACCCGGCCGAAGCATCATGAGTCCGTCTACTATCACGCGGTCACCTGGCTTCAGGCCCTGTTCAACGATCGAGCCGGTTCCTGCGCGATCTCCCAAAACGACACTGCGGGCTTCCGCTCTGCTGCCCGGTCCCACCGTGAGAACGGTTTGTAATCCCTGCAGTTCTTGTACCGCCTTTTGGGGTATCACCAGGGCGCCCTCTTGTTCGCGGACCCGTACGCGAATCCGGCCAAATTGCCCCGGGAGTTGACTAACCGGTTAGTTAATAATTTGCTTCACACTGTGACCGCGTTCGGTTAATATTTACGGCGGACGCATATGGTTTCCGAGTCAAATAGATGATGGCATCCCCCACTTCAGGCCCGCCGCGGACGGCGACTCATATCCGTGATCGAGAGATGACGCGCGCCGCCATCCTCGCCGCAGCCGAACAAGAATTTGCCCGTCATGGACTCGAATCCGCCCGGACCGAGGAAATCGCGGAGCGGTCTGGCGTGACGAAGGGGATGATTTATCACTATTTCGGCAGCAAGGAAAAGCTATATGAGGCGGCTCTAGAGCAGGTGTTTGCTCCTCTGCTGATTTCGTTTCAACAGTTTGCAGCGCCTGAGACGGCTCCGGCCGAAGCGCTCGAAGGCATCGTACGCCGGATTCTGGAAGTTACCGCACGAAAGCCGGGTGTCCCCGCCATGCTGTTCTTCGAAATCATTCAGAATCGCAACGCCTACTACGAGAAGATCGGATTCCCGTCGCTCTATCATGTGCTTGCGGCAATCTTGGAGCGCGGCTGCGAGCAAAGTATTTTCAAACCGCTGGATGCCTGGCACACCGCAATTAATATCGTGGGTGCTTGCTGCTTCTACTACTGTGCCGCGCAGCGCCTGCAATCCGTGTGGCCCGGCAACCTCAGGCCCCTAAGTTCCGAAATGATTGCCCAGCACCAGGAAGAAGCCCTGACCCTAGTGATGTCCGGAGTCCGAGCCTAATCAAACAAAATTAAATTCAAGACGGAGGGGGATTAAATCCTAGGACGTAGTCCCATAGGCTGAAGCGGCGACAGACATTCTTCCTAAATAGCCCGTGCACGCTGTCCGATCAGCGACAGCAATTCGTTCCGCGTTTCTTTGTTTTCACGGAAAGCGCCCAGCATGGCGCTCGTAATTGCGCCCGAGTGCTGCTTCTCGACTCCCCGCATCATCATGCAAAAATGGCGCGCTTCGCAGATCACCGCAACGCCGCGTGGCTTCAGCATGTCTTGGATCGTTTGCGCAATCTGCTGCGTTAAACGCTCCTGAATCTGCAGGCGTCGGGCGAACGCATCCACAAGACGCGGAATTTTGCTAAGCCCGATCACCTTCTTGTCCGGCAGATACGCCACGTGGATCTTGCCGAAAAACGGCAGCAGATGGTGTTCGCAGGTACTAAAGAACTCAATATCGCGCACAATCACAACTTCGTCGTACTCGACATCAAACAGCGCGCCGTTGACAATTTGGTTCAAATCGGCAGAGTAGCCGCTCGTCAGAAATCGCAAAGCCTTTTCCGAACGCTCAGGTGTACGGACCAATCCTTCTCGTTGGGGATCTTCACCCAACTCGCGAATGACTTCCCGCATATGCGACGCGATCGAATCGGCCTCCCCCTGAACGGGAGGAAATTCTATAACGGAGCTACTCTTCTTCTCCGGAGCGCCGTTCTTAGAGGCTGGCTTGCGCAAACCTTGGCGCGTTAAATCTGGGGTTTTTACTTTATGCATGGACGTGCGCGCTTTCGCTTTGAAAATCATTCTGCGGGGTCAAAATCTCAAATCCGTTACGGTCGGTTTCCTGAACGTGCACACGAATCAGATTGACTGCGGGATCGCCGATGTAGGAGTCCCAAGCGCCTTGAATCAGCTGGGCAATCACGCCGGCGATGTTCTCGGTTGTCGGCACCAAAGCCTGGAATTGGGGCACGTCCAGATTAATGTTGCGCGACGCGAACATACGAAGCACTTGTTCGTCCACTAACCTGTCCAGTTTGGCAATCGGCAGAATCAAGCCCGAAGCGGCATTCACCGGCCCAGTGGCCGTGACTTCCAGAATGTAGTCATGACCGTGCCCGAACGGATTGTTGCACTTCCCATAGAGCTGCGCATTTTCCGCGCCGCTCAGTTCCGCAGTATGTAACCGGTGAGACGCCGAAAATCGGTAACGCCGCGTGATGCTGATCATATTGCCAATTCCCCCGCGGAACATCCACCCCGCAGGACATCCACGTAGAGATCCTGTGTCTCGAACAGGCGAACTCTGGCAAGACTGGTGGTTGAAGTCGCGACGCACGGCTCCAACCTGCGCCAGATCTCGCGAGCTACGTTCTCGGTTGTCGGCACGATTTTGTCGAACGGCGTAACCTCATAGTTCAGGAAGCGGTGGTCCATTGGTTCTATAATCTCCCGCTCGATGATCTCTTTGAGGTCCTTCAAATCTACGACCATCCCAGTAACCGGATCGGGTTCTCCTTCAACCGTAACCTCGATCACATAGTTATGACCATGCCCATTGGGGTTTGCGCCTTCACCGAAAAGCTGACGGTTTTCATCGTCCGATAGTCCTGGCACGCGGCA
>JALYVD010000406.1 GCA_030853405.1 Acidobacteriota bacterium | reverse complement strand
GAGCGGTATCCACAAGCTGGAACACCCAATGCCAGTGTTCGGCTCGGAGTCGTTTCCGCGCAAGGCGGCCCGACGAAGTGGATGCGAGCCGGAAACAGTCCGGACAAGTTGCTGGCGCGCGTGGCTTGGCTCCCGGACTCATCGGCCGTGGCGCTAGAAGTCTTCCCTCGCGAACAAAACGCTCTGGACCTGCTGTTCTGTAACCCGGTCGATGGCGCCGTGACGACCGTCATCCACGAACAGTCAAAGACGTGGATCAACGTCGCCGATAATCTGTTCATTCTGAAATCGCGGCCTGAGTTTTTGTGGACAAGCGAGCGCTCCGGCTTCCGGCATATCTATCGATATTCGAACAGCGGCGAGTTACTGGGCCAGCTCACGAAGGGTGATTGGCAGGTTTCTGGGATCTCGGCCGTTAATGAACCAAACCGCCAAATCTACTACACTTCAAGCGAAACAAGTCCGCTAGAGGCGCAATTGTACACGGTAAATTTCGATGGCGGTGAACGTGCCCGGTTAACGAGCCCTGGATCGGATCACGGCATACAAGCGAGTCCAAACGGCAGCTACTACATCGACAGCTCTTCGAGTCTTAACCGTCCTTCTGAATCTGTTCTGTGCAATGCGCAAGGCAAGCAGATCGCACTGCTCCGGAAAGCGGACATGCGAGCTCTCGAAGACTACGAGTTCAGATCGCCTGAGATCGTGCCAGTCAAAACTTCCGACGGCGTCACACTTTACGCGAAGCTGATTAAGCCCGCCAGATTCGAGTCCGGAAGAAAATATCCGGCCATCGTTCATGTCTACGGCGGCCCGGGCGTCCAGGAAGTCCGCAACACCTGGTCTGGCATCGATTGGGACCAGGCGCTTGCCTCTAGCGGCTACGTTGTCTGGCAGCTTGACAACCGGGGTTCCTCAGGCCGAGGGCACGCCTTCGAAGAGCCCATCTATCATGAATTGGGCAAACAGGAAGTGGCGGACCAGCGCCTGGGTGTTGAGTATCTGGTCAAGTTGGGCTTCGTCGATCCCGCGCGTATTGGCATCACAGGGTGGAGCTATGGCGGCTATATGACGATACATTCGCTTCTGCTTGCGCCCGGCTTGTTCAAGGTGGGCGTGGCAGGCGCCCCCGTTACCGATTGGCACAACTACGACACGATCTACACCGAGCGGTACATGGGCTTGCCTGATGAGAATCGGGAAGGCTATGACCGTTCCTCAAACGTAGAAAACGCGGCTAAACTCCGGGGCAGGTTGCTGATTCTGCACAACTTTGAAGACGATAACGTGCTGTTTCAAAATACGCTGCAGATGACCAACGCGCTGGAAACCTCGGGCAAGCCGTACTTCCTACAACTCTATCCGCAAAAGGCACACGGCGTGAGTGGTACTTTTCGGAAGCCTTTGTATAAAGCAATGACCGATTTTTTCGACGGCAACCTGAAGTAACGCGCTACGTTAAATAGTAAGTAGACTACCGATGCGACTTATACGGTCATTTGCGATTCTCGTGCTTGCCGCCCTAAGCGCGGCAGCGGCCAAGAAAGTTATTTCTCCGACCACCACGGGCAGCAACGAGGTAGTGGATCTTGAGGCCACGATCACGTTGGCGCAAGACGAAGTAATTCAAAAACTAGGGGCGGACCCGGGCAAAGGCATCGTGATTTTGCAGGTTCGAGTTACTCCGAAAACGGACAAGCCCATTTCGGTCAGCCCGGATGATTTCATCCTGCTGGCTCGCGATGACGGCGAGAGAACTAAGCCCTTTGAACCTGCCGAAATCGCCGGGCAAGGGACGATGATCGTGTCCAACACCGCTGCCGGACAGAAGAAATCCACTTCGATGATGGGCGGCTTGGGCGGAATGATGGGAGGCGGCGGCAGCGGTGCTTCTCCCGGTAATTCAAGACCGGTAACGTTGAGCACGAAGATAGATCCGAAGGCGCAAGGAAACGCTACTCTACTGAAAGCTCTAGAGGCGAAGGTGCTGCCCACAAAGGAATCGATAGAGCCGGTCGAGGGATATCTGTACTTTCCTCTGGATGGAAAACACAAGCTTAAAAATCTGGAAGTGCTTTATCGAGGTCCAGCTGGAAAGCTGAACCTCGAATTTCAGCACTGATCGAGTTTACTTAGCTTCTTCTATTGAATTGACCTTGATTGTATCGCCGGTCATTGTGCCATCAATCTTGACCTGTTGGCCGGCGTGTTCAACCACCTTGTCGCGCGAGTCGGCATCGACCTTCAATACTTTCCCATCAGAGATGATGACGGGGTCGGATCCTTTTTTCAGACACGCTTGAACGCACTTCGTGTTGGCTTCGCTGACGCTGTCGTGCTTCGCCGCGCAGTGCGATTCCGAAACGTAGCCTGTAATGTCATCCGCGAACGTACCGAGGCAGAACGCGCTGCCTAGTAATGTTGCCAGAACGAGTTTTTTCATAAGAGTCTCTCCTAACGAGTAATACGCAATCCATTCTATGACAGATTGCGGGTTTGGTGTTCAGACTTCCAAAATGACCGGAATAATAAGCGGCCGGCGTTGGGTTTGCTTGCTGAGGAACCGCTTTAGATCCTGCCGGATCTTTTCTTGCATCACTCCCCAATCGCCGCGCTCCTCGGCGGTCGATGTCTCAAGAGTTTTCGCCACGATACCGCGGGCTTCCACCAACAAACCCGATCCCTCGCCACCGACAAAGCCTCTGCTGACGATCTCGGGAAGACCTTCGCTTTTTCCGGTGTGTTTGTTGATGGCGATGATGGGCAGTACAAATCCATCTTCGGAAAGATGTCGCCGGTCGCGGATAATGATGTCTTCAACCACGTCGTCGAGAGAACCGGAGTCGATGCAAACACGCCCTACGGTGACCTTTTCGCCACGCCGAGCGCCTAAATTGTCGATCTCCAGCGTCTCTCCGGTCTCGAGGACGAAGCTGTCTTCAAGTCCTGCGAACCGAAGATGCTGCGCGAGAGAGGCGTGCCGTGCAAGCTGGCGGTATTCGCCATGGACCGGGATAAAGTAACGCGGCCGGACAAGATTGAGAATCAGCTTCAGTTCTTCTTCGCTCGCGTGTCCCGAAACGTGAATCGGCGGGTTCATGCTGCCATAGACGAGGTTCGCGCCGCGCCGGGCGATGTGGTTCATCATCCGGTAAATCGCTTTCTCGTTGCCAGGAATGATCCGCGAACTAAGAGCGACGGTGTCGCCCTTCTGGAGAGAGAGATTTTTGTGATTGTCAACAGCAACGCGCGACAGCGCCGACATCGGCTCGCCCTGCGTTCCCGAAACTACGACGGCAACTTTATTCGGCGCCATCTGCATGATGTCTTGCGGACGTAGCAGCGTGGAATCGGGAATCGATAACAGACCAAGATTATGTGCGATCTCGGTCACGTTCAACATGCTGCGGCCGAGGAAAGCGACTTTGCGGCCGGTTTGCGCGGCCAGATCCAAAATTTGTTGCAGACGGTGAATGGAACTGCTGAAGCAAGAAATAATGAGGCGGCGTTCACAACGCGTGAACAGCTCCTCTAAACGCGGCCGTACGGCTCGTTCACTCTCCGTATAGCCAGGGCGATCGACGTTGGTCGAGTCCGACATCAGAAGTAACACGCCGCGCTTGCCGTATTCGGCAAAAGTATGCAGGTCGAAGAGCTCGTTGTCCGTCGGAGTCGGATCCACCTTGAAGTCGCCCGTGTGAATCACGACGCCTAACGGGGTGGTAACGGCAACCGCAACGGAACTGACGATCGAGTGAGTAACGCGAATGAACTCTATCTCAAAGGGACCCAGTCTGATCTTTGCGCCGGGCTTAACTGGGTTCAATTTTACGTCGTCGAGCATCTCGTGCTCATCAAGACGTCGCTCAACCAGGGCAAGCGTGAATTCTGTCCCGTAAACCGGAACATTGATTTGCGACAGCAGAAACGGCACACCGCCGATGTGGTCTTCATGACCGTGGGTCAGGATGAGGCCGCGGACCATCTCGGAGTGCTGCTCGAGATAACTGAAATCGGGCGTGACAATATCCACTCCGAGCAGTTCGGAGTCGGGAAACATCATGCCCGCGTCGATGACGATGATGTCGTCGCCGTAACGCAAGGCCATGGAGTTCATGCCGAACTCCCCAAGACCCCCGAGTGGCACGACTTGTAGTTTTCGATCAGGCATATAAGTACAAGAAGCTAAAGGGTATCATGCGATGGGGCTCAGGGAGCGTCGGTTGCCGCTGCCGCGCTTGCCCGATCCACCCAGGTTTCATCGATGTAATTTCGCTGCTGGGAGTCCCAGACGGCCTCTGGAAGGGCATGCAGGTCGGCGCGGGGCACGGCGGGAATGTTGTCACCGAGGGCCATGAGCGGACCTGGTTTCTGCGTTTCGGGCATCTGCTCGATCTGCTTCTTCGTCCAATCCGGGAATTTCAGCTTGTCGTTCAGCCATAACGCGGCGCGTCTGGTGAGGAAATAAGGCGCATGGCCGCCACCCGGAAAAAAATCGGAATCGAAGACGTCCTTGGAACTTCCGAGTTCGGCAGCCGTTCGCTTGCGGAGGTCACTAAAGAAATCCGGGCCGCGGTGCGGGATATCTTCTACCTGATCGGCCGTGCCGTTCAAAACCAGCGTGGGTCCGCGTTTGGCGTTCAGCGCATAAAGAACCGCGCCCCGGTCACCCAGAAACTTCAGCGACTGATAGGCGATCGACTCACACATCTTGTGCGTCGTGTCCCAGTGCCCGCCGGGACCGTCCAGATTGCCTCCACCGGCAAGCACACACGCATGGACGCGGGTGTCAAGCGCGCATTCGAGCGAGCCGATGAAGGAACCCATGGAAAACCCCATCACCGCGATTCGCCTGGCGTCTACATCCGGTCGTTGCGAAAGATAGCTTACAGCTTGCATGATGTCGGTGATCATCAGGCCGGTCATTCGCTTCGCCATCTTTTCCTGAGGCTCGACCGTCTGGTCGTGTTGAAGAGTATGCGAGCGCCGCTCCTTATTGCGTTCGTATTCTCCAATAGGATCGTACGTTAAAACCACGGCCCCGGCGCGCGCGTACAGGATGCCGGCCCAATAAGAATCCCAGGAGGATTTGTCTTCTCCGTGGCCATTCACAACGATCAGCGCAGGATGTTTTGTAAGAGTAGCGCCAGCCGGATGATAGACAATCGCTGGAATCCTGAGCTCGTACTCTGTGGCATACGATACACGATCGGCATCAACTCCCGAAGCGGGAGAAAACTTTCCGTAGAATTTCGCCTCTACATTGGGTAACTGCTGCGGCACATGCAGCGTATTGTCAATCTGATTCCGGAGCGCCTGCCAGTCAGGGTGAGCGGCAAAGCAGGAGTAAGCAATGAAAATCGCGATGACGAGGCGAAGCGATCGCATAAAAACGATGCTACCGGATGCAATGTTAGTAAGGCTATGAGCGAGAACCTTCGCGTGGTGATTCCGTTTCGATATTCAAAAAAGGTCGAGCCGTATGTTGCGGCCTTGCGGGCTGCGGGCGCTGAGCCGGTCGCGTTTCTTACCGAAGGACCGATCGAAATGGATGGCGCGGCGGGACTCTTGCTGATGGGCGGTACCGACGTAAATCCCATTCGCTATGGACAAGAGCCGGTTCCTGAAACCAATCATCCAGATGATGAGCGGGACGAGATTGAACTTGAAACCATCAATCAGGCCATTCAAAAAGATCTCCCGATTCTGGCGATCTGCCGCGGCCTGCAGCTTTTGAATGTTTATCATGGGGGCACGCTGACTCAGCATCTGGGTTCTCCTCGCCACGATGTGCAAGCGGAGGACAAAGGCAAGCCGGCCCATGAGGTTGAAATCGAGCGCGGAACAGTGCTGGCGCAGGCCATCGGTGTGCATTTGGTGCAGGTCAACTCGCGGCATCACCAGGCGGTAGCCACTGTTGGCGCGGGGCTTCAAGTTTCGGCGCGAGATCCTCGGGACGGTATAGTCGAAGGTTTGGAACGCGCCGACAAGCGATTCGTCGTGGCGGTGCAGTGGCATCCAGAAGACCAAATCCTGCGCCAACCGGAGCAATTGCGCCTTTTTCAACGATTCGTAGAGGAAATCAAGTCGTAGGGTCGCCATGAATCTCCACCGCGCTATCGTCCTCCGTGAGAGCCGGTTCGGGCAATTTTCCACGCCAGTTCGCCCAACCCCAGAAAATCGCCGTAGACGAACTCAACAATCCTGATGCGGCCCCAATCCACCGTATGCTGTAGAGCTGCGAGGCTTCACCCGCCGCCAACATCGAGAGCATCATGGTGGACCAGTTCATAGTTTCAATGGTCGAAAACACGCGTCCCCTGAAACGATCCTCCACGTGCTTCAACAGATTCGACCAGTTCAAAACTGAACTCACCGCCACACTCGCCCGCGACAAGCCCATAAAGAACAAGGCCCAGCCCCAATGCCTCATCTGACTGAAAACGATGTACGCGCCGCCATGCAGCAGATAGCAGAAAAACACAGTGCGCTTGTAAGCTTCGAAACTGATCGTCTTGCCCAACCGGTTCCCGATGATGCCGCCGATCAGAAGCCCCACGCCAGCCGTACCCCACAGTTCGCCGAGTCCTTGCGCGCCGCGCTTAAAGACCATTTCGCTAAATAGCGTGAACAACACCTGAGCCGCGCCGCCGCCGCTCGCCCAACCGACCGCAATCAGTCCGATACCCAGAATCAGCGGGCTCTTCACCATGTAGGCTAAGCCTTCGCGGTATTCGTGCCATGGCCGGGCTACCTTCGTCTCATTCAAGCTCCTGTGTTCGGCGCGAAAATGTCCGCTCACGGAAATCAATCGCGAAATACAAAAGGCCGAGACGAAGAACGACAGTGAATTGAACACGAACGCAAGCTGATACCCGAATGCCGCAACCGTGGTGCCACCCAGGAACGCGCCCACCGCCAAAGTCATCCACCCGGTTGTCTGGGTGAGCGAGTTCGCCGTGTGAAGCTCCTCATCCGTAGCTATCGAGGGAAGAATCGCCGATCGTCCGCTAGTGAAAAATGGCGAGGCCAACATCAGTAACGCACTCAACACATACAAAAGCCACGTCTGCTTGTAACCGATCGCCGTAATGAACCCCAGGGCCACCACGCCGCGAACTAGATCGCTCACGATCATGATGCGTTTCCGGTCGAAGCGGTCCAGGAGAACGCCCGCTACTGGCCCGGCCAACACTGCCGGAATCGCCCGCGACAGCATAACTCCCGCGATTACAGCGCCATTGTGTGTCGCACTAATCGCCAGACTCAAAACCGCAACATTGTTGAAGTGGTCGCCGACCTCACTGACAATTTGGCCGATCCACGTAAACCGGTAATTTCTGTTGTGCCCGAGTAGACGCGTGAAGTCCGACATCAGCCCAACTGCCGCGCGGCTTTACACAAAGTAATCGCCTGCCCCAGATGTCTCTGGGTGTGTTCGGCGAGATGAACAATTAACCCGATGACCGTCGTTGGCAAGGCTTTACGTCCCACCGCGCGCACGTCATAAATTGACGCCGGGTCAATGCTGCGCAGCCTCTCCTCAGAATCGCGCAAACTATCATCCACTGACGTTAGTAACTGGGCCAGCCCGGCGTCGGGCACGCTCTCCTGGCGCAAGCTCTGAAGCTGTTGCTCTGTCAACTGAGAACCCAGGAGATAGGTCGTGATCCGGTCCACGCTCCCCGCAATATGCTTCAAATGAAACCCGGCGGAAGATCCGCCAGCCGTCGTCCAGACCTGCTCGTCCGTCAAACCATGCGTGTGTTTTGCCAGGTCTTCCCGCACCTGCGCAAAGCTAAAAAACACCGGCATCACGAGCGGATGGACTCCCGCTAAGGGGCCCCGTAACCAGGGCTCAGGACTGCTCATGCAACCCTTTCCAGTCGCTCAATTAGCGCATGTTTCCGGTATGGCCGAGCGAATATCGCCCCGGCTGAGGATACACGCAAAGCCCATGCGGCTCTCTGCCCACCGGGATGCGTGCTTTCAAATGTCCATCGGTCGTGTCGAATACGTAGACCTCGTTGTTGTAGCGCCCCGAGAGCCACAGTTCCCTGCCGTCCGCCGACACACCGCCCATATCGGGACTGCCGCCGCCTGGAACCGGCCACTTCGTCGCAACTTTTCTCGTTGCCAGGTCAATCAGCGAAACCGAGCCGCCCGAGTGATCGTTCACCGTCCCGCGATTCGACACATACATGTACTTCGCATCGCGGCTGAAATACAGTCCATGTGCGCCTACCCCCGTTTTGATGAATCCGATCTGCTTAAAGTTCTCGCCGTCGATAACGTGCACGCCATCCGCGTCCATGTTGGCAACGTAGAAAACCTTGCCATCCGGCGAAATTCTACAATCCTGCGGCATGCCTTCCGGCTTCAATTTCAAGTGAGCCAACACCGTTTGCGAAGCCACATCGACCTTAATCAGTTCACTGGAGAACTCGCACGTGGCGATCATGTAGCGTCCGTCAATCGAGAAATCCGCATGGTTCACGCCCTTGCATCCCACCGGCACGCGCTTGACAACCTGCATCGTTTGCGCATCCCGGAAATCCATGCGCATCTCGCGCTCGGCCATGACAATTGAATATTTGCCATCGGGCGTGAAGTACATGTTATACGGATCGTCAACCGGAAGCGTCTGTCCTTCTTTGCCCGTCGCCGGATCGATCTCAGTCAATTGATCCCCAAGATCCTCCGCCACCCACAGCCGCTTCAGATCCCAGGACGGAACCACATGTTGCGGTTCCAAACGCACCGGTTTGCCTTTCCTCGTCTTCTTGGGCAGATCGAAGTGCCCAATGATCTTGTAGGTCTTCGGGTCGATGATGTCCACCGAATCGCTCTTTGAATTCGGAACATACACACGCGATGGAAAGTTCTTCACCGTGGCGCTTAACAGGCCCGGTCCATCGGCCGAATAAAGATTATTGACATCCTGCACGGGAGGCATCCCCGGAAGCACATTCACATGCCCGGTGGCATTGCTGGCGGCGCGAACGGCCGTCCCTGCCCCAACCGCCCAACCCACCGCCCCTATACACAGCGCAACTGCCGCGGACTTCAGATAGAAACGCATACTCTATATGTAAGGTTACTCTGCCGTCTTTCGCCGAACTCCCATTTTTCGGCGGACCGTTCTTCAGTACAATTTAAGGGGGAAATGTTGCGGACTAGCGAAAGCGAAACCGAGATCCTGCTGGGCAACAAGCAGCTTCTGGGCATCTTCTTTGTTGTTGTCGTTCTGCTCGGCGTTGCTTTCGCCG
>JALYVD010000382.1 GCA_030853405.1 Acidobacteriota bacterium | reverse complement strand
AAAAGTTATGGATTTTAACCGATTGACGCAGAAATCCCAGGAGTCCATCCAACAAGCCCAATCGAAAGCGGTTGAGCACGGAAATCAGCAAGTGGATGTGGAGCATCTGCTGGCTGCGATGCTTGAGCAGCAGGGCGGTCTGGCCCCATCGATTTTATTGCGGGCCGACGTTCCCCTGGAAGCGCTGCATAGCCGTCTAATTCAGGAGATCGACAAGCTTCCGAAAGTGAGCGGGACCGGGACTCGTCCGGATCAAGTTTATGTCACTCCTCGTTTGTCGCAGCTTCTGACGAAGGCGGAAGATCAGGCCAAGCGCCTGAAGGATGAGTACGTCTCGATTGAGCATCTGCTGTTGGCGACGGCGGAAGATCAGGGCGTCGCTGGACGATTGTTGCGCGATTTTGGGTTGAGCGGCGACCGGCTGATGAAGGCGTTGGTGGAAGTGCGCGGCAACCAGCGCGTGACGACGCAAAATCCGGAGGCGACGTACGAATCGCTGCAGAAATATGGGCGCGATTTGACGGAAGCGGCGTCGAAAGGCAAGTTGGACCCGGTGATCGGGCGCGATGACGAGATTCGCCGCGTCATTCAAGTTCTGTCCCGGCGGACAAAGAATAATCCGGTTCTAATTGGCGAGCCCGGGGTTGGTAAAACGGCCATTGTCGAAGGACTGGCGCAACGAATCGTTCGCGGCGACGTGCCCGAAGGGCTGAAGGATAAACAAGTCGTGTCGCTCGATATGGGCGCATTGATCGCGGGCGCGAAGTTCCGGGGCGAGTTCGAAGAGCGCTTGAAAGCCGTGCTCAAAGAAGTGCAGTCGTCCGAAGGCCGGGTGATTCTGTTTATCGACGAACTACACACGGTGGTTGGAGCTGGCAAAGCGGAGGGCGCAATGGATGCGGGCAACCTACTGAAGCCGATGCTGGCGCGGGGCGAGTTGCATTGCATTGGCGCGACAACGCTCGATGAATACCGGAAGTATATAGAGAAGGATGCGGCACTGGAACGGCGGTTCCAGACGGTTTTCGTGGATCAGCCGACGGTCGAAGACACGATTTCGATCTTGCGCGGATTACGCGAGCGGTACGAACTGCATCACGGCGTTCGCATCAAAGATACGGCTCTGGTGGCGGCGGCGGTTTTGTCGAACCGCTACATTACCGACCGGTTTCTGCCTGACAAGGCGATCGATCTGATGGACGAGGCCGGAGCCAAACTGCGTACCGAGATCGACTCGATGCCGAGTGAACTCGACGAGATTCTGCGCCGGACGATGCAGCTCGAAATCGAACGCGAGGCGTTGAAGAAAGAGACGGACGCAGTTTCGAAAGAACGGCTGACGCGGATCGAGAAAGAGTTGGCGGAACTGAAGACGCAATCCTCCGCCCTGCAGGCGCAATGGGCCACGGAGAAGGAAGGCGTTCAGCGGGTGCGGGCGTTGCGCGAGCAGATGGATCAGGTAAGGGTGGAGATTGCACAAGCCGAGCGCGCCTACGATTTGAACAAAGCCGCCGAGTTGAAGTACGGGCGTTTGACGGAACTGGAGCGGCAGTTCCAAGCCGAACAGGCGCGTGTTTCCAGCCAGCAGAGCGGAACGCGGCTGTTGAAGGAAGAAGTAGACGAAGAAGATATCGCCGAGGTGGTGAGCCGGTGGACGGGCGTTCCGGTATCGAAGCTTCTCGAAGGCGAGATGAAGAAACTGTTGGCGCTGGAAGATGAGCTGCACAAGCGTGTCATCGGCCAGGACGAAGCGGTTCTTGCGGTAGCGGAAGCGGTGATGCGGGCGCGATCGGGGCTAAAAGATCCCAGGCGGCCGATTGGCAGCTTTATTTTCCTGGGTCCGACGGGAGTTGGGAAGACGGAACTGGCGCGGGCGCTGGCGGAATTTCTGTTTGACGACGAACACGCGATGATTCGCATCGACATGTCAGAGTATCAGGAGAAGCACACGGTTTCGCGGCTGATTGGAGCGCCTCCCGGGTATGTGGGTTACGACGAAGGCGGCCAGTTAACGGAAGCTGTGCGGCGGCGTCCCTATTCAGTGGTGCTTTTCGACGAAATTGAGAAGGCACACCAAGATGTGTTCAACACGCTGCTACAAGTTTTGGACGATGGCCGCCTTACCGACGGACAGGGCCGGACAGTGGATTTCAAGAACGTCATCGTGATTATGACGTCGAACATCGGGAGTCACCGGATTCTCGAATACCGGGGCGCTTTCGAAGGTGAGGAGTATCGCCGCATGAAGGACGTGGTTTTGGAAGAGTTGCGGCAGGCTTTCCGGCCGGAGTTCCTGAACCGGTTGGACGAGATCATTGTTTTCCACGCGCTGAGCGAGGAGCAGTTGAAAGGCATCGTTGAGATCCAACTGGCGGGATTGCGGGCGCGCCTGGAAGAGCGGCATATTACGCTTGAATTGTCGGACCCGGTGCGAACGCATCTGGTACGAAGTGGGTACGACCCGGCCTATGGCGCCCGGCCCTTGAAGCGCGCGATACAGCGCGAGATCGAAACACCGCTCGCCAAACGTATCCTGAGCGGTGAAGTGCGGGATGGACAGAACATTTTCATAGACATGGGCGCGGATGGTTCGGGACTTCAGTTCCGGACCACACCGCAAGTGGTTCCGGAGCAACTCACTGCGGCGGTCTGAAGTTGTCCCGTTTAAGCCCGGAATCGAAATGCAACGTAATGCGTCAAAGGAAGGGAACGCGGCTGCGACACAAGTACCGAGCCGCCATAAGAAAGGTTTGAATCGATGTCAAACATAATTCAGTTTCGCCGTTCCACAGCGATATTAACGCTGGTAGCGGCTTCGATCGGCGGCGGACTGATCGCAGCCTTCGCCGTCGCGAGTCACTCGAACTCGCCTATGTATGTGACGGCAAAGGCCGATACGAATACGCAGCGCCTGGAAGGGCTTTCTAATTCTTTCGCCGATGTGATCGAGAAGGCATCCCCGGCGGTGGTGAACATTCAATCGACTAAGGTGATCAGCGCGTCTGCGCAACAGCAGGGCGAGAGTCCGTTCATGTCGGATCCGTTCTTCCGGCAATTCTTTGGCGGAAATGGCCGCCAGCAACAGCAACAGCGCCCGCATTCGGAGCGTGAACGCGGACTCGGATCGGGTGTCATTATTAATCCATCGGGTTATATCCTGACGAACAATCACGTGGTGGAGGGGGCCACCCTAGTGAAGGTAACCCTGCTCGACAAACGCGAGTTTACGGCAAAGGTCGTCGGTACCGATCCGCAAACAGATGTTGCAGTGGTAAAGATCGATGCGGGCAACTTGCCTGCGCTACCGCTTGGCAATTCGGATGCGTCGAGGGTTGGCGATCTGTGCTTCGCGATCGGCAATCCTTTCGGCTACGATCACACGGTCACGATGGGTATCGTAAGCGCGAAGGGCCGCAGCCTGGAGAGCGGTTTGCATATCCAGAACTTCATTCAAACCGACGCAGCGATCAATCCCGGCAATTCGGGCGGCGCTTTGATCAATGCTCACGGGGATCTGATTGGTATGAACACGGCCATTATCAGCGGCGGCGGCGGCGGATTCGGCGGTGAGGCGGGCAACATCGGTATCGGCTTTGCGGTCCCAGTGAATCTCGCGAAGCAGGTGATGGACCAGATCATCAAAACCGGCAAGGTATCGCGCGGTTACATGGGTGTCTCGCTTCAGGAACTTACTCCTGATCTGGCCCAGCAATTTGGGTTGAAAGACACGCACGGCGCAGTGGTGGCAGATGTCACACCGGGCGGACCGGGCGACAAAGGCGGCGTCAAGTCGGGCGACATCGTCACGGCGATTGACGGAAGCAAAGTACAGAATCAGAACGAACTAACGCTTGCTGTGACAGAACACGCCCCGGGGAGTACGGTCAAGCTGGACGTTATGCGAAACGGGCAACCGACAACGGTGAGCGTAACACTCGGACAGCGGCCGACCAGTCTTGAACTCGGCCAGAAGAGCACGGCAAACAATGGCAGCGCGGACGAGGGGAACGGGGAAGGCGGAAACACTTCAGCTCGTGGAATCACGGTGCAACCGCTGACGCCGGAGATCGCGCAGCAGATTCACGCGCCTTCCAACATTCACGGAGTGGTCGTGAACGACATCGACCAAAGCAGCGCTGCCGCAGATAGCGGTATTGGCCAAGGCGACGTGATTACGAGCGTTGACCGTAAGCCGGTTAACAGCGTGCAGGATTTCAAACGTCTGATGAACGAGGCCCAAGGAAAATCCGCGCTAGTCACTGTAAACCGCGGCGGCCAGACTGCGTTTATTGTTGTAGCGGCTGGAAAGTAACAAACAACAAGTTGTACTCAGCAAGGCCCGGATGGTGGGAACGTTCACCATCCGGGTTTTTTTATTGCGTCCGGCGTCTTAACTGAACTACTCGACGTGCAATTCTTCCGGGACATGCTGACGGCAAACTTTGATTTTGCTTTCGTTTTTACGGGCGGCCGCAAGATCACCGGGATGCACTGGACTTTTCATGGGCATGGCTGGTTTCTCCTTCACTGGTGATAATCGATCAATTCAACATCAAAGACGTCAGCGTCTTCAAATCGAAAAATGATACGCCAGTTGGTGCGCACCGCTTACGGACCACAGCCCCTTCAACTCTCCTTTGAGTGAGTGGGGCGATACCCGGGTAAATCCAGAGCTTGCAGCGTGGCGGCGGAATCAAGAACCGTTAAGATTCGCTCGACGGTGGCCAATAGATCTGGGCGTATCCCGCTCCGGTCGCTACGTTCATAGAGCCGCTTTTTAGACCCCGGTGCTTGAAACTCCCGATCATCAGAATACACTGTAAAGTTCCGCTTGTCAGTTGTGAACGAGAGAAGATGGCTTTCCCCTCGTTAGAATTCCTTAAACTCCTCCTCTAGAGGAAACGCGTCTTTGCCGGTCTTGGCGCTCGCCACCGCCAACTCAGTGTCGTGTCCGTTGGATTTTTTATGTGAAACGGCTACTCGCAGCGCTGACAGCCCGGAGCGGGATTCGCGTTCGCGTAGTGGTTTAGCTGCCGCATGCCAGGCAGGCGCCGCTGGGCGGCGAGCGGTGACGATGTACCCGGCCCGGTCACGCATTGTCCCGCCGCCAACCATCGCGGTCAATCGCTCTACGATGTCCTTAAGCGTCTCCGATTGGGCGGTCAACTCTTCGGCTGCCGCCGCGCTCTCCTCAGCATTGGCCGCCGTAGTCTGTGTCACCTGTTCCATCTGGGATATGGCCTTGGCTACCTGATCGATGCCTCGCGCCTGTTCCTGGCTGCCGATGTTCACTTCATCCACCAGCATTTTCACCTTGGCCGACTCTGCCGTGATGGCCCGGATCGCCCCGGCCACTTCGTCCACCTTGAGTTTTCCGTCGTTGGATTTTGCGATCGACTCGTCAATCAGATCCGTTGTGTCTTTGGCCGCTTGCGCGCAGCGCTGCGCCAGATTGCGAACTTCATCGGCTACCACCGCAAAGCCCATTCCCGCTTCACCGGCCCGCGCCGCTTCCACTGCCGCGTTCAAGGCCAGAATATTAGTTTGGAAGGCAATCTCGTCGATTACCTTGATGATCTTGGAAATCTTGCCGCTCTGCGTGTTGATCTCCCCCATGGCAGCCACCGTCTGCGCTAAAGCCTCATTGGTCTGAACGAATTTCTGCTGCGACTGCGTGACCAAATCGGCGGCCGACCGGCTGTTTTCGGTATTCTGCCGCGCCATTGCATTTATCTCCTCACTCGACGCCGAAGTCTCTTCGAGCGAAGCGGCCTGCTCGGACGATCCCTGCGCCAGAGACTGGCTGGAGGCGGAAACCTGCGAAGCCGCGCTCGCCAGTTGGTCGGAACCTTCGGAAAGCTCGGTGACCGCTTGCCGGAGAGCTTTGTTCATGCTCCGCACGACGAACAAGGTCAGAAGGATGCCCGAAAGAAGAGAGGCGCCCAGCAGTATACAGACAAGGACGCGGCCGCTTGTAGCGGCGTGTTGAGCTTCCGCGGCGTCGACATCTCCATTCCTTCGATTCAACTCCACCAAAGCGTGCGTAGCTGCGGTGGCGGCATCGAGCGAGACCTTGGCTTGGTGTACATAGTTGGTATAGGCTTCCGCTGTCTTTCCGGTACGGCTTAACAGCATTGCACTATCGACATTTTGCAGATACTGATCGATCGCCGGCTTGATCTTGCCAAACGTGTCCCGATCTTCGGCCGTCGTAATCGTTCGCTCGTATTCCTGTAGGTTCTCCCCAATTTTCGCGTTGGTCTCCTTAGACTTCTGCTCCATCGCCTGTTTGTCGTTCGGATCGGTGGCCGCGATATGCCGCCAGTCATCGCCACGCGTCTCGTTCAACAACGATTCCACGGCTGAAATCCGGTAGACTCCGGGCAGCGGGTCGGTCACGATAGTGTCCACGGATTTGCGGAGGGAGTTAATAGACACGAGAGAACCGACACCGAGCGCGACTGTCAAAGTCAGCAGCAAAGTAGCGGTTAACGTGAATTTCTTGCCAATTGTCATCTGCGATTTCATAAAACTTGGTTCTTTTTAGATCGGCCCTTTTCAACGATGTTTAAGCGTCACTGGAAATCTTGCGCCTATTTGAACGGGTAGTGTTTGCAAAACGAAAAATGTCGCGGGTTGTAACTGCTGGTTCTACCGGAATTTTACTCTGAGGCCTTACTCCCTGCGGCCAACGTCTGCCGTGGGCCGATTCGAAGCTGCTAGCCTTGAAAAAGAGCCGTGCTTCGGGCATTCACCAGTTCGCTGCTGTCGTTGCTGCTGTTAGCCACAGTGCTGTGGGGCGGCTGTATTTCGTGCGAACAGTACTTTATGTGGTCCGGCGCGAAAAGTTGCTGCGCCGCCGATGGTCACTGTAGAACGAAGACGCCTGTGAAACAGGGGTCCGACCGCCAATGCAAGCAGATTGCCTTTGAGCATCAGAAATCTGTTACTCTTCACGCGCCGCCAGCTACGCCCACGTCTTTCATTCGTTTCTCGCCGCTTTCAATCGAGCCGTTGACGCGCTCTTCCTGGGCTAACTGGGCCGAACCATCACCACCGGATATCCAGGTCCTTCACTCCACATTTTTGATCTAGTTCTTCCCTTTTCCGTATTTTTTCAGGAAAGGGAGAGAATCAATGCGCCGATCAAGAATATTGGCCTGTGCAGCAATGCTGACAGCTACGCAAATTGTGAACGCCGCGGACCACGGCCCGGTATCTGGCTTGGCTACGCCGACCAACCCCAAGGGCGGCTGGAGCTTCGATTTAGGAGCAAATGGCCGAGGGGGCGCGGGTGGTGTCGCTTCAAATCTCGAAGCCGAGTTGTCCTATGGACTAACTCCGAACGTGAAACTCGCGGTCTCGGGTCCTGTCGTTTTCCAACCCGACCCCTACCTGCGTTCATCTGTTACGGAGAACACTCCCATAAGCGGCGACTTCAGCGCGCTTACCTGGTGGCGTTTCCGGCGGAAGGATTTCGCGGGCAAACGGGTGGAGAGCACTGCCGTTGCCGGAGTTCTGCTCCCGGGACCTCAACAGGAAGGAGGACTCTACAGGAGTTTGAACAGTGGGCCCGGTTACCTGGTTGGAGCTGTGACAGGTGTCGCGTCGCGCAGCCAGTACGTCTGGGTCGGCGCAAGCTATCAAAGGTATGCCGAGTCTGGCGGAGACCGTCGCCCGGACCTCCTTTCCTACACTGCTGTATACGGCTATCGCCCGCAGTCCTGGCGCACGGATTATCCGCATTGGGACTGGCGGGTTTTCGCTGAGTTCACGGGTGAGCGAGTGGGTTCGCTTCAACGGGAGAGTTTCGAAGTGCCCGGCAGCCGGGCACAACAACTGTTTCTCGGTCCCAGCGTTCTCGGAGTATATCGCGCGATTGGGGTTGAGGCGGGAATGCAGTTTCCGGTTTGTCGGTAACATGTCAATTGTCCGCCTCAATTAACAAATGAAATGTCCGCTTAAGGAGCGGGTGGGAAAAGCTGAACGGTGTGGAACCCGACGAACAGCAGATTCCAGCCGCGGAAATCGAGCG
>JALYVD010000376.1 GCA_030853405.1 Acidobacteriota bacterium | reverse complement strand
AACCGAAGCCGCCAGGAATGGACAGCATCTGCTTATCACGATCGGCGGCCACGCAGGCGGCGGACGCAAGATCGGCGATGTGGATTTTGGAGCCGTGGCGGAGGAGTTTCAGGAAGATACGGTAACGCTCGAATGGTATGACTATCTTTTCAAAGGCGCGAAAAACGAGTTCTCCCGGAAACCCGTGCGAATTTTCGTTATGGGTGCGAAGCAATGGCGCGATGAAGACCGGTGGCCGCCTGCCGACGCGCACGAAACCAGATTTTTTCTGCATTCGGAGAAGGGTGCAAATTCGCTTCGGGGCGACGGCGCCTTAGCTGTTCAATCGCCTGGGTCCGAGTCCTCGGATCATTATGTTTACGATCCCGCGAACCCGGTCGCGACGATTGGTGGACCATTGTGCTGCGATGGCGAGCACTTGCCAGCCGGACCGCGCGACCAGCGTCCGGACGAAGCAAGGGATGATGTCCTGATCTACTCGACGAAGCCGTTCGACCGGAACGTTGAGGTAACAGGGCCCGTGCATGTGGATCTGTTTGCGAAGTCATCCGCGGTAGACACGGATTTCACAGCGAAACTGGTTGACGTGTGGCCCAACGGCTTCGCGCAAAATCTGACGGAAGGCATCGTGCGGGCGCGCTATCGAAATTCCGAGCAAACGCCAGAGCTGCTGAATCCTGGTCAGATTTATAGGTTCGTGGTTGACCTATGGTCTACCAGTAATGTGTTTGAAAAGGACCATCGACTGCGATTAGAAATCAGCAGCAGTAACTTTCCGCGTTTCGACAGAAATCTGAATACGGGCGAGAACGCGGAATCGGGGAGCCGGTTTGTCTCCGCGACCAACACCATATACCACGACGCCGAGCATCCTTCAGCGATTCTGCTGCCACTGATTGACGCGAAATAGGAGCCGCACTAGAACGAGTAAGTCGCGCCCGCCGTGAACTGGAATGAATTCTTCTTAAAGCCCGGCGGCGGAATATTCAGGAAGTTGTCTAGCGCGCCCAGCGTCAGGCCGAGGTGACGGTAGACGGGAAACGTGACTGCCGCACTGGCAAAGGCGGAATAAGCGCTGGTGTCGGTCCATGCCGGCGTGATTCCCGCTTGCTCGTTCAAAAGAATTCCGTGCGTGAACGTCTGTATATAGGTCTCTCCGAAAATCGAGCCGAATAGATGTTTGTTCAGGATTGAGTCCGAAAACTGATAGTCGATGTAATCCGCGCTGGCTTTAAAATCGAGTTCCCGTTTAGGTCTCTTTACAACGACAAAACCGAAGCCACCGCCATACGTCTGTTGCAGGTCGAGACCTTGCGAAAAGCTGTGTTCGAAGATAGCTTGCCCAAACCCAAAGAGTCTCGGAGAAAGATACCAATCCTGTTCAGCATCTGCGTGATAGAGAGAGGTCTTCAAGGCAGGTGAGCCAGGTTGCGTGAGTTTGCTGTAGGCCTCATTGAGATCGAGAATGGTGCGGCTTCGCAAGTCGAGCCAGTTCACCGCGGGAACAGTACGAACCATGTTTATGGCGGCCGTGAACGTCTGATCTTTTTGCGTAGCCTCCGTAAGAGAAAGCCCCGCCGTTGCGCCGCCTTTCCAGCCTTTCACGAAACTGGTACGCTCGAAGGCCTTCTGATAATCCGCCTCGCTGACCACGTTTGAAACTTCGGCAACCGGAATCGTCTTTGGACCCGTTGCCGCACCGGTGTTCACTTGAAGCTTTTGCTCAGTCATCTCAACAGTCCCTTGCGGAACCGTGTTGGAATCGTGTCGTCCCAGCTTGATGCCCTTTTGAATTGCTGCGAACTTCTCCGGCGAGTGAAGTTCCTGGATCTTGCTCCAGTCCACTGTCACTTCTCCAGCCATGTCGCTCTTGAATACCACTGAAGAACCGGTGGCGCTCTCCAGATGTCCGATCAACTTTTCGCCGTCGATGAAAATAAGGACATCGGGGCCTGCTTTCGAGGCTGGAGCGGATGTCTGCCCATAGAGGCTCAACGTCATCGCCACACCAGCACACAAGAGAGAGGCTGCCATCTTCGCATGCCGCATAGAATTCTCCATACATGCATGGTAGCCACTGCTGGATACTGAAGCCTCGGATTCCGTTGGTCCGGCAAGCACCCGAATTCACGGTAACGGGATCTACGGGGCGGCGCGATCGAGTAACACCACATTCGAATTTTCTTGCAACCGTTCGAGCACAATCTCATGACCGTCGGGCGAAACGTCGAAGTCGGCAATATCGAAATCGACAGGCAGATCGATGAACCGTCGTTCCGCACCGGTCTCGAGGTCGATCAGCCAGAGGTTCTTATGTTGAATATCTCCGCGCAGAAACATCAGTTCGTGTCCTCCCGAGAGAAAGGCCAAATGGCGGGCTCCTCGAGTGAGAGTCAGGGCGGTGAGGGGACGCGCTTTCGCGCTGGCCGTCACAGCCTTAACAGGAAACTTCGTTCCGATATCAGGTCCCGAATAGACAAGGAAGCGGCCATCGGGTGACCACTGAGGATCCATCGAGTACTCGCGAATAAATGGTTCGGGAGCGCCGCCGCTGATGGGCACTCGAAAAAGATGTGGAACCCCGTGGCCGTCAGCCGCTGATATGATCGATAGGCCGCCGGGCGACCATGCGGGCGCGCCCTGAAGCCGGAGCGCCCTGGCAACGACGTGTGGATTCGCACCATCCGCCCGCATCACATACAAAAGCGACTTCCCATGTTGCCGGATCGAAAACGCAACAGACCGGCTATCGGCGGAGATCACCGGACCGCCAATGATTTCCGAACCCTCGCCGCGCCACAACTCGGAACTGGTTCCAGGGACACAATCGCGCAATTCGCCGGCCGGCGGCAAGGTTCGGGAGAGTTCCACAACCTGACGCATGGCTCTGTTGGAGAACTTGTCAATCCCTCGCTTCGAAACCTGACGTTCTCGCCCGATGGGTCTCTCGTCACGTTTTGGCTGGGCAACCGAGTGGCCCCGAAGCTGGCCATATCGGCGTCTGGGCCGTTCCCGTATTGGGCGGAGAGCCGAGGCCATACCTTCAGGGTGTAGCTGAGTTCGATTGGTCGCACGATGGCTCGCGGCTCGTCTATCACACGCCTGATCCTGGCGATCCGCTGTTTGTGTCCGATCGCGGCGGGGCGCGGTCGGAGAACCGATCCATCTTCACTGCGGCCGCTGGTATGCAC
>JALYVD010000367.1 GCA_030853405.1 Acidobacteriota bacterium | reverse complement strand
CGCAATCCCGGCCCTGAGTCGGCGCTCGAGTTGCTTCCCAGCAGCGCTCTATCCTCCGCTCAGGTCTTCAAAGCGTATCCCAAAATCGCGGCGCTGGAAAACCGGACATTTCATTTGTTAATTAAACGGACATCTTGACTTGTTACCAACAGACACAGGTGAACAGTCTTTATCGAAATTGCCTGGCCACACAATCGCGGGTCAGAGTGACCTCGTACTCAACCTAGAATCGTGTGCCATAGTCCCGGTTAGCCTTTACCGACGCCTACGGCTGGTCCGCAATCCGGTAGTTGAGCCGGATCAGGAGCGCTAACCCAGGTTCCTGCCGGATAACTTCGTATCGCGTACCATCCGGGCGCAATCCGGAAATTTCGCTGTTGAAAATGGTAAATCTCGGGCCCTAGATAATCGTTCTCTAAATAATAGCCAATACTAATTTTGTCCATTTGTACTTCCAGCGAAAGATGACAGTGTCCGCGTTGATCTCCGCAAAGTAGAGATGGATGCGATCGATCAGTTCCTGTTTGGTGGCGACGCGGATACCACGCAGCATACTGCGCGCCATTTTGCTGAACATGGTTTCAACGATGTTCAACCCACGAGCCATGCTTGGGGCGTGAAGACAAACTCGAACCGCTGAGGATGAGGGTTCAGCCAGTTTTGCGTCTCTTTCGAAATTTGTGCCGAGTGGTTGTCGAGCAGAAGGCGAATCTGGGCCTGCGCCGGATAGGAGGCGTCTAGTTTTCCCAACAGTGCAATAAAGTCCGCGCTGGCGTGGTGGTCACTGACCAGTTCGGTCACGCGCCCCGAATGCAGATCGAGGCCGGCGAGTAGCGATACTGTTTCCAGCCTTTTATACTCGCCGTCCCGCAGATGGCTGGCGAACTCATTGGGCTTTGGTGGCCGGTCCGGCGTAGTAGTTGCCAACGCCTGAATGCCGGGCTTCTCATCATACGAGATCGTCACGATGGCCGGTTCTTTCAGCGTGCCCTCCGCCAGGCCCGCGTTGACGATCTCCAGGAACCTGAGCAGTTCACGATTGACAATGTTGGCCGATGTCGGCGTAGTGCATCTTCGGACCATTCAGATTGACCGTATGTTGCTGCACACCTAGGTTTTTCATCGCAAATAGAAGATGGGCGCGCTTGCAAATGTTATGGTCGATGAGCAGATCGGAGCCCCAGCATTCTTTCTGTAAAGACCACTCTTATGCTCACGGTAATTAGCGCTCGTGGCAAGATAGAAAAACCTATGCCGAAGGTCACCGTACAAATCGACCCGTCCGCTTGTATCCTCGCCGCCAACTGCGTTGGCATCGAACCGAAGCTGTTTCAGATCGGTCAGGAATCTTACGTCGAACTAATCGATGCGGGCGGCGACTTGCAGGGAACCGCATACACGTTTGAGGCCAGTGATGCCGATCTGGAGATGATCGAAGAAGCTATCGGCTCTTGTCCGACGCGAGCTATCAGCATGCAATCCTCGGTCTGAATTTTCCTTCAATTAACAAACAAAATCCAACGAACGGTTCGTTCGAAACGTCTCTGATACGAACTACGTATGGACGAACTATTCAACGATGTCCGCTTCGCACTGCGGATGATCCGGAACACTCCTGGTTTCGCCGCCATTGCGCTGCTGACCTTGGCTCTGGGCATTGGCGCGAGCACGGCGATGTTCAGCTTTGTGGACGGCGTGATGTTGAAACCGTTGCCCTATCCCCATCCGGAATAAATCTTGCAAGTTTGAGAAAAACCGCCGAACGGCGACCGGAACGGCGTTTCCACGATGAACTTCCTCGACTGGAAAAACCAGCACACCGTTTTCCGGGCGATCGCGGCCGAAACCGGCGGAGCCGTTACTCTATCCGGTGGGCCAGAGCCCGGCGCAATTGCACGGCTCGCGTGTATCCGCCCCCTACTTCGGGATCTTTGGCGTCAAGCCCGTTCTTGGACGCACCTTTCGGCCCGATGAGGACCAGCCCGGGAAAGATCAGGTCGTAGTTCTAAGCCATCGCATCTGGCAGGAAAGTTTTGGCGCGAATCCCGATTTGATCGGTCACAAGATCGTTCTGGACAACCGCCCCTTCGACGTCATTGGAGTACTTCCCGCGGCAACGCGTTTCGACCGTGGATGGCAGGATATTTGGACGCCGTTGGCTTTTCAGCCGCAAGACATGACGCGTGACTTTCATTGGATGCGGGTATGGGCGCGCTTAAAGCCGGACACGAGTCTGGCGGCTGCACAACAGCAGATGTCCGGAATAGGCAGGCGCATTGCCCAGGCATATCCAGAATCGAACAAAAGCTGGGGCGACAAGCTGGAACGCTTTCAGGATCAGGTGGTAGACGGCCATCTGCGCAGTTCGTTGTGGATCTTACTGGCGGCGGTTGGGGCCGTACTATTGATCGCCTGTGTCAATCTGGCGAACCTATTACTGGTGCGCGCCTCTACCCGCGAGCGCGAGGTCGCGGTACGGACCGCCGTCGGAGCGAAACCCTGGCAATTGTTGCGCCAGTTCCTGACCGAGAGCATTTTGCTCTCTTTCCTCGGCGGCTGTCTGGGAGTTGCGGTTGCAATCGGCTTGCTGCATATCCTTCAACTGTCGCTCCCGCCTTTTATTTGCCTGCCGAAGCAGCCGTGTCGTTGGACTTGCGCGCTCTGTTTTTTATGATGGCCCTCGTCATCGTGACGGGTATCCTTTTTGGTATTGCGCCTGCACTTCAGGCGACAAAAGTAGACGCGGCGGAGTCGTTAAAAGAGGGAGGCCGGTCGAGTACCGCCAGCGCAGCGGGAGTAAGACTCCGCAGCCTGCTCATCATCAGCGAAGTAGCGCTCGCTTTTATCCTGCTTTCGAGCGCCGGTCTCTTGATCCGCAGTTTTTACCAGCTGCAAGAGGTGGATACCGGATTTGACACGACGAACGTGATCACCGCGTGGCTTCCCATGGATGACAAGCAATATACTCAAGGACCGCAAATCACGGAATATTATCGGCAGATTCTAGACAAGGTACAGGCGGTTCCCGGCGTGCGCGACGTAGCCACGAAGCACGCACTCGGAGCCGATGTGCCTTGGCAGATCGTGGGCGTAGTCGCCGATGAAAAAGTCGGAGACCTGGACGATTCAAGTCCGGGCGTCTACGTCCCGATGGAGCAGAGCCCAACCGTAGGATCGGGTTTGGTCGTTAGGGGAAGTTTAAACCCCAATCGCCTGGTGAAGTCCATTGAGCGCGCCGTTTGGCAAGTGAATAAGAATCAGGCGCTGACAGACTTAAAACACTGGAGCAAATCAAATCCGAATCATTGGGCGGAAATCGTTTGCGGACTTATCTGCTGGTGGCGTTCGCGGCAACGGCTCTTCTACTCGCCGCCATCGGCCTCTTCGGAGTGATCTCGTACACAGTCCGGCAACGGACGCACGAATTGGGACTGCGGGCCGCACTGGGCGCATCGTCGTGGAATCTTCTGGAACTGGTGATCAAGCAAGGGCTCGGGCTGACGCTTGTAGGCTTGCTCATTGGGGCAGTTGTCTCGCTGGCTTTGAGCCATCTGCTGACGAGTCTGCTTTTTGAAGTGAGCCCACGCGACCCGCTTTCGTTCACCTTAGCGGCTCTCGTGCTTGGGGTGGTGGCCATAATCGCGAGTTTAGTCCCGGCCTTGCGTGCTACCCGCGTCGATCCCATGGTGGCATTGCGATACGAATGACCGCGGAATAAGCGGAACATTGCGTAGCGGTTTGCGTAGTCATGACAAGCAACTGAAAGGAGCCTCTGGATGAAGGCTATCTCCCTGATTCTTTTCTCTCTCACGATGGCAAGCGGGTTAGTGGCCGCGGCAACAGAGGACGGATCGTTCGACAAGACTCTCACCGTTTCCGGCCCAGTAAATCTCGATGTCAAGACCCAGTCGGGAGGCCTCGCGGTAACTCGCGGTTCGTCCGGGACCGTGAAAATTCATGCGATTCTCAAGGCCGAGCACGGATGGTTTGGTTCCGATAACGTCGAGGAGCGCATGCGCGAACTGGAGCGTAATCCACCAGTCGAGCAGAACGGCAATCGAATCCGAATCGGATATTTGCGAGACCGCAGTCTACTGAAGGGCATCTCCATGCGTCTGGAGATTCAGACGCCATCGGACACGCAACTTCGCGCCGGCGCCGAGTCCGGAGGAATTCGCGTGCAGGGCGTGCGCGGCCCGGTGGA
>JALYVD010000348.1 GCA_030853405.1 Acidobacteriota bacterium | reverse complement strand
GTAACCATCAGAATGCTCGCGCGCGTCCTGATCTGCGCGAGGCAGCGCGACAGCCCCGCAGATCCCCGGTCTAGGTCAATCGCTAATAGATTGGGGTCGGCTTTTTGCCATTCCGTGCGCTTCTCATCAGAGCCCGCCCAAATCACCGCGCTCAGAAGGAGCGCTCCTGCGCCCGCAAGCGCGATCCTGGCTGGTAGCCGAAATCGAGTATTCATGCTTTTTGTGAAATTAAGCGCGTCCCGTTCCCGCGCAGTTTTCACCAAGATATAGCAGATGCCGAACCGATCGCAGAGCGATCGAAAGTACAATGAAGGGGTCAGCGCCTACATTGCAGGAGGTAAAAACGTGGCCGCGAGCCAGACATTCGCCGGTTATGTGGACGTACCCGCCGCAAAGTCACGTGGCGGCATTCCCTGGTACATCTGGTGCGCCACTGTAGCCGTGACGTCGGTGATGATCGGCGGTCATTGGGATGTATCCTGGCACAGTTCCATCGGCCGCGATACGTTTTGGACGCCTGCTCACATGGCTATCTATTTGTGCGGCGTTCTCTCGGGCCTTACATTCGGCTATTTGATTTTATCGACGACCTTTTCGTCCCGGTCACCGCTGCGGCACGCTTCCGTCAACATCTGGGGGTTCCGCGCTCCACTTGGCGCGTTCATCGCTTCCTGGGGCGGAATCACCATGCTTACATCCGCGCCGTTTGACAACTGGTGGCACGACGCTTATGGACTCGACGTGAAGATTGTCAGCCCGCCTCACATGCTTTTGTTCCTCGGCGTCTATGGCGTACTGATCGGCACTCTGGTGCTGATCCGCGGCTATGCGAACCGCGTTCAAGGAAAGGACCGGGCCGTCGCTCAGTGGCTCTTTCTCTACGTCTCGGGAATGACGCTCGTGATGATCATGTTCATGATCATGGAGTTTACCTCGCGTTCAAATTTGCATTCTTCAACGCCCTATATAGCGGTCTCGCTGCTCGCGCCGCTGAGTCTGGCGACCGCTTCCCGCGCCACCGGCAAGCGATTTCCGGCAACCGTGGTCGCCTCGATCTACACGGCGATGATCGTGGGATTGATCCTGATCCTGCCACTTTTCCCGGCGGAGCCCAAGCTTGGACCCGTCTATCAGCATGTCACTCAGTTCATTCCGCCACAGTTCCCCATTCTGTTGATCGTGCCCGCCGTCGCATTGGACTTGTTGTGGCACAGAACTCAACACTGGAACCGATGGGCATTGGCGGCAGTGAGCGGAATACTCTTTGTGCTTCTATTGCTCGCCGTCGAATGGCCGTTTGCGAATTTTCTGATGTCGCCGGCGGCACGAAACTGGTTTTTTGGAACGAAGTATTTCTGGTACGGACTGCCGCCGGGCTCTTATTCGGCGCGATATCTCTTCTATACACCGGAAACTTTGTTGGTCTTCTGGCGCGGTATCGGGATTGCTATATTGGCCGCGGTCGTCGCCACGCGTGTGGGTTTATCGCGAGGCGAATGGTTACAAAAGGTACAGCGCTAATCCATAGATGACTAATCAGATGGGTAATCGAAGCTTCACTATTTCCGCGCTGTTGATCGGGATGTCGCTAACCGCCTCGGCCCACATCGGCAGCCCGGATGTGTATCTCGATGGCAAAGCCGGTCCGTATCAGCTGTTCGTTACAATTCGACCACCCGCCGTGATCCCGGGTGTCGCTGAGATTCAGGTTAGATGCGAGACCGCGGGCGTCCAGACCATCGGGGCTGTCCCCCTCCCCATGGCTGGGCCAGGCGCGAAATTTGCCCCAATGGCGGACAAGCTGAACGTTTCTAAACAGGATAGTCAGTTCTTCACGGGATCGTTGTGGATGATGGCGCCAGGCTCCTGGGAGGTGAAACTAACGGTCAATGGCCAACACGGTCAGGGCGTTCTCTCTGTACCATTTCCTTCCGCGGCATTCAGTACGAAGAAGATGCAGACGGGACTCGGCGTGCTGCTGGCGTTGCTCGGCAGTTTTCTGGTGCTCGGGATGGTGGCGATTGCGGGGGCTTCCGTTCGAGAAGCAAGACTCCCCGCCGGAGTTCCAGCCGACGAGGGCCATAAGCGAAGCGGACGTCTTGCCATGGGCGTGACTCTCGCAGTGATTCTTCTTACAGTCTGGTTCGGTGCGCGATGGTGGGGCAGCGCAGACACGTCCTATAAAGGCGAACTCTATAAACCGCTTCAGATGGCTCCTCAAGTGGACGGTGGCGTGCTCACTTTGACGTTGCACGATCCTGGGTGGTTGAATTCGCGGAACTGGGCCGCCTTCCCGGTCGCCCGTTCCGTGGACGATCTGATCCCCGATCACGAACATCTGATGCACCTGTACCTTATTCACCAGCCGGGGCTTGATGTTGTCTATCATCTGCATCCGGAACTCGTGCAGGGCGGCCAATTTCGTCTTTCTCTTCCCAACATGCAGGCGGGTGACTACAAACTCTATGCCGATATCGTGCACCAGAACGGCTTTCCTGAAACTCTTACCGCGCGACTCCATTTGCCAGCTCTGCAAGGGCGCGCTTTGAGTGGCGATGATGCGGCCGGGACCGCTCCAGATTGGAATCAGACGCCGGTTCCATCCACTCGATTTATTTTGCCCGATGCATACCGGATGGAATGGATAGGCGACAACGCACCCGTTCGGGCGCGAACCCCTGAGCAATTTCGGTTTCGCCTCATTGACGCCCAGGGCCGTCCACCTGACGACATGGCCCTTTACATGGGAATGCTCGGACATGCCGCCTTCGTCAAAACCGATGGGACAGTTTTCGCGCACATCCATCCCACAGGATCGGTTTCGATGGCCGCGTTCATGAAAGCGCAATCACCGATGAAGGGAGCGGATTCCAGCGTGACGGATATGGACATGCCAGGAATGACTCACACCCCCGCAAACGAAAGATTGCCGAACGAAGTTAGCTTTCCCTATGGACTTCCAACCCCCGGAAGGTATCGCATTTTCGTCCAAATGAAGCATGGAAACACAATCGAGACCGGCGTGTTCGATACGCTGGCAAACTGATCTCGTATTTCGGGTCAGTGCAAATCGACAACGCGGCCGGGCATTGGCGGCGTTTTACCCACCAGATGTAAAACAGTGGAAGCGAAATTCAAGCTGTCGTAAGGTTCGGGGATCTTCTCTACCGGAACGCCCGCACCCGCCATCATCCAAACTGAATGCGTGGAGATTCGTAAGAAACTGCCGTGATTCCCGCCCGGATTGAAGTTGCGTACATTAAAATTCCAGTGGTCGGCCGCGAAGACTTGAAAATCCGGCTGAACGAGTTCGCGGCGGCGGCGTTCGTAGCGCAACAGAACGGGAGACAATCCAGGTATCTCAGGGATATTCAAGGCTATCGGCGAAAATTGTTCCGTCACGCTTATCACGCCGTTTGAATAACGGCACTTGTGAATTGCATTCATCCACTCGCGTTCTGAATGATTACTCGATAGCCAAGCCGCCCTGTCTTCACTCCCTGGAATGCGCAATTCCTTATCTTCGAACAAGCACAGCGGCAAGCCTGCACGCCAAGATTGTTCGATCCACGTAATCTTCCCGCCCCGATCCTGGGCCAAGTGACTGACCGGCTTAAGGGCGATCGAGCCATCGCTTCCCTGCAGAATTAGTAACTGGCTGTCTTCATCGCCATAAAGCCAGTACACATTCTTAGTACCCGGAAGCCGGAGCGCCGTGAAATCGATCGGCCGCGCTGAAAGAGCAGGTTGCGGATTGTTACGCACTCGCTGCGCCGCGAGCAACGCGAAGTAATCGACATGTCGAAACGAGCGCTCTTCGTCTAAGTGCCCGTCTGCATCCAGCGCCAGCCCACCGGGACCGGGGCCAACGATGTAATGCTGAAGGTCCGCGACGCCGTTGTTGTCGCCGAGAGATATCTCGGGAACAAGCTCGGAGATCTTGATTTGCAATGGCCGGTTGGGGCCGATGTCAAGCGCGAGCAACGCCAGTAAATGCTTCCGGTAATCGGTGTATTGACCGTATTCCTGCGTCCATTCCGATAACTGCTCAGCCAATCGCCTGGCCTGTCTATCTTCTCCTTGTGCTTTTTCCGCGGAAGACCACCGCTTGGGTTGCTTGGCGACTAACTGCCGTCTGCCGTCGATTCTGCTTTTGAGCGCGCGCAGTTCTTCCTCCAGGTCCGCCGATGTCGTGCTCCACTCCGCCCGATGAAGATCAATTGTCTGCATCAGACAGGCAGCGGCAGCGCGCCGCAAATCGTCGGGCAATTCAGTCCGCGCAAGCTGCAGAAGAAGGATATGGATCTTATTCAGATCGCTGTTACGAAGGTGAATTGAGGCGCGTTCATTGCCATCCAAATCGAGCCACGCGGTTGGATATCGGGAAGACTCGCCATCCAAGTAAAAAGACGCCGTGCTCGGAGTGACGACTCGCTGCACGAGAGGATTTAGCCCTTTTAACTTGTAGTCGCTGAGCGGGTGACGGTTGGTGATCACGTGGTGAGCTCCGCCTTGTGGACTATTCAAAAGGTCCGGAAGGCTGAACGCCTGGCTGAAGATTCCGGGCACATTGTTCATACCGTGATCGGAGACAACGACAAAAACCGTTTGTTGCGCCAGAGCGCTCGCTTGTATCGCGGTCCAGAGCCGGCCTGCCAGGCCGTCCAAACGCTTCAGTGCGTTCTGCAGGGCGGCGTTCTCGCTTGTGGCGTGCCCTTCATGGTCGATCTCGCCCGTGTAGAAGTCTAAATATAGAACCGCTGGATCTTGGAGCTTGGTTTTTAGTTCCCGCTCCGTTTCCAAAGCCCAAAGATCGTCGAGCGGCGTTGCGCCGCCGCCCTCTATCAGCGACAACAGACTGGCCGAAGAGAAACGCGCTTTCAGCACATTCTCCAGCGTTTTCCACCGGACACCTCGTTGAAACAGTTGAAAGCTCTGATAGGTTTTGGCATGGCCGAAGGAATCGATCATCAGCGGAATACCTGCACGGTCTAGAACCTCAACGGCCGGCATGTCCACCTCTCGCGCCCGCGCATATCCGATGTAGAAAGGAAAAAAGTTCAGATAGTCGTACACGTAACCGGTGTACCGGTCGTATTCAACATTTCCGCGAATGATCGCGTGCCGCCCGGTATCTAGCATCGACCAGGAGGGCGCGGACAAGCTTATTCCACGCGTGTAGAAGTTCTCAAACACCACACCACCTTCACTGAAGATGTGGGTTAGCCAGGGCAATTGAGATCTGCCCGTCGCGGGATTGATCTGCCGCATCCTGTTATAGAGCAAGTCGGCGTTAAGGCCATCTACTTTCAGGATCACGACGCGGCGCGCTGGGGCTTGATTGCTGTCCGTTCGCGGGTTCTGGGCAAACGCGCCAAATGAGAGCAACGCTGCTATCAATAGGCGGATTGGGATGTTCACTTGGCTGATTCTACTCGAGCCAAGGAAGCCGGCAACACTGTCCGCGGAATAGCGGCAACGCCAACAGGCGCCCGGGCGCTTCTCAACGCCAGAGAGCAATCGGCCACCAGGGAATCGTCACGTGTCAGATCTCTCACTTGGCTCAAAAGGAGTGCCGCTCGAGTCTTCACGCGGCCTGATTCCACGCTTGGAAGAAGTGTCGAGAGTTCATTCACCGCGGTAGAAATCAGCTTCGGATCGTAAGCGATCTCCGGCTGTGTGCCTGAATCGACAATAGTACGAAGGAATCCCAGAGTAGTTTGTACGCGCCGGTCGCGATCTAACTCTGCCATATTGACCGCCTCAGTCCCGGCTCGGCGAGTGTACAAGCCGAAACTGAGATAGTGGAATGCCGTGTTGAGGGCTTTCGATTGCGGGCTCATTCCGAAGGCGGCTAATTCGGCGCTGCGCTGTCTATCCAAACGCTTTGCTAGCCGGCCGCCATCGTCCGTTTCGTCGCGCAGACGTTGATAACGCGCTTGCGCCAGTTGCAGTTCCCGTTCCGGCGACCCCTCAAGTGGGTTCACGGCAAGGGAATCGATTCGGCGCTGCATCTCACTTCGCAGCGCGCCGTCCAAATTTGAATCCATTGCCAGCGCTACGCGAAACTGAGAATAACAATCAAGGCGCGCGGCATGATCCATGGCTCGGCCGCGGCGCGCAGCTACAAAATCGTAAAGATCCGCCGCGACATAGTAGTACCAGTTCGTAAAGTGCGAGATGCCGATAACTCCGCTGGTTACCTCATCGATGGCGCGCTGCGTAAGTTCGTGCCGGCGAATATGCAGTTTGTCTCTAAAATCGATCAACAGAAGCGGCAGCGTCGGATAGCTCATGCTATACACTCCCAAGGGAATCAACCTGACCGCGCGCACTCCGGCTTCGCCCTGCGGCAGCAACGCGCCATTCGCATCCAACGAACGCACGGAAGAAGACCCGCGCCAATCCTTCAAGCGCTCATCTGTCCACGGATTCTTTATGTTAAGCAGCTTCCATACAGGGCCGAGTGATGTTCCCTCAGGCTCTGTCGAAGCATTCAGCGGAAACCATAATAAACCGTACTCACCGTGCGTTCCGGCCACGTTTAGAGATTCAAAGATAAGCCCGGTCTTCTCGGCGCACTGCCGGAGCAACTCCCAGTTCCGGCTTCGAATACGCTCTTCCTCAATCCCTTGTTCTTCGCCCACCCGTTCAGCCACGCGCCTATTCACAAGACCGCCCAGCAATCGCTTGCGAAGGTCCAGCCGCGCAATGACAGTGTTCAATTCCGCTGGGGTAAGCTCAGACGAATTTTCACCTACTGGCGCCTGCCGGAGATAATGGATCGCTTCTTCCAAATGAAGCCGCTCATGATCCATCTGATTCCTGTGGTACGCGCGCGAAGCGGCACGAACAGGCGTAGTCATCGGATCAAGCACGGTCCACTGCACAAGTTCTCGGCCGATAGCCGATGCCACGTGATGCTGGGGTGTTGTTAGATCCATAAGTGGCTTCATCTCGCGTGAACCTATGCCGCTTGACCCTTGTCCTATTCGCCAGTAGAAGAATGGGACAGCCGATAATATTCGCTGAGTTACACTTTGCCGGGTGTAAGTTAGAAGCCAAACGGAGGAAAGCCGGTCGGTTGCTCTGTCCTGGTCCGCTAACGTATCGCGCAAAACTGCTACTAGCGGAACATCCTCAGTCGCATCGACGTCCGGGCACGAGTGGCAAAAAAGCGTAAGTAGCTGCGCGGAGTTATTCACCGGCACGCTTTGCCAGTAGTAGCGTGTTTCTTCACTCCCAGCCGATGGCAATGAGCGCGCATTGCAAATCGACAGGCAGCAAACAACCAGACAAATAAACAGCCTCATAGAAGAAAAAACCGTCAATACTATTCGGATGCGGCGTCGAGCTTCTTTGCCTGCTCGCAAAAACGCGTGTTAACTTGGGAAAGCGTGCATTTCGATACGACGCTGAATCTCGTGTGGCTGCTGCTTGGGCTTTGGGCTCTGGCAAGCACCGCTCGTGCGTCTTATCGCCGACCGCAAGGCTCCGCGCCAAAATGGCTCCATGTAGTCGGCGTCGGGCTTATCGTCACGGCGCTCTTTCCCTATATATCCGCAACCGACGATATATTGCGGATCGAACAGTACACCGCGCAGCACGACGGGCAGCATAATCCGGGCAAACAAAGCCACAGCGACGATCTAATTCGTTTGTACGAGACGATGGATAGTCCACTCGTCTGCCGCACGAGCGAAATTGTCCTTACGCTGTCATTTGCCTGGCTGGTCTTCGCCCCAGTTCTAAAGCGGATTGATCGCAGCACGCCGTTTATCGCCGGCCGTTCCCCTCCTTCTTTTACAAACGCATAATCCAGTTCAAAAGGTTCAACGTTTTTGGAGGGTAGAATGCAGCGCCTTATCTGGCGTTTGTGTCCCGGTCTCCTGTGTGCTGTATGTTGTTTGGCGCAAACGGCCAATCCGCTTACCTGGCACGAGACCGAGGGGAAGTTCAGGGCGAATAATCCCACTTTGCTCGCTGGCAAAGTAGCTATTGACGAAGCGCGCGCGGATGAGATCACGGCCTATCTGCGGCCAAATCCAGATCTGAACGTCGTCGCCGACGATCTGGG
>JALYVD010000340.1 GCA_030853405.1 Acidobacteriota bacterium | reverse complement strand
GCCCACATCCGGCCTCCGTGGCGTTCCACTACTTTACGGGCTATCGAGAGTCCCATGCCGGTACCCTCAACGTCCTGAGCGTGCAGGCGCTGAAAGAGCCCGAAGATGCGCTCCGAAAACTGCTGGTCGAAACCCTGGCCGTTGTCGGCAATAGAGAAAATCCAAGTGCCGGCATCGCGGGTGGCTGCGATCTTTATGTGCGGGATCTCTTCGCGCCGGTACTTCATGGCGTTTGAGAGCAGGTTCTGAAGGACCTGCGAGAATTGCACCGGGTCCACCGCCAGTGCAGGTAAGGGCTCGCTCTCAATGCGCGCCTGATTCTCGCGAATGGATGCCTGGAGGCTCGCTTCCGCTTCGTGGAGCAGTTTCTCGAACGAGACAGGCGTGGCTTGATGTCCCGACTTTCGCAGGCGCACTAAAGCGAGCAATCCGTTAATGAGATCGGTCATGCGGCGGGACGAGGTGACGATATATCCAATGAACTCGTCCGCATCCTCATCGAGACGGCCCTTGTATCTGCTGGCAAGTAATTGGGTGAAGCTTGTGATGGTTCGAAGAGGTTCCTGAAGGTCGTGGCTGGCCACGTAGGCGAACTGCTGCAATTCCTGATTGAATTCCTGCAATTCCCGCGTGCGCTCTCCAATTCTGGATTCGAGATCGGCGTTTAATTGTTGCAACTGGACGTGCGCGGCGTCGCGGGCCTGCATGTAGGCGAGGAACGAGTTGTAAAGCCACACCAGCACGAGAAGCATGATGAGCGTGCCAAAGAGGAAGAAAAAAAACGCCCAACGGCCTAAATCGCGTTCGTGGTCGAGCGCCGCCACCGCCAAGGCGTTCACTTCGGTTTGGATGGTGTCAACGTCTGTTCGGATCGACTGCATTGTCCGTTCCGAACGGCCCGAATGCACCATGTCCAGAGCGGTCGAAAATCCCGTCGTGCGTTGAGCAACGACAACACGATTGGCCTCGTCGAGCCTGCGCTGCACGGATGAGATTACCCGGCTGAGCTGGCCTTTAATCGGGGCCGGCAGTGTCACGTGATGATAGGACGAGAATGTGAGGTAGGAACGGAAACGGGCGTTAGCGGCATCGATCGTAATGAGATATCTCTCGTCACCCGTGAGCAGAAATCCGTGCTCACCGACTTCCGCATCGTTTGCAACGGCTCGAAGATTGCCGACTTCGGATTTTAGCGCCTGCATGCGGTTCAGCCTGTCGTCATCGTGCTCGGCTGCCGTATTGACGATAAAGAACAGAAGGCTGAAAGCCAATGGCACGGCAAAGAGAACGGCGAGGCGTAAGCGGGTACCTGGATTGGCCTGCAAAGTCATTGAAAACCGTTCATTTGGCGATTGTAATCGCTACCGATGGGACTGCCGCTAAGGCGGGATATTTCGTGAACGATAAGATCTCATTCTCACTGTGCAACAGCGGCATGGAGGGGAAACTCTCGCTGGCTCAGAGTTTTAGCAGCCTGACGAATGCTTGCCAGCAGCATGCGCTGATGATCGTAATACGGCATACGGTCTGGAAAACAGTACTCGGCTCTGCAGATTTCTGCCAGTGTTTCGAAGATATCGCACCGGAGCAAAGCGCGTATGGCTTTGGTGCGATGAACGAACCAAGGAGGGTAAAGAGTGTTGAAATCGACGTCGGCGAGTTTTGCTCCCGCACCGAGCCGGTCGCCTCGCAGGACGATATCGAGACATGCCGATTCCGCAAGACCCTGATTACGAAACAGTGAAGGGCAATGCGCGCTTAATTCCGCTGCCCGGTGGTTCCAGGCATGAGCGCTCTCTAAATCGCCCCTGTCGATAGCCCATTCCGAGATTGTCTGGGCGAAAAGCAGACGCATCTCGGGCCGGCTGCGGGATACGGCAATGGCCCGAATGATTTCTTCGGGATAATAACGAGGCCGAAATCCTTCGATGCGGACCTGCATCACGGCATGATACAACAAGATCTCCTCGGCGCGAGGGCTACGGCGTAAGAGCGACAGGAAGAGATCGGCGTCGTTTCGGACGGAAGCGTTCGCTCCGCTTGGGATCAAACCTAGCGTGAACAGAAAAAAACTTAGTTGTGCAAGAAAGCCAAAAAATTCCCGAGGCAGGCCGGTTGGGGAGCAATAGGGGAGCGCAATAGCGGCCGCTAAGCCGGTCAGAAGCGTGGAGAGAGGGCCCGCCGCTACAACCATCATCATGCCGTTGCGCCACGGTCCCTTTCTTTTGGGAATCGCCGATACCGACCCGGAAAATAAGGCTCTGGTTGAAAACTTGAACGACCGCTGCCCATGGAAGCGTGAGATCCGAAATGGGCCCAGCGAGCCGCCAAGTATCTCAAATTTCAAGAAAATGGCGGCGATCAAGTGTCCCGCTTCGTGTAGAATGATCGAGCAGACGAGAGCAGCCAGGCAAGCTGCAAGTTCCTGAAAATTTTCAAGACGCACGGCCTTGAAAACTGCCTGTATCCACGATGGACCGAAAAGTTGGATTGCTAAGCCGATAAATAAGGCAAGCAGAATGAGGCGGACTGTCGGATACGAGCCCTTCCTCCCGCTGCCGGAGGCTGGTTCGAATGGAGGCAACGGTGGATCGATCCATCCTCCCCTAACGTCTCCGAGCGGCACGGCTGTGAACACAGGAACCTTATCGTCAGAAATACGCGCCGACTATGGCTTTCGATCAAAAAGAGTTCTAAGGTCAAACAAAAGGTATAGGGCTGCAAGCGGGACGCTTGTTAAACTGAAGCCAAAGTCTCCATCCTCCAAACGGGGCAGGGCTCTTAGCGCGCCTTATGCGACGTGATGCGCGGATTTTGTTCACGATCATTTCACAATGGCTATTCAGACGCTTTTCGGCTCGGTCCCGACTGAACCTAATCTGCTCGATCGGCTGAAGGCCGGGATTGAGAAGACCCGCTCCGGGCTGGTTGATCGAATAGAGGACGTGCTTTCGGGCAAAAAGGAGATCGATACCGATCTTCTCGAAGAGCTTGAGTACACCCTCATTACGGCAGACTTGGGCGTTCGAACGGTAGAGGACATCCTGGAAAGTATTCGGGAACGCGTCGATCGCAAGATGACCGGCGACGCCGGCGAGATCCGTAACCTGATCCGCGAACATCTGCTCGAAGTTCTTCGCGCCTCCGAAACTCCTCTTAGGACCGTCGCTCAACCGCCCGCAGTGGTGATGGTCGTCGGAGTCAATGGCGCCGGTAAGACGACAACGATCGGCAAACTTGCGCACCGTTTCCTCGGTGAGAAGAGGAAAGTGCTGCTTTGCGCGGCCGACACTTTCAGAGCCGCGGCCATTGAGCAACTTGAGGTCTGGGCTGAGCGGGCGGGTGTCGAATTGATTCGCCAAAAGACGGGCGCGGACCCGAGCGCGGTAATTTTCGACGCCCTGCAGGCGGCCAAAGCGCGCGCCGTCGATTATGTAATCGTCGATACTGCTGGGCGGTTACACACCAAAGAAAACCTGATGGCGGAGCTTGAAAAGATGCGCCGCATTTGTCAGAGAGTCGTCCCGGGTTCTCCGCATGAGGTTTGGCTGGTGCTCGATGCGACAACTGGGCAGAACGGGCTTGAGCAAGCGCGGAAATTTACCGAGTCGGCGGGTGTCACGGGAATCATTCTCACGAAACTCGATGGCACGGCGAAAGGTGGGGTGGTTGTGGCGATTGCCCGCGAATTGAACCTGCCCATTCGATTCATCGGCGTGGGCGAGAAATTAGAGGATTTGCTGCCTTTCGAACCGGACAAATTTGTGGCATCACTGTTCGATTAGCGCGGGATTTTGGCTGATGAGTGATATCTACATGCGGGAGGCGCTCGAACTGGCGCGGCGGGGTTGCGGGGTTACGAGTCCCAATCCGGCGGTCGGCTGCGTGGTGGTTCGCGAAGGTCGAGTCGTCGGGCGGGGATTCCATACCTGGGCCGGCGTCGATCATGCCGAGGTGCTGGCGTTGCGGGAAGCGGGTGACGCGGCTCGCGGATCGGCTATGTACGTGACGCTTGAACCGTGCTTTCATCAGGGGCGGACGGGTCCGTGCGTTGACGCGGTTCTCAAGGCTGGTGTAAGCCGTGTCATCGCGGCGATGCAAGATCCAAATTCCGAGACAGGCGGAAAGAGTTCTGCGAAACTGCGTGAAGCGGGCGTTGATGTCGTGGTGGACGAATCGTGCACTGCCGAGGCGGAACGCCTGAATGAAGCATTCGTTCATTTCATGAGAACAGGCCGTCCGCTGGTGACGATCAAGGCGGCACTGACCTTGGACGGAAAAATCGCCGCGCCCCATGACAATGTCGGTTGGATTACGAGCGAGGTCGCGCGGGCCGACGTGCAGTTGGTGCGGCATTATTCGGATGCAATTCTTACGGGACTGGGAACCGTGCTGGAAGACGATTGCCTGTTGACGGACCGTTCCGGGCGGGAGCGCGCGCGGCCGCTGTTGCGGATTGTGCTCGATTCACAGCTTCGAGTTCCACTGCGGTCGAAAATGATCACAAGCGCGAAAGGCGACGTGCTGGTGGTTGGGACTTCGGCGGCTTCGCAGGAGCGGCGGAAAGCGCTTGAAAACGCCGGCATTCAGGTCCTGATTGCGGATGGTCCCAGCGGCCGTACCGATCCTCGCAAGGTGCTGGATTTTCTAGCGAAGGAACGCTATCCGTCGCTAATGGTCGAGGCGGGCAGCAAGGTGAACTGGACGATGCTCGATACGGGTATTGCGGATAAGGTGCTGTTCTACTACGCGCCGAAGATCCTGGGCGGTCTGGAGAGTCTGCCGGTTGCTGGTGGCAAGGGGCGGATGAGGCGCGTTGATGCGATCCAACTGGAGCGTCTGACCGTGCAGACGGTCTCAACGGACGAGTTCGCGGTTGAAGCATACGTAGTGAAGAGCTAAATGTTCACGGGTATTGTCGAGGAACTCGGGCACGTTATTGAATTGCAACCCTGCCAGGTAGGGGCGCGGCTTACGGTCGCGTGCTCGTCGATTTTGAACGATGCGACGCTCGGCGCGAGCATTGCGGTAAACCGCGCGGGTGTTACGGCTGTTGACTTGGGCGATGGAAAATTTTCGGCGGATCTCGCTCCCGAGACCTTGAAACGGACGAATCTGGGCGCATTGGTGAAGGGTAGCGTGGTGAATCTGGAGCGGCCCTTACGCGCGAACGGCAGGTTGGATGGTCACTTTGTTCTTGGCCATGTGGACGGCACGGCGGAGATTATTTCGCTGGATGCGCTCGGGGACGATAACTGGTGGCTGCGGATCCGTGTTCCTCGGGAACTCTCGCGCTACATCGTTAGCAAAGGATCGGCGGCTGTGGATGGGATCAGTCTGACGGTGGCGGAGATCGGTGAGGAGATTACCGGGTTTACGATCATTCCTCATACACATGAGCACACGACATTGCGAGGATATAGAGCGGGCTCACGCGTGAATATCGAAGTGGATATTCTGGCGAAGCATCTGGAGAAGTTGATGGTTCGGCACGGCAGTTGATACAGGAACGTGCCATCCTTGTTCTTGAGGTGTTATGGAAGTCCACTTCACTACCGCTACCGAAGCGCAGCTTAAGCAGTTTGCCGCTAGCAAAGGCAAGGATGCCGCGCAGGTGGTGCAAGAAACCGTTAGCAACATGCTGGAGCGCCAAGCTCGTTTCGTTGAAGGCGTAGAGCGCGGAATTGCGTCCGCCGATCGGGGCGACCTCTTAGGTCATGACGAAGTGGTCGACCGCATTGACCGGCTTTTCCAATCGTGAGCCGGATTCGGTGGACAGCCGATGCCGCTCATCAGCTTGCAGCCATCGTTAAACATGTCCGCGAGGACAATCCCGAAACGGCCCGCAGGGTGGCCCAAAGCATTTTAAAAGCTATCGGGAAACTAGAAGCATTTCCCTCCCTGGGCAGGCCCGGAGAGAAGGAGGGCACCCGCGAACTGGTTTCTGCCCCTTATGTGGTCGTTTACCGGCTCAAAGAGGACGTTGCCCAAATCCTTTATACCTGGCACGGAGCGCAGGATTGGCGGTGAGGGCGGAGAAGATTTATTCATCCTGCCTGTTTCAGTAACCGCACCAGACGCCGCTTTAGCGGCTCCCTAAGTTCTTCCGGAAGGATCTCGCCGGGCGTTTAAGAGTACTATTGACATCTCCAGGTCACAGGTGCTAATTATTTAACAGGCTGCTAAGTAATAAGCATTGCCTATGCCCAGGAAAACTACCGAACTTCCCATGAGCCGGCGCGAACGCCAAATCATGGATATCCTCTTCGCCGCGGGCCGGGCGAGCGGGCCGGAAATCCAGGAGCGTCTGGAAGACTCGCCCAGTTACTCGACCGTTCGCACCCTTTTACGCATTCTGGAACGGAAGGGATATGTACGCCACAAAGAAGAAGGGCTACGCTACATATACCAGCCCGTGATGGCGCGTGAAACCGCCCGGAAATCCGCGCTGCACCGCGTTCTGCACACGTTCTTCGATGGCTCCGCGCAGCAGGCGGTCGCGGCGCTGCTCGATCCGAAGGCCTTCCGGTTGAGCAGGGCGGAACTTGATGAACTGACCAAATTAATCGAAAAGGCAAAGGAGAAGTCTGAATGATGTCGTTGGTTGTAATTTTGAAAGCAACTTTGGTCCTCACGGTCGGCTGTGCCGCGCTGCTAACGTTGCGCTCGGCTTCGGCGGCGGCACGGCACTTTCTATGCGCGCTCACGCTGGCTGTTTCCGTTCTGGTTTTTTTCGCGGCCGGAATGTCCTGGGGCATCGAATCGAAGACATTTGCTTTCACCGTGGATGCGGCGCGGATGGTGAATGCCGATACGGGATGCTCGACCGGCATCCTCGGCGCCATCTGGATAGCTGGTGCATTGGCGCTTGCCTTGCGGTTTCTCAGTGGCCTTGTCTACGTGGCTTGGCAAACCCGCCGGGCTTCGATTCCGGATTACAGTGTCACAGCGGAGGGCGCGAGTCCGTTTGGCCGCCGTATCGACACCGCTGGTTTGGGGCTGGTTCCGTCCAACCGTGCTGATGCCGTATTCGTCGTCTGGATAAGCGCAAGCGGAGCGAGATCTGGCGATTGCTCATGAAGTGGCGCACGTCCGGCGCTACGACGCGTGGTCCTCATTGATGTCGCTCGCCGCGCAATCTATTTACTGGTTTCATCCTCTCGTCTGGTGGTTGTCGGGGCGTATGAAAGAGCAGCAAGAAATGGCGTGTGATCAAAAGTCCTGCAAGGCGGGGCCGAGCCTGCCGAGTACGCAACTCTCTTGGTTGCCACGGTTCGGAAAATGGATTCACCCGCGCTCTTTGGATGCGCCATGGTCCAGGACGAAAGAACGTTCGCAGGCGCGTGGAACGGATCCTCAGCTTTTCCCGGGCATGTAGATGTTCAAAGCGAAGCCGGGTGGTTCTGGCTGCGGGTGTGATGCTGTTGCTGTTGACCGGCGCTGTGTTGCCCACGCTGGCTGAACAGACCTACCGCATTGGGGGCGACGTGAGTGCTCCGAAACTCATCAATAAAGTCGAACCCAACTACACCAAGAAAGCCAGACGGGAAAAGATATCCGGAACGGTGCTGCTCAGTCTGGTGATTGGGCCTGATGGCACGGCGAAGAAGATCGCGGTGATCAGGAGCCTGGATTCAGGACTCGACAAAAATGCAATCAAGGCGGTTTCCAAGTGGCGCTTTGAACCAGCCAAAAAGGACGGAAGACCGGTCTTCGTGCAAGCGCAAATTGAAGTAAATTCCCGGTTACTTTACCCAGCGGCCGATTTGCCCAAGTGCTCGGCTACAGCACGGCCGATACTCATATAGGCGTCCAGATCGCCCGGCTTTTCCAAATACTGCGTGGCCTGCGAAGCCGCTTCCCCTTGGGCGTCGGCAGGCGACGAACTCCATACGATGACGGGCAAATCGGCCATTCTCGGGTTTGCCCTAATCCATCGAAGCACTTCCATTCCGTCCACCCGCTTAAGATTCAGGTCCAGAATGATCAACTCTGGCCTAGGCGTGTTTTCATAAGGCGACCGGCCCTTAAGGTATGAAATCGCAGTTTCACCGTCGTCGAGTACCGTGATTTCCTGCCCGAGACCCTGCTGGCGAAGCGCGAACGTCGTCAAGTAAGCGTCGGCCGGGTTGTCCTCCACCATCAGGATTGCCATAGTTTTCCGCTCAGGCAACCGGACGGCGAACACGGGTTACGCGAGGCGCGTCCGGGATAATGAAGCAAAATCTGGAGCCCTCCCCGGGCGCGGATTCCACCCAGATTTTCCCGCCGTAATGATCCACAAGACGCCGGCAAATGGCCAGTCCCATTCCCATCCCAGAGGCCTGTTCGTTCAGCCGCTTGAAGACGCGAAAAGCCCGTTCCTGCAGTTCCGGAGCGATACCGCCTCCGTTGTCGGCGACCGAGAACTTCCAGGATTCGCCCTGCCTGTCCGCTGTGATGGCAATCCGGGGAACTGCGCCCCCGCTATGCCGCAGAGCGTTTGCTATCAGATTCTCCATCAGCGTGAATAGATGCTCTCGATAAACGGCCACCCTGGGAAGTGGTCCCATCGAAATCTCCGCGTGCTTCTGTTCGATCTCATCCCGGTGACGCTCCACGACGGCGTTTACAACTTCGAAGCTTTCGGTCGCCGCCGTGGAACTTTCTGGAACGTCCACGGCTCTTACCCAGGCGAGTAGACCGTGCAGCATGGAGTGCATGCGTTGTGAGCCTGCTAACGCGAAGTTCAGGGCTTGTTTTGCCTCTGGTTCAAGCCGTCCTTCGGACCTGCGGCTCAGCAGTTCGGTAAACACCGCCACCGTCCGTACGGGCTCCTGAAAATCGTGAGCCGTGACGTAGGCAAATTGTTCGAGCATGGAATTAGAGCGCGCCAGTTGAGTCGTATGAGCCTGCAGGGCTTGTTCGGCGATGCGCCTGCGGCGGCTTTGGATTAACAAGAGCAGGATAGCGCTCGATTGGAGTAGAACAAAACAGATCGCGCTCCAGAACCATACCGGGTGGACCTTGTAGAAGGACCTTGGCCTGTTAATGATAATGCTGCCGGAAGGTAGTTCCGATGGCGGAATGTGCCAGCGGACGAGTTGGTTGTCGTCGAACTCGTAGGGGTTGGGACCTTGACTCTTGATTCCCAAAGCGGATGGCGGGGTGCCTTTTAGCACGGCAATCGCCATTTGCGCCGCTGCTTTGCCATGCTCAAAACCATCCGTCATTTTGCCGCCGACGATGCCTAGTCCGAGGGAAGCTCTGTTCATACTGTAAATGGGCACGGAAGTGTGAGCGTAGACGAAGCGCGCACTATCTTCGAGAGAAAGGACGTGGTGTGCGGCATCGCGTGTGAACGCACTGAAGACGACGATCGTTCCAGATTTAAGCGAAGCCAGCTGACGGCCGATCTCATCGAGTGTCATTTGTTCGACTGCAAGCATTCGCACGGCGATTCCGGGATGGCGATGGATTATGCCAGGCGGGTATCGTTTATCGCTGCCGACTAAAACAATCTCGTGGGTGTCGGGATGCAGGCGCAAGGCAAGATCGACTGTGGGATCGAGGTCCACTGTTTCAAGGATGCCGGCCAGCCAGGGGCGGGAACTGGCTTCGGCAGTTACATAGCTAGAACTGCCGCGATACTCGTTGAGACCGCAAAAGATAACTGGCGTGGTTTGAAACAACGTCTGGCGCTCAGCGATGAGAAGGCGGACAACGGGATCGTCCGTCGCAATGACGACGTCAACTTGAGTATGCGCGAACTTGCCGCGCAGAAAGTTGGCAAACAGTTCCGTGTGCTTCGCGTCGCTGTGGCGTCGCCAATCGAGATATTCGATGTCGAGGTCAATCGGTAGATGGGACGTGGCAAGTCCAGCGCGGACGCCGCGGATAAGTTCGTCTGTCCAGGAGTAGCCCTCGTGATAGGAATTGAGCAGCAAAACTCGCTGTGTGCACGACCCACGGCCGGGTAGAACGATGATCAGCGAAAACGCAAGCGCGTACGATCGCGCCGTACGCACAAGACGAGCGCACGGGTTCCGTAAGCTGGCGTTCACGTTGGCAACGGGATGAGCGGGACTTCAAATGCGTGACCCACGCTCAGAGCATACTATGAACAGATCATTAACGGTAAGAGCCTCACCACTTGAGCTCTTCCCGAATCTCGGCGGCTGCTTTGCGGGCTTGTTGGACCGCACCGGTGGGGAAGCTGATTGCGCCCACTTTCGGATGTCCACCGCCGCCGTAACGTTCGCAGATCGTCGCAAGATTATGCCGCAACGGTTCGCGAACCCAGGGATTCGAGCCGACCGACACCTTGGTGCGAAAGCTGGAGGTAGAGACCGACACGGTGTAAGCGGAATCGGGGAACAGGTAATAGGGAATGAACTTGTTATAGCCTTCAATCCCGTCGTTCACCAGGTCGAAATAGATCACGCCCTTCTCGCACGAACCGGCGCCCCGGATGACATCGATGGTACGAAGGTGCTTTTCGTAAAGCTTTTGGTAAACGGCCTGCACTTCGGGATCGGTAATGATCTTGGAAAGCGGTTGATGCTGCATGGCGTCGATAATCTTGTGAACCATCTGTGAACCCTTGCTGCCCTCGATCACCAGTGTGAGTTTCATCGCAGGGGCGTCCATCTCGACCGCCGCCTGAGCGCTTTCATACAGCGCGCCATCGAC
>JALYVD010000310.1 GCA_030853405.1 Acidobacteriota bacterium | reverse complement strand
AAGATGTTTGGCTACGCTGCCGCCGAGGTTCTAGGGAAATCCATCGAACTGATTGCGGCGCCAGTAAGAACCAGCGAGATCGCTGAAATTATCCAACGCATTGGGAAGGGCAACGGGGTCTATCGGCTTGAGACGAAACGCTGGAGAAAAGACGGACGCGAGATATCGGTTTCCTTGACCGCCTCGCCCATGCGAGATAGAACGGGAAAGATCGTCGGGATCTCAAAGATCGTTCGAGACATAACCGACCGGAAACACGCTGAAAAGACGCTAACTCAGGTAAACGAGGAGTTGCGCAATAGCGAAGAACGGTTCAGGACTTTGGCCGACTTCGTTCCCGACATGCTTTGGACTACCGATGCCAAGGGAAACGCTACGTATGTGAGCCGCCGCTATCAAGCCTATGCCGGGAGGCGGCTCCAGGAATTCCTGGACTATGGCTGGAACAAAATCATTCATCCGCACGATCAGGAGCGCGTCGATCAGGTCTGGTCGCAATCCGTTCAGACCGGAAAACCGTATGAAGTAGAGTACAGGCTCAAGAGAGCGGATGGAGTGTACCGCTGGTATGTCGCGCGAGGCGTGCCAATTCGTGAGGCCAACGGGGATATCATTCAGTGGCTCGGAAGCTCCACTGATATCGAGGAATTGAAACGGACCGAGCGAGCGCTTCGACGGTCGAATGAGGAGCTTGAGCAATTCGCTTACGCCGCCGCCCATGACTTGCAGGAGCCGTTGCGAAACGTAGCGAACTCCGTTGGCATGTTGAGCCGGTTGTTCGGGGACAGCCTTGACGAACGCGCCGCCGAGTGGATTGACGCAAGCATAAAGGGCGCTCAACGTATGCAGGCCATGGTTAAGGACCTCCTGACTTATTCCCGAATAGTGAATGACGGTCAGCCTCCCTCATCAATCGAGGCTAACGCGGGAGAAGCGACGCGCACCGCACTTCAAAATCTTCAGAGCGTTCTCAGCGAGACCCAAGCTCTTGTTCAATCCGATCAGTTGCCGTCCGTCCCGGTTCAGGAAACGCATCTGGTACAACTGTTCCAGAACTTGATTGGGAATGCGTTGAAATACCGGCGGCCGGACGTCTCCCCGGTTGTTCGCGTCTCCGCCGTATCCAGCGGAGGAGAATGGCAGTTTGCCGTAGCCGACAACGGTATCGGATTCGATCCGGCTTACGCGGACCGAATTTTCAAGGTGTTCAAACGGCTGCACAATCGCGACGAATATCCCGGCAACGGAATTGGATTAGCGGTCTGTGCGCGGATCGTGGCACATTACGGTGGGCGCATCTGGGCTGAAGGAAAGCCGGGTGAAGGCGCCACCTTCCGTTTTACGCTCCCAGCGCATCAATCTTAAGAAGCGAGATCAGCCATGAATGGAACGGGAATTGTGAACGGCAGCACCAATCTTCTGCTGGTGGAAGACAATCCGATAGACGTTCGTCTGATGCGTTACGCCTTGCAGCAGGAGCAGACGTGGAACACGGAAATTACGGTGGCCGAGGATGGCGAGAAAGCCATTAATCTCCTTCTCGCCGCAGCGTCGTCGTCTGCGCAATTGGTAAGGCCCGACTTCGTGATCTTAGATTTGAATTTGCCCCGCCGGGACGGCACCGAAGTGCTGCAAACCATTCGCAGCATGAAGGAATTGCAGGATCTTCCGGTAGCTATCGTGAGTTCGTCGCCCATGGACGTTATTCGCGGCAAGGTGAGTACCGCTAACGTTAGCGCGAACTGTTATTTCACGAAGCCGATGGATGTGGATTCGTTCCTCGCGCTAGGCAAAGAACTGCATTGCTGCTATGAGAAGAGCCGACCGGAAAAGCGGATAGCAGCTTCACTGTAAAAAAATCCGCCACTTGCTCACGCGCGTGGTTCTGCGATGAACCCAACAGAACCGTGACCGACGCGTGCGTAGCGCGTCTGCTTCGGCACGTAAGGGAGCGGTCTTTGATGTTCACTTAGAGCAGGCGGAAATTCACTTCTACCTGGGCCTGGGTGGCAACCGGGTGTCCACCCTTCATGCCGGGACGGAAGCGCCAATGTTGGACTGCTTCGATCGCCTTTTCATCCAGACCTAAACCAAGGGGCCGAATGACCTTAATATTCTGCGGATTGCCGTGCTCATCGACTACGATTTGGAGGAGCACAGTTCCGGAATACTTGGCTTTACGCGCTTCCTCCGAATATTCAGGCTCGACTTTGCTGATCAGTTGCGGAGCGGAGACATCACCGCCGATTCTGTAAGCGCCGCCGCCCATCCCGCCGCCTTCGCCCGGTCCGAGGCCGTTGCCGTTTCCCGAACCGATTCCTGTGCCGTGGCCGTTTCCCATACTCCCCTCCATAGCCTTGCTTAGAGGATCGCCGTAATTGTTATCGACAACAGGCGGCGCAATCGCCGTAATAGTGGGAGTAACAGGCAGCTTCGGCTGCGGAATTGCAAGCGTCGGAGCCACGAACTGTTTAGGAGCGAATTTCGGAGCTTGTCCCTTAACAGCGGGTTTTAATTGGTGCTGTCCACCGCCGCCGCCCGCCTTGTCCTTTGCGGGAGGCAATTTCGGCTTATACGGCTGAATGGGGAAATAGATGTCCGTAACCTGCTTCATTTTCTGCTGAACGGTAGGACTTTTGAACACAAGCAGCAGAAGTGCGACCACGCCCACGTGAATCAGAATGGAAACTGCGCCAGAACGGCTCTCGCCACCCTGGTAAGCTCCCCAGATGGTACCTACTTCGACTGGCTTGGATGTGATTTCCAGCGGCGGCAGTTTGGGAGGGTTGATTAGGTCCTTGACGTTACCAATGAGCGATTTATACCAGGGTAGTTCGGCAGTGCCGATGTTCCCGAACGTTGCGCCTTCTATAGGCCTGGAAGTCAATTCAAGCGGCGGAAGATTCTGCGCATTGCGCCTCTCGCGAAAGCCTCGAAAAATCGATTTGAACCAAGGCTCTTCCAGATCGGTCTTTATTAGGAGACGATCCAGCGCATCGGGCTGGGCAACTTCTTGACGCTCCATAGGTTCCCTATCTACTTCATTAGTCACGCGCACACTCCAACTGCTCTACATTCCCCTGGAGCACGATCCGCTACTGATGTTGACGTGAACAAAAAAAACACGGTTGCAATAAACATCCGCAATCCGGGTTGTAAGCCCAGTCTAGCATTCAATTTTAACCTGACCCGCCAGTAAAAACTTTTCCGAGTGGTCCCATATACCATCTAGTACGTCCGTCAGTTCGTGGCCGGATTCAACACGCACCAGTTTTGTATTCTTGTGGGACTCGGCAAACTCGATAGAGTACTGGACGGGAACCGACGCGTCCCGATTTCCATGAAAGATCAGCACCGGTTGGCGAACATCGGGCCAAGGTTCGAATTGTGTGGCATCCTCTATCAGTTGGTAGCCGATCGGCATGGTCCGCCCGTCGCCGTAGTGATAGACGTTGACACTCCCATTCGCTTTCCAGGTGGCTAATTGCTCGGGGGCTAATTGGGAGGTCCAGAGTTCGGAAAAGCGGAAGGCCGGTGCAAGGAGGATTAGTTTCTCGACTTCCGGATGGCGCGCGGCATATAAGGAAGCGACATAGCCGCCTAAACTGGAGCCGATAAGGATCACGCGCTCATTTTGCGCCAGGCGATCCAAAAGCCTAAGCTGACCGCTGATAGTGAGATTCTTGAAATTTCCCTCCGCCAGGTCGGGAATATCCACTTGAAAGCCGAGTTTTTCCAGCCGCTCCACAAAGAATCGGGCTTTTCGCGAGTGCGGGCTGGAAGCAAATCCGTGAAGGTATAGGACACGCAAACGTTCGGGCAACATCTACACTGTAGCGGTTCGCGGCAAATAGGCGGGCTGTTTGCTACAAATAGTAGGGATCGATACAATCTTTCGATTGAATTGAATGAAGCCGTCCATTCCCGCCAACTCGCTCCCCGTTTATCAATGATGTAGTTTAGTGTGTTGGGCCGGGCGGCTTCGCCGGAGTGGCTAAATGCGTTTCCGAGCACAGGAGAACAATGAATGTCGGTAGCAGAGAAGGTTAAGCAGATCATCGTCGAGCAGTTGGGTGTTGATGAAAATCAGGTGGACCCAAGCGCGTCGTTTGTGGACGATTTGGGCGCGGACTCGCTCGACATCGTCGAACTGGTGATGGCGTTCGAAGAAGCGTTTGACCTCGATATTCCGGACGAAGAAGCCGAGAAGATTAAGACCGTAAAAGACGCGGTTGACTACATCGAGTCGAAAAAGAAGTAGCTTGACTGCCAACTTTTATTCCTTCGCCGGCATCGCACAACGGGCGCGAACGGGGATCCGAATTTGTCACGCAGAGTAGTCGTTACAGGCATAGGCCTGCTGAGTTCCGTTGGCGCCGGTACCGAAGAGTGTTGGGCGGCGCTGCTCGCGGGCAAGGGGGGGATTGGACCGATTACCCAGTTCGACGCTACGGAGTTCGCCTGCCGCATTGCCGGTGAGGTGAAAGACTTCAACCCACTGAAGTACGTCGAAAAAAAAGACGTAAAGAAGATGGGGCGCTTCATACAGTTCGCGATGGCGGCCTCTGAATTCGCCATGAAGTCGGCGCATCTAACAGTGACCGAGGAAGACGCCGAAAATGTCGGGACCTATATCGGGAGCGGAATCGGGGGTTTCGAAGTTATCGAGCGCGAACATAAGATCCTGCTCGAGCGCGGACCGAGCCGCATCTCGCCTTTCTTCATTCCGTCTTGCATCGTCAACCTGGCGAGCGGATACGTATCGATCAAGTACAACGCCAAAGGGCCGAACTCCGCGACCGCGACCGCATGTACAACCAGCGCGCACTCGATAGGCGACTCCTTCCGGCTGATTCAATACGGCTACGCGGACGTAATGATTTGCGGCGGCAGCGAAGCATGCGTAACACCGATGGGTATTGGCGGATTTGCCGCGATGCGCGCCTTATCCACTCGCAATGATGAGCCACAGCGGGCATCCCGGCCTTGGGATAAAGAGCGCGACGGTTTCATTGTCGGTGAAGGTTCCGGCATTCTCATTCTCGAAGAACTGGAACACGCCAAGCGTCGAGGAGCGACTATACTCGCAGAGATTGTTGGTTATGGAATGAGCTCCGACGCGCACCACATCACCTCACCGCCCGAGGACGGCGACGGAGGCTATCGCGTCATGCGAAATGCCATGCGCGATGCCAGGATTGAACCTTCGCAGGTTCAGTACGTGAATGCTCACGGGACATCGACGGGGCTGGGCGATAAAGCGGAGACGATAGCGATCAAGCGGGCTTTCGGAGATCATGCGGGCAAGCTTGCGGTTAGCTCGACGAAGTCAATGACCGGGCATTTACTGGGCGGTGCGGGCGGCCTGGAGGCGGGGATTACGGTACTCGCGATTCGCGATCAGATCGCTCCTCCGACCATCAATTACGAGTTTCCCGATCCGGAATGCGATCTCGATTACGTGCCCAATCAGGCGCGCCCGGTCGGGATTGAATATGCGCTGTCTAATAGTTTTGGATTTGGCGGCACTAACGGGTGTTTGATCTTTAAGCGGTTTGAAAATCAATACCACTCCTGAAGTCGCTGCGCGGCAACGATGCGATTCGCCGTTCGTGTTTACCTCAAAATGAACCTTTCGTACCATTGAAGACCGCACCTTTTGTGGGGTAGTCTGTTCTGGTACTCGCGCGCGAGAGACGCTTGTCCTCGCGACTAATGCACCCCCACGAAATTGTTATTCGGAACTCCGCCGTTTGGCAGCTTCAGCGGCGGTCCGATAGACACGGTGAACAACGCGAACCTGAACGTGCATTTTGCGTTCCCACGTCAATAGGGCCGGGCGTGGCATACCGTTCTCCCACGAACTCACCTATGACGGCGCCGTCTGGTATCCCGTAACTACCGATGGCATGACGGTTTGGACATCAACCTGCCCTATAACAACAACACTGTTACCAACCATTGGACACAATGGAGTAACTTCGCTTACGTGGACGCTATGGGAGCGCCCCATCGGATGACAGTACGGTCCGACCAATGTGATTGTCGATAACTGGGTGCAGCCGCAGGGTGTATCCGGCCAACGCGGTAGCACTTACGGCGGTTCAGCCAACGGGACGGCTCAGGATGAATCGGGCTGCGCGCTGAGTGTATCGACCGGTGGAGATGTTCCATCCATTTACGTGCAGGTTCTGGACCGTTCCGGAAATCAGCTTTCATCAGTAAGCGTCTGACGAACCCCGGGGCGGTCAACTTCGAGCGGCGGACCAGCGGGCGGGCGTGAGGTTGGCAATCTGTCTCAGCGTGCGATCAGGCAAGCCCGGCAGCACAGAGGCGAGATACTGCTTCACGGGCGCGCTCAGGCCTCGGCAGGATTCCACGATGGAGAGAATCGCGGCTACTTTCGGCCCCGCCTTCACGCTGCCTACATGCAGCCAGTTCTTTCTCCCGAGTGCGATCGGACGGATTGAGTTCTCCGCCGGATTGTTGGACAACTCCACTTCCCCGTACTCCAGGCAGCGTTCCAGCTTCTTCCACATGTTCAGTGTGTAGGCCGCGGCTTTGCTCAACGCACTCTGCGGCAGCGCTTGACGCGAGATCGCCAGACACTCTTGCCGAATCTCGCCCACCCATGGCCGCGCATGCTCGCATCGAAAGTTGAGACGCTCCGCGGTTGTTAATCCGTGCTGGCGCGCGTTCCGGTCCACCAGGAACAGCGCGTCCATGCGCCCAACAACCGACATGCACCATCTTCGGTCCACCCACGCCTTCGTAGGCCTGGTAGCCGTCGGTCTGCAGAATGCCTTCCCACTTGTCCAGAAACTTTCGCGGACCCTCGCGCCCGCGCCCAGGCAGAAATCGAAGACCGTCTCACCGCCTGGCTTGCCGTACTGCCAGAGATAAGCTTCGTGATTGCTGCCGCGCCGGTCGTGCATCTGCACCGGAACTGTCGTTCGTCGGCCTGCAGATACGATGCGCTCAGCAGATCCTTGCGCATCGCAGCGATCACGGGTTGCAGCAACTCGCCCACCCGCATGACCCAGCCATCCAGCGGCGTCATCCTCACCGTGCCTCGTTCGCAGTTGCCGCAGGCGCGCTTCTCGCGCTTGATCACCCGCACGAAGTAGCGGGCCGGCTCCACGTCGAGCCGCTCACTTTCGTCATAGCCGATGACCGATGTTTCGCGCCCGCAGCCGCTGCAGGTCCGCTCCTGGCAGTGAATGACTTTTTCTACCCGCGGCAGATTCTCCGGCAATCGCTCACGGCCCGGATGCGGCTTGCGTTCGCGTGGCGGCATCTTCGCCACCGGCTCGCGGCGGCCTTCGGCTGCTACCTCGTCGGCAGTTACCCCGGGCTCTTCGTCGGCCAATAACTCCAACTGCAGATTGCTAAGCGTCTCGCTTTGTGGCCCCAGCATGCGAATGCGCTGCTGGCGAAGCCGCTCTTAGAGCACCAGGATCTTCAACTGCGCCCAATGCAGTTCGCGCTCCAGATAGGCGACGCGGAGTTGAGGATCGGAAGCGCTCACGGGGAAGTTCCATAGTAAACAAAAAGGCCCGTAAATGCGAGTGTTTTCTCACCGTGAGCGCTCTGTTTTTGAACGGACGCGATCAACCGGAAATGTTCTACGTAGCAGCTGCCCAGCGATGCCAATTCCGTCGTGGCCGCGCTTTCGCCAGGTCCATTCACCAGCATGGCCAGTTCTTCGGGGCGCATCGATACCGTGCGTGCCTCTGTCGTTTGCGGCCAGTGGAACCGCCCGCGCTCCAGCCGTTTCGCGCACACCCATAAGCCGCTGCCGTCCCATACCAATGCTTTCAATCTGGTGTGCGTGCGATTGCTGAACAGAAACAAGTGCCCACTCAACGGATCCTGCCCGAACTGATCGCGCACCAGACCAAACAGTCCTTCGAAGCTCTTGCGCATGTCCACCGGTTCGGCGCCCAGATAGATCTTCGTTGCCAAGCCGAGACCCAACATGTTTACACCGCTTCAACAATTCGAATGAGCCGCGCCATCTCGACATCATTGAAATCCCATCCACTCTCGATGTGCCGCCCATTGACCAGCACCAACCTGAAGACTCTCTGTGCATCGACAGCAACTCCATCCAGTTTCACCTTCACCAGTCCCGATGCTGCAACCTTCCGCGCCGCTGCCGCTCTCCGCGTGGACCAGCCCATTGCCGTTCTCGATCAGCAGGTTTCCGCAGTAGCTCAGCTTGGCTTCCTTGCCACCGCCTTTGCGCGCCAGTTGGGTGTCCGCGTCAGTGCTGGATTCGTGAGTGTCGTTGGAACGCATCTCGCCATGGAAGTTCACCGTCGGATTGCCGGGATCGTCCGGATCGTTGTGTTTGGCCGCTCCTTTCTTTTGGAAGCTCCTCAGGCTGGCGCACGCCTCCAACAGCGTGCCATCCACGGTGAAATGCTCGTCCGAAGTCAGCTTCGCCTGCTCAGCTTGCTGCCATACCTGCGCGAAAAACACCTGCGCGACGTTGTGCTCCAACAGCCGGTCCCGGTTCTTCGTAAATACCGTTACGTCCCAGACCGGCTCGTCCATGTTCATTCCCACGAACCAACGGAACAGCAAGCTGTAATCGATCTCTTCCATCAACAAGCGCTCGCTGCGCACTGAATACAGCATCTGCAATAACTGCGCACGCAGCAGTTTCTCGGGAGCTATCGAAGGCCGGCCCAACTCCGAATACATCTCGTCGAACAGCGGCGACATCTTGCCCAGCGCACCATCCACCATCACTCGGATCGCCCGCAACGGATGCTCCTTGCACACCCGCGTCTCCGGTGACAAATAGCTGAACATCGCGCTCTAAATCCGACTCCCGCCTCGCATACCAACTAAGACGATCAAAACATTTATCAAATAACTTGTTTAGTTACTTTTCCACACTGCTAGACCGTTGTCAGCATCGCGAATCGGATGCCTTTCATTAACTCTGCAGATTTTTGGATGTCGTTGCCGTGATCGGATTGAGCCATTAATTCGCCTCTGCTTGGAGACTCACCGGCAGCAATGCAGTTACAGAAACGACTTGCCTTCTCGGTCCATACCTCACTTGCGTTCGGTGGCTCCATATCGGGGCTAATGCCGGTTTGAAGTGGCGCGCTGTTCCCAGGAGATGTTCCAGTTAAGTGTTATGACGTTCGGGAGCGGGCGATTTCCGGAGCTTCTTCAACAGCGGCGGGCAGCACGCTTTCGGGTTCAAGATAATAGCGCGTAAGTCCGTCCTGCAGGATGTGTAAAGCTTCTTCCGGCGTATTCGCGAACTTGAAAAGATCCATATCGGATGCTGAGATCACGCCGTGTTTGATAAGCGCATCGAAATTCAGAATCTCTTTCCAAAAGTCGGAGCCGTAGAGCACGATGATGATCTTGTTCTCCAGCTTTTTCGTCTGCGCAAGGGTCAGGATTTCGGACATTTCGTCGAGAGTTCCGAAGCCGCCGGGGAATACCACCAGCGCTTTCGCCAGATACGCAAACCAAAACTTCCGCATAAAGAAGTAGTGGAATTCGAAGCAGAGTTCCGGCGTGATGTAGGGATTGGGGCGCTGTTCGAACGGAAGGCCGATGTTGAGCCCGATTGTCTTGCCACCTGCGTCGGCGGCTCCGCGATTAGCGGCCTCCATAATGCCGGGACCGCCTCCGGAACATACGATAAAGCGGCGATGCGGCTCGGAATCAACGGATGGCGTTGAGAGCGAGGCTGCCCACGTTGTGACCAGCTTTGCAAGTTCCCGGGCCTCCTGGTAATAGCGCCCGAGTGGACCGTCTTCGTGGATACGCGCCGATCCGAAAAACACGATGGTGTCCTGGATCTTTTCTTCCTGGAAATGCGAGAGCGGCCACAAGTACTCGGACAGAATACGAAGCGGCCGGGAATCAGCACTTTGCAGGAAGGCTTCTTCGCGATAGGCGAGCGGGCGACGCCAGGACTCCGTGGCGGCGTCTGGGTGGAATCCTGGTTTTTCTTCGGAAGCCAACCCCGATTGTCGCACCAGAAGGGCACTCTCTATCGATTGCTAAAATTCGGTGATGGCTGGGCGCAACATCTTTACGGTGCTGGAAGAGTCCGTGAAGAAATACGGGGACGCGAAAGCTCTGCACCAACCCCTTGGAGCAAAAGCTGGGGGCGGGTACCGGTCTTATTCGTGGAATGAATGGCTCACGACTTCGCGGGAGATTGCGGTTGGGCTTCGGGCGCTCGGATTGCTCAAAGGCGAAATCGGCTGCATCCTGTGCGAGACCCGTGCGGAGTTTTATCTCGTTGATATAGGAATTATGGGAGCGGGCGGAGTTGCTGCGGCGCTTTATACCGCTTATCCCATGCCGGAACTGGCTCGTGATATCCGAAAGTCGAGTCCGCGATTTTTGTTTGTCGAAGATCCGAAGACGTTTTCGGGGTTGTCGGAAGCGTTGGAGGAACAGGGGGCTCCGCTGCCCGAGCATGTGGTTCTGATGACCGGTGAGGCAGGCGGCGGGCTCTCGCTCGAAAAACTGAGACAGCTTGGACGCGAGACGCTGGCGCGCGATCCAGGGGTCTTCACTCGCATTCAAAAGGAGATCGATCCGGAAGATGCGGCGATTTTGTACTTGACATCCGGCGCGACCGGCGAGCCGAAGATGAGTCTCACGAGTCACGCCGCGGTGTTGGCGAATATCGAAATGGGGCCGATCGTGCTGCCCATTACTCCCGATGACTCGACTGTAGTGTTTCTGCCATCGGCACATATTGCGCAGCGTATCGTTCTGGAAATGCTGCCGATGTTCACGGGCACGCCGGTTTGGTTTTCAGAGAGCCTGGCGCGTTTGCCGAACGAACTGCGGACGATACGGCCTACATTTTTCCTGGCTCCTCCCCGGGTTTGGGAGCGGATGTACGTGACTATTCAAAGCGAATTGAAGAAACGCCCTGCCTTCGCAAGAAAGCTGTTTTACGGTGCGTTGGGATTAGGTTTGGAGGCTGCGAAGTACCGGGAAGCTGGAAAACCGGTTCCGGCCTGGATGGCACGAATCCTGAAGGTCGCGAACAAAATTGTTTTTGCGAAGGTTCGTGAGCGGCTGGGAGGCCGGCTTCGGATTGCGGCTTCGGGAGCTGCGCCGCTCGGGCGAGATCTGGCTGAATTTTATTCGGGAATCGGTATGCCGTTAATCGAGGGATACGGCCTAACTGAAGCGGGCGTCCTCTGTTTGAATCCAATCGACCGGCCACGCCCGGGCAGTATAGGCCGAGCTCTTCCTGGCATAGAACTGCGGCTGGCCGAAGATGGTGAACTGCAGGTCCGCACGCCTTGTATTTTCAAAGGTTATTACCGGGACGAGGCGACGACCAGGTCCGTCCTGACGGATGATGGCTGGTTTTCGACGGGTGACATTGCGGAATTGGACGCGGATGGTTACTGGTACATCACCGGACGGAAAAAGGAATTGATCGTCTCTTCAAACGGGAAGAAGATTTATCCGGCGCGTATTGAGAATCTGTTCAAGATGGAACCGCTGGTCAATCAGGTGCTTTTGGTTGGGGATAAAAAGCCTTACGTGACGGCGCTGCTAACGCTAAATTTTGGACAGGTTCAAAGTCTACAGGGCATGGCCGATTCGAATGCGCGGCCGCCCGCGGAAATCGTGCAAGCCGAACCTGTCGGCAAGGCAGTGAAGGGCGTTATCGATCGCGTCAATCGTCACCTGGCGGATTTCGAGAGGATCCGCCGTTTCAAGATTGTGGAACGGGATTTTTCGATTGAATCAGGGGAACTAACACCGACGATGAAGATTCGTCGTGCACGTGTTCTGGAAAACCATGCTGCGCTTGTAAGTGAGCTCTACCTAGGGAAAGAAGAGACGCACTGAAGCGGGCTTCGGCAAGCGCTTCGGCTTCGCGGTCGGCCATCGTGTAGCTTCCGCCGAATGCTTCCGCCGTCGCCGTTGATGGGTCGTTAGTCGCGTATTCCATCCGTCGCACGCCTACTCTCGCCTCGCTGATTCCTACAAAAGCGAGTGCGATAAAAGAGATGAACAAAAGACCTGCCGCAATAAAAAGCATTTTTTCTCCCTTAATAAGCCGTGGCTGATTGCCTGGAACTTGAATTTCGGTGACTGATACTGTTGTGGAAAGCCAGCCGGAAATTTCTCACCTAATCATGCAAGATTTCAGCAAACCTGTTGAATTGTTCCCAATCTTTCGAGAGCGGGTCTGGGGGCGTGAATCCCTAGAACCGATCTTTCCGGATCAGGCCGCCTTCCCGGATCAAGCCCTCAAGGAACGTATCGGCGAAGTGTGGTTCACTTTTGAGGAAAATATGACCTCGGAGGGGAAAAATCTTAAGAGCTTGTTGAGCGAGTCACCCGAGATCCTGGGAAACGCGGCAGAAGCGGAGCATCCGGGGATCTGCCCTATCCTATTAAAACTGTTGTTTACGACCGAGCGGCTTTCGGTGCAAGTACACCCGGGGGACGATTACGCGCAGGAACACCACCGGTCGTTGGGCAAAACTGAGGCTTGGTATGTGCTGGATTCCCAGCCACCGGGAGAACTCGCCGTCGGATTTCGGGAGACATTGACGCCGGAACGGTTTCTTGAGGCGGCTCAATCGGGGGAAATAGAGCAGCTGCTCGACTGGCGCAAGGCTAAGCCGGGCGACGTCGTCTTCACGCCGGCCGGGACGGTGCACGCGATCGGGGCGGGGCTGACGGTCTGCGAGATTCAGGAGAATTCGGATATTACGTATCGCCTGTACGACTATGGCCGACTGCGCGAATTGCACCTGGAGCATGGCGTGAAGGTGTCGCAGCTTGGGCCGTATCGGCATGAGTCCACCGTTGTGCGGCTGGCGGATGGGCGGGATGAGCTAGTAGCGTGCCGGTATTTCCGAATGGAGCGGCTGCGTCCTGAGCCGGGGTTTCGGATCAAAGACCTGCCCTTCTATGTAGTTGCGCTATGCGTCAAGGGCGTGGGAACGGTTGGCCGCGATCCCTTCAGGGCGGGGCAAGCCTGGCTGTTGCCCGCTGGCGGGGAAATCGCGGTGGACGGACCCGGTTCCGAATGGATCGTGACGTACTCGGCTGAACGGGCTGCGGCGGGGATCGTTTAAGGCTAACTAAGCTCCGACAATCAGCCGTCTGGTAAGTCCGGTAACAAGACCGAAGACCAGGTGTGACGCCAGCGCACTCAGGTGTGCGGAGAGCGGAGTCTCGGCCGGTCCTTTCGACAGCCCAAATGCGGGGACTGCCATCTCGTCCGCGCCAAACCAGACGGCAGTTCCGTAGGCGGCGCCTGCGCCTGCGGTAGCGATGGGAGTGGCTTCGGCCAATGCACCATAAACGGCTCCTAGCGACGCGCCAAGAGAGTAGTGCACGGTTGGGCCGGCCCATTTCTTCTCGTCCTCCGTGAGTTCATGAGCGAAGAGAGTCTGCGAGATGGCTTTAGCGGTTTTGACGGTGGCGTCTTCGTCCTGGCTGCTGGATTCCCGTTGGCCGGAAGCGGCCTTCAGCAGGGACTGAAACTGATTCATCGCGAAGGCCGCGACGAGACCGCCCACCGTGCCCGCAGCCACGCTCTTCCAAACGCATTTTATATCCGCCATGAATTGCACGCTCCAAATTTTGGACTACGACCGGGCTTGTGTTGCATCGGGGAAGAAATACTGGCATGTGCCCAAAGGGTGGGAGTGCCGACGCGGAGAAAAGAAACTAACTCGCGAGACGGCGTCGTGTATTCCATTGAGAACCGCCCAAAAGCGGTAAAAGGAACAGGTTCGCCAAGATGTCGATAACCGTCCCCGAGATTTGTTGACGATTGCTTCTACCCGGCTGATGAGCCGTTGGCTGTCCCGGTTCGATGCGAAAACGACCACGTTGCTCGATCGCCCATTCTCCGCAATCAACAGCCGTTTCCAAACGGACTCTTCTCGACATCTTTAAAGCTTTTCAGTCCGTCGGCTAAAGCTTTCTACGCTCGTGACGGTTTCGACCGGTTGGAGCTGCCGCGTTAACTGCGCCAGCCCGTCCAATAGTGCTCCGACGAGATACTGGGCGAGGCCACGCTGACAATCAACTGGCTGCCCGAAGGGAAGATCCGGTCGATCTTGGCGGACTCCTGAAACTTCGGATCATTGGAGGAGAAAAAGAAATCTCGCTCACCTGCGGTTTCAAATCGACAACCCGCTGCCACAATACCGAACTCTACTATGCTCAAAAGCCGAATTATTTAATCGGCGGCGCTGTTTTCCACCCTTGTTCTTACCCTTCGGTGTCGAGATGCATTTCCGCCATGATGGGAACCAGAATGGTGTAGTTAACGTAGTCTTTCAATAGATATAAGCACAGAAAGACCTTCGATGAGAGAATCAAGTCCGACAACAAGAACCGGCGTGCAGCAGATTTGGTCTAACCTTATTTTCAAAGCACACAGACTGCTGCTTTCAGTCGCTCTTTGCTGTGCGGGAATAGCACAAGGGTCGAACACTTCATCCCCATACGATGGAATATGGCTGATGAAGGTTGGGGGCCAGAATTTCCTTGTCTTGAGCATCACGGAGGAACACGGCAGACTCACAGGATATCTTCGCCGTCCGCAGCATCTATTCGAAGATACAAATGGCCATTTTACTCATATCGCTTCGCCCATTATCAAAGATGTGATCCAGAAGGCCGCAGTCTCGGAGGGGCATCTCGCCATTCACGCATATCGAGAAGGTGATCCCTCTGACCAAACAGATTATTCGATGACGTTGCATGCTGGCGATCAAGCGGACTTGCGGCTTTTGGCCTTTCCGGCTTCCATTAAGCCATGGAAACTGGAGCGCAACCAGACTGACATCTGCGTTGACGTGGCAACGGAGTGGCCGCAAGATCATTCTCTGATGCAGTCGGAGCATTTCGTCTCCAACCAAGAACTGAAAAAAATGTTCGAAGACGATCAGAAAGCTCGACTATCTCCTCCCGGCGCAAAGATCGACTGGGCCGTTATAAGCAAACAAGATGAGGAACGACGCGCGAAAGCACGCAAGATGATCGAGGCGGGTCAACTGCACACGGCGGAAGATTTCACCGAAGCAGCGTTTCTCTTTCAGCATGGTGCAACGCCGGATGAATATCTCCTGGCACATACCTTGGCACTGATTGCGATCTCAAAAGGAGAAGCAGCGAGCACTTGGATTGCGGCGGCCACCCTGGATCGCTATCTACAATCCATAAAACAGCCGCAGATTTACGGTACGCAATTCAGCAACAAGAATGGTAGCTCCTCGACGCAGGAGCCTTACAACACCAAAGCCATCACGGATATCCTTCGCAAAGAATTGGGTGTTCCTGAAGTGACCGAACAAAAAAAACAACTGGAGGGATACAACCATCAGCCTCCTAAGTAGGAACCTGACGATTCGCAAGGGGGTAGGCAGCAATTAAGTGTGCCGACTTCAACCCGCAGGCGAAATGACAGAACTCTTACAAGAAACACCCTCCAAAATCCCTACACTTGAGGTGTGACCTTAGCCGAGCAAGAGACGCCCACAAAAGGCGACTACACGATTTCTACCAGCCAGCCGGTGAATTGGCCCGTCGCCATTACGGTTGGGATCTTTCACCTCTTAGCCCTTGCCGCACTTTTCGTATTTAGCTGGAAACTGCTGGCTGCCTCGGCTTTTCTGTACTGGATAGCGACTGGGCTCGGCATCAGCATGGGCTATCACCGCTTGCATACGCATCGGTCGTATAAAGTGCCCCTGGCTCTTGAATACTTCTTCGCAATCTGTGGAACGTTGACGCTGGAAGGCGGACCAATCTCCTGGGTGGCCACTCACCGCATTCATCATCAGAATTCAGATCAGGAAGGCGATCCGCACTCCCCCCGCGATGGCGCCTGGTGGTCGCACGCAGGTTGGATTCTGACCGGAGAAGCGAATCACAGCAACACGCGTAAGATGTCCAAGTACGCGCCGGATGTGGCGAAGCAAAAATTTTACGTCTGGCTCAACAACTATCATTGGGCTCCTTTGACCGCGCTTGCCGTCCTGTTATTAGCGATTGGCGGTTACAAGCTGGTGCTTTGGGGCATCTTCTTCCGCGTTGTTTTCGGCCTTCATACGACTTGGCTGGTGAACTCCGCGACTCACATGTGGGGCGCGCGCCGCTTTGCAACTCGCGACGACTCCCGCAATAACTGGTGGGTTGCGCTGCTCACGTTCGGTGAAGGCTGGCACAACAATCACCACGCGCATCCGACTTCCGCACGGCATGGGTTGGCGTGGTATGAGTTCGATCCGTCCTGGATTTTGATCAAGATATTGAAAGCCTTCGGCATCGCGAGATCGATTCACGTGGCAAAAATACCTGGCTGAACTCTCGTAAGATTGCGGTGAATAGCGGTCGGCCCGCAAATTTCTGTTTCGGATGATAGACTGTAAGCCTCTTGACCGTCCAGTAAATGGGAAGCAAGTGAGTCGTGCACTGACAACTTCTCTCCACACCAACTCTCGCCGCGGCAGACCGCGCCGATTCAAGCACCAGTTCGAAGATCAGGAAGGCATCCGTGACCGTTCATTTAATTAATCCGAGCGACATCTCGTTCGGAACCGCCGTAATTACTCCCCGTTGGCTTTATGTTCTCGCCGCTGCAACACCGGCCTCCTTTGGAGAGCCGCAAATCTGCGATGAGACATTGGAACAACTGGATTTTTCGCGCGTTCAGCCCGGCGATGTGGTGGGAATTGGCATCCATACCGGAAATGCTCTGCGCGGCTATGCGGTAGGTAGGTTGGCGCGAGAGCGCGGCGCTTGGGTGGTGTTTGGTGGAATCCATGCCACGTTGTACCCGGACGAACCGCTCCGGCTGGGCAGTGCCCACGCGGTAGTCAAGGGCGATGGCGACGTCGTTTGGGCGAAAGCATTGCAAGACTGCGTGAACGGCGAACCGCTGCCTGCCTATGAGGGCGGACGGATTGAACCCGATCAATTTCTGGCTGCGCGTTGGGACCTGCTTCCTAAAGACAGCTACATGTGGGCTTCGGTTCAGACCGTGCGGGGATGCGCGAAGCATTGCTCGTTCTGCTCGGTGTGGCGGACGGATGGCCAGAAGCCCAGGCAACGCGCCTCGGACGGAGTCATCCGGGAAATTGTGGAACTTCGGCGTAAAGGCTTCCGTTTCATCGCGCTCGCCGACGACAACTTCTATCCAGTGACGTTGACCGATTTGAAATTGGCTGAACGGCAGAATAATCAGCACAGGCTGGATGAGCTGCGGTCAATTCGCGCAGAACGATTCGAACTGATGGCCAGGCTAGCCGAGCTTCCGAAGGACTTGGTTTTTTTTACGCAGATCACCATGGAAGCGGCCGAGGACGTTGAGTTCCTGGATGCCATGCGGAAAGCCCACATCAAAGGTGCGCTGGTGGGAGTGGAAGCGGTGACACCGGAAGGACTGAAGGCCGTTTACAAGGACTTCAACTGCTCCGGCGAGGATCTTGTTAAGCGGCTCCAAACTTTTCGTGAGCATGGCGTTCATGTTCTTGGATCGTTCATTTTCGGTTTGCCGACCGACCGTGCGAACACCTTTGAGGCGACTGCGGAACTGGCGCAGCGGGCCGATATTACGTTTGCGCAATTTGTAATGCTCACGCCATTTCCCGGCACGGTAGATTTCGAGCGTTGGGAAAAGGCTCCTGAAAACCAGGAGAAGAATGTGGACGGCACTCCGCTAACTCGATATTGGTTGATTCCAGCGGCTTTGAGGCCTAAGATGTTCACGCCACATCCCTCCATGAGTTCAGATGAAATCCGTGAGCGCACGCAAGGCGTATGGAATAAATTTTACAGCTTGGGATCGATATGGCGGCGGTCGAATTGCGTCAAAAGCATCCGGGCTCGTCTCGCGTTCGTATTCGTGTCGAAGCTTTACCGGCAGATGTATGCGAGTACGGGCATTGCCACGGATAGCGCACGTCAGAGCCGGGCGCGTTTCTGGGCGAGTTTGCTTGCTAAGCCTTGCCGACGATTGTTTCAAGCCAAGCCTATGCCGGAGCTTGAGATGCCCACAATGCGTCAGCCGGTGACGGGCGCTTTTCATGTTTTGCGGTAGCCCACGAAGCTTCGCCGCTCGGCCTTTGTAGGCGAATCGACGCGCCTGCCCGGCTGAGTGGTATTCTTGCATTCTGAGATTTCTTTCCCGGGACTGCCACTACCCCTCTAAGGTGTTTTGCAGATTACCGGTTGCGAGTTGGTCACGAGGGCTGCTGTGCCTTCTGTTGACCCTTAGCGCCGGTCAGTTGCGATCTCAAACGCTCCGCACGCTCACGTCCGCGGCTGAGGTCCGTGCGCTCTCCGCTCCCGAGGCAAAGAAGAATTTCCCCGTCCGCATTCGCGGCGTTGTGACTTACTTTGAGCCCAGCACCCCGGACTTCTTCGTACAGGATCGTTCTGGCGGCATCTGGATCAAGTGGCCGCCAACACTTCCACGCCCGAATCAGGGAGATCTCCTGGAAGTTCACGGGTTCACAACGCAGGTGGACTTCGCGCCCGATATTGCCAAGCCGTCCTGGAAAATCATCGGACGAGCCGCAATGCCGAAACCCGAGAAGGTCACATTTCAACAGATGGCGACCACCCGATGGGACGCTCGTTGGGTGGAAATCGAAGCCGTCATCCGCCGCGCCGCGTATCTTTTTGGCTCAGGTGGCCGCGTGCTCACCTTGCGTCTGATTACTCGCGACGGGGGGCAATTGGATGCGCAAGTGCCTTGGGACTCGTCGCCTTTACCCTCCCAACTCCTGGACAAATCCGTACGCGTCCTGGGTGTTTGTGGTGCTGAGTTCTCGGCCAGGAATCAGTTGATCGGGCTTGCCCTGTACGTCCAGTCCCTACGTCAAATTACAATTCTGAGTAGCCCGTCCACCAAGGCCTCCGAAGCGTCCCCGATGTCGATTGATAGTCTGCAGCGCTTTGGATTTCAGACTAGTTTCGGAAGACGGATCAAGGTAACCGGTGTCGTTACCGCCGCTCTCGACGCTCGCAACGCCTATATCCTCGACAGCACGGGCAGCCTGCACATCCAATCTCGGGATGATCTGGTTCTCCGGCCGGGGGATCAGGTTGAGGCTCTTGGCTATCCGGGTTTCGACCAGGCCCACGTGAAGCTGGACGATGCGGCGATCCGGATCCTCGGAAAGCGGAAACCGTCCGAGGCTGTGCCCATCTCCGTCAAGCGAGCGATGAGCGGTGAGTTCGATTCCTCCCTGGTAAGTATCGAAGGAGAGGTTGTAAGCCGTTCCGTTCTACCCGGGATGAAAATTCTGGTGATGAAGCAGGACCACGTCGTCTTCTCCGTGAGCTCGACGGCGCATATTGAATCCAGCGTTCAGGACGGAAGTGTTGTAAGGGTCGCGGGGATTTGCATTAACGATTTCAATACGCTTCAAAAACCCGTTTCCTTCAAGCTGCTTGCCCGCTCCGGCAACGATGTCCAGATCCTGAGTACGCCGTCCTGGTGGACTCTCACTCGTCTATTCCTGCTGCTCGGGTTAGTAGTCCTGGGGACGCTCATCGCTCTCTTCTGGGTCGCTATTCTTCGGCGGAAGATCGACGAGAAGACGGAAGCCCTCCGGGCGACTCTGGAGTCGATTGAGGAAGGGATTCTTGTCGTCGATTCGTCGGGAAAGATCGTCACCTGCAATCGGAAGTTTCTGAATATCTGGAGTCTCTCGGAAGCGGTTCTGGCGTCTGGGGAGGACGAGGTAGCCATCGCTTTGGTTCTCGATCAACTGATCGCCCCCGAAGATTTCCGGCGTAAGGTCGTCGAGTTATATTCCAATCCGAATGCAAAGTCGGACGATGTTATCGAACTGAAGGATGGCCGCACCCTGGAGCGTCACTCGGAACCGCAAAAGTTAAGTGGCAGGAGCGTGGGACGAGTGTGGAGCTTTCGCGACGTAACCGAACGGCACCGGGCGGCCAAGGACTTGGCAACCGCCAAAGAGGCCGCAGAATCGGCCAGCCGTTCGAAAAGCGAATTTCTCGCAAACATGAGCCATGAGATCCGCACGCCCATGAACGGCGTCATCGGAATGACTGAGTTGACACTTCAGACAACCCTGACACGTGAGCAGCGCGAGTACTTGACTCTAGCCAAGACATCGGCCGATTCACTGTTGACTGTCATCAACGACGTCCTGGATTTCTCCAAGATCGAAGCGGGAAAGTTTCTTCTGAGCCCGGTCGAGGCCGACCTTCGGGGTGAGTTGTATTCCGCGTTGAAAGCTCTCGCTATACAGGCGCATCAAAAGGGCCTCGAACTCCTCTGCCGCATTGACACGGATGTTCCAACCTATGTTCTTGCCGACATCGGCCGTATTCGCCAGATCCTACTGAACTTGATCGGCAATGCCATCAAGTTCACAATGCGCGGGGAGGTCGAACTCCATGTTTCATGCCTTTCGCGCTCATCTCTGGAGACTACACTCCGTTTCTCGGTGCGCGATACGGGAATTGGTATTGAGCCGGAAAAACTCGCCGACATCTTCAACCCCTTCGTTCAGGCGGATGGCTCCGTAAGCCGCCGGTTTGGCGGAACTGGACTGGGGCTGACAATTTCATCGCGCTTGCTGGAGTTAATGAACAGCAGGATTCAAGTCGAAAGTAAACCGTCGCTCGGCAGCGAATTCTCTTTCTTGCTGACATGCCCGATTCCCGCTCGGCTCGCGCAGTCTCCTTTATCTGTGTCGTTTGGCGCCGGCGCGCTACCCGTGCTCATCGTGGACGACAACCTTTCCAATCGGCAGATTCTGACGGAAATGCTTGCCGTTTTGGGAATCGCGAGTAGGGCCGTCGAAAGTAGCGCTGCGGCTTTTGATGTGATTTCCGCCAGCCGCTATTCCTACACCGCGGTTCTATTGGACGCGGACTTACCCGGCCAGAACGGATTCGAATTGGCCCGGCGTCTGGGGCCGGACCCGCGGCTCAGACGAACTCTGATGATGATGGTTGGTTCATCGGATCTGACCTCCTGCGCCAGCGAGTGTAGTCGACTGGGCATTCCTTCCTACTTGGTAAAGCCGGTTGCTCTCGATGAACTTCGGAATGCTTTGAGTCCACTTATCCGGAATGAGCCGTCTGAATCCTCCACGCCACTCGGCGCGCAAGGTCGGGATAACGAGATCCCCGCCCTGCGAATTCTAGTCGCGGAGGACAACGCCGTTAACGCAGTGCTCGCCTCCAGGCTATTAGAGAAGCAAGGACACTTCGTTAAGGTCGTTTCGAACGGCATAGAAGCAGTGAAAGAGTTTTCCACGCAGATCTTCGATCTCATCCTTATGGATGTTCAGATGCCGGAGATGGATGGATTCCAGGCAACGGCGGCAATACGCGAGCGCGAGTTGATGACAGACAAACGGATACCCATTCTCGCCC